>NZ_JBMDJC010000008.1:0-289478 GCF_057808995.1 Acidovorax sp. FG60
CGGACATCATGGGAGAGATCAGCGCCGCCAGCAGCGAACAAAGCGCAGGGGTGGGTCAGGTGGGAGAAGCCGTCACGCAGATGGACCAGGCCACGCAGCAAAACGCAGCGTTGGTGGAAGAAATGGCGGCTGCTGCCAGCGCCCTGAACGCCCAGGCGGGCGAACTGGTCAACGCCGTGGCGGTCTTCAAGCTCGACGCCAACGCCATGCGCAGCGCACCGGCACCCCGAGCGCCCATCGCTGCCCCGGCATTCACCGCCCAACGCAGTGCAGGCGCGACCAAAGGCGCCAGCAAGATCGGCAGCGCAAAGCCCGCCAAACCCCAGGCCAGCCTGGCAGCGCCCAAGGCCAGCGCAGCCACCCCTGCAGCCGCCCCTGCAGCCAGCACCCGGCCCCCGGTTGCCAGCGCGCCAGCGCCTGCAGCCGCAGCCAAGGGCGGCAACGACGACGAATGGGAGAGCTTCTGAGCGGGTATGCCCCCGCCTGAGGGAGAGCGACGAGGGATATGGATAAAAACAGGCCCTGGCGCTTGCCCATCAAGCGCGGGTAGCTATCAAAAGTAAAGCACGCTGAGGGGCATCCTCAGCGTGCTTTTTTTGTTCTCTGTTTTCTATTTCTTTGGGCGGACTGGCTGCATAGCCCCGCGCAAGTCGCTTAGCGGTGGGGATCTGGATACACCAGGTGCAAGCCCGGAACCCGGGGGCGCTGAAAAGGCTGCCACACCACTTGCGGCCCATGCGGTTGTCCGAGGCGGTCGGCCACGGCCCACCAGGCGCTGGGGTTCAGGCCGATGCCAAAGTGGCTGGCCACCACTTCGATGTTTTCGGTGTGCGGGTTGTGCGCCGCCGGGGCCTGGATGCTGCCGCGCCAGGCCACCACGCCATCTGTGCGCGAGTAGATGCTGGTGGTGGGCACGGGGGGCGCTTCGGGCAGGTTGTAGCTCTCGGTTTCGCGCTCGATGTTGCGGCCGCTGGCGAACTGGTAGATGCGCCAGGCATTGGTCGAGGTGTGGTGCCCTGCGAATGGCGTGCCCAGTGTGATCACACAGCGCACCAGGTCGGGCATCTCCTTGGCCAGCTCGCGGGCATAGACGCCGCCCAGGCTCCAGCCCACCAGGCTCACCTTGCCGCCACTGGCTTGGGCTGCCTCCTGCAGCTGGCGCTTGGCGGTTTCCAGCACGCCATCGCGGGGGCCCAGGTTCAGGCCCTGGCCCCAGCCCAGGGTGTCGTAGTTGCGCGAATCCAGGTAGCGGCGCAGCGGCACGGTGGTGGCGTCACCCGCCGTGAGGCCCGGGAACACGATCACCGTGTGGCCGTCGCCCAGCGGGGCGCGCTGCAGCACCGGCCAGGCGGGCAGCACCGCGCCAAACTCCCAGGGCGCCCGCAGCTCCAGCGCCAGCAGGGGCAGGCCCGGGGCGGGGATGTGGTTGGGATCGGTTTCTTTGTTGCTGAAAAGGGGCATCGGATCGTCAGTCAAAAGCGGGGGCGCACCGGCGGTAGGGCCGCTGTGGAAGGTAGCATTTTTTTGCCTGCGCACCGGGGCTGGGACTGGAGCTAGCTCTCCAATCCCAACCGGGCAGGCCGGGGCTGCGACAGGGGGGGAGCGCACTGAACCGACCGGATGCAACGTTTTGTCAATAAATGCCCGGGCGAGTGCAGGGTGATCTGTGGCGCCCAGGCCGGAGTTGCTGCGCTGCGGCGAAATAGCACTGGTGACAAAGATCGCTCACGGATAAGGTGGTGACAGCCAAAAAAACCACCTTCAAACCACCACCAGTCCAGAGGAGAAGCAGGATGAATCAGCTGAAGATATCAACCCGACTTACCGTAGCGTTTGCCGTCATGGTGTTGTTGCTCATCGCGCTGGGGGCGGTCAGCCTGATCCAGTCTGCGAGCCAGCGCGCAGAGCTGAAGGACGTGATTGACGTTCGCATCCCCATCACTAAAGCGCTGGGCACGTTGACCGACCGGGTGAATGTGCAAGCCATCCAGGTGCGCAATCTGGCGATTTTCACGACCGAGGCCGTGACTAAGTCGTCCATGGACCAGATTGCCGCGTCGAGGGCGGAAGTGGACGCACAGTACAAAACCCTTGACGCGCTGATCGTCTCGGAAAAAGGCAAAGAAATTCTGGCGCGCATGCAACAGCGGCGCGCAGACTTTGCAAAGATTGGCGTGCAGTACCTCACCATGATCCAGCAAGGGCAGAAGGACGAAGCCACTAAGCTGCTGGAAGAGCAGTATCGCCCCGCGCAGCTTGCCTACCAGGCGGCTATTCAGGAGCAGGTTGAGTTTCAGGCCCAGACCACGGTCAAAGCAGGTGAGCGGGCCGAAGCTGCCGCCGCTGCGCTGCAACGGGATGTGTTGATCGCTGGCGTGCTCGCCATTGCGATTGCCGTCTTTCTCGCCATCACCATCATCCGCTCCATCACCCGCCCCCTGGCGCAGGCCGTGGAGGCTGCCGACCGTGTGGCCAGCGGCGATCTCAGTGGCCAGATCACCGTGAGTTCCAAAGATGAAACCGGCCACCTGCTGGGCGCCTTGCAGCGCATGCAGCAAAGCCTGGTGAACACCGTGGGCTCGGTGCGCCAGAACGCGGAAGGGGTTGCCTCGGCGAGCTCACAGATTGCCTCGGGCAACAACGACCTGTCGGCCCGCACGGAGCAGCAGGCCAGTGCGCTGGAAGAAACGGCAGCCTCGATGGAAGAGCTGGGTTCCACCGTGCGCCAGAACGCCGACAACGCCCGGGCCGCCAACCAGCTGGCGGTGAGCGCCAGCACCGTGGCCGTGCAAGGCGGCGAGGTGGTGGCCGAAGTGGTCGAGACCATGAAAGGCATCAACGACAGCAGCAGAAAGATCGCCGACATCATCAGCGTGATCGACGGCATCGCCTTCCAGACCAACATCCTGGCCCTGAACGCCGCCGTGGAAGCCGCCCGGGCCGGAGAACAAGGCCGGGGCTTTGCGGTGGTGGCCGGCGAAGTGCGCAGCCTGGCAGGGCGCAGCGCAGAAGCCGCCAAGGAAATCAAAGCCCTCATCACCGCCAGCGTAGAGCGCGTGGAACAAGGCACGGCCCTCGTGGACAAGGCAGGGGCCACCATGACCGAAGTGGTGGCCTCCATCCGCAGAGTGACGGACATCATGGGAGAGATCAGCGCCGCCAGCAGCGAACAAAGCGCAGGGGTGGGCCAAGTGGGAGAAGCCGTCACGCAGATGGACCAGGCCACGCAGCAAAACGCAGCGTTGGTGGAAGAAATGGCGGCTGCTGCCAGCGCCCTGAACGCCCAGGCGGGCGAACTGGTCAACGCCGTGGCCGTGTTCAAGCTCGACGCCAACGCGATGCGCAGCGCACCGGCACCCCGAGCGCCCATCGCTGCCCCGGCATTCACCGCCCAACGCAGTGCAGGCGCGACCAAAGGCGCCAGCAAGATCGGCAGCGCAAAGCCCGCCAAACCCCAGGCCAGCCTGGCAGCGCCCAAGGCCAGCGCAGCCACCCCTGCAGCCGCCCCTGCCGCCAGCACCAGGCCCCCGGTTGCCAGCGCGCCAGCGCCTGCAGCCGCAGCCAAGGGGGGCAACGACGACGAATGGGAGAGCTTCTGAGCGGGCATGCCCCCGCCTGAGGGATAGCGACGAGGGATATGGATAAAAACAGGCCCTGGCGCTTGCCCATCAAGCGCAGGTAGCTATCAAAAGAAAAGCACGCTGAGGGGCATCCTCAGCGTGCTTTTTTGTTTTCGCCCTGGCTCAGACCCGTGTCTGTGCCGGACAGGTTGTGCTGCGTCGCCGCTCTATAGATTTGAGTTGTTGGTGCGCTCACCAGGGGGTGTGCGCGCACCCTCGGCCGCCAGAACAGTGGCCAGGCGGCCCACGCATTCCAGGGCGGGTTGCAGGCGGTCGTGTGCCGGGTGCCCGTAGTTGATGCGCACGCAGTGCGCAAAACGCCGGTCGGCCGAAAAAATCTGCCCGGGCGCCAGGCTGATGCCCTGCGCGAGTGCCTGGCGATGCAGCGCCAGTGCATCGACCTCCTGCGGAAGCTCTGCCCACAAAAAGTAGCCCCCCTCGGGCCGCGACACGCGCGTGCCCCGCGGGAAGTGCTGGGCCACCGCCGCCAGCGCAATCGCCTGCTGCTGTTCCAGGCTGCGGCGCAGCGCGCGCAGGTGCCGGTCGTAGCCGCCCTGGGCCAGGTATTCGGACAGCGCCTGCTGCGATGGTGTGGCGGCTGATAGGGTGGTCATCAGCTTGAGCCGCTGCACCGCCGTGGCAAAGCGGCCCGCCGCCACCCAGCCCACGCGGTAGCCGGGCGCCAGGCTTTTGCTGAACGAGCTGCAGTGCATGACCAGCCCCGTGCCATCAAACGCCTTGGCAGGCGGCGGGCGCTGGGGGCCGAAGTGCAGCTCGGCATAGACGTCGTCCTCGATCAGCGGGATCTGGTGGCGGGCGAGCAGTGCCACGAGTTCGCGTTTTTTGTCCTCCGGCATCAGGCTACCCAGAGGGTTTTGAAAGCTGGGCATGAGCCAGCAGGCCTTGATGGGCTGGTGGGGGGGCTGGCGCTCCAGCGCCTCGGCCAGCGCGGCCAGGTCAATGCCGTCGCGCGGGTGGGTGGCGATTTCCAGCGCCTGCAGGTTCAGCCGCTCCAGGGCCTGCAGCGCGGCGTAAAAGGTGGGCGATTCGACCACCACCACATCGCCCGGCTGGGTGACGGCCTCCAGGCAGAGGTTGAGCGCTTCCATCGCGCCGTTGGTGATGATGATTTCTTCCACTTCCACCGCCATGCCGTGCAGGCCGTAGCGCAGTGCGATCTGCTGGCGCAGGCGTTCGTCACCCGGTGGCAGGCTTTGCACGATGTTCCACGGGTCGAGCTTGCGCATGCCGCTGGCCAGGCAGCGCGCCAGGCGGTCCAGCGGAAACAGCTCCAGCCCCGGGAAGGCCGAGCCCAGCGGTACCAGGTCGCGGTCACGGGCCAGGCCCAGCACCTCGAACACCAGGTCGCTGATCGCCACGCCGGTGGAAGTGGCGGCGGGCTGCGAGGGCAGGGGCTCGGCGGGGCGGGCCTCGGCCGTGCTGGGCAGCCGGGCGCTCACGTAGTAGCCCGAGCGCGGCCGGGCGTGGATGAGGCCCTGTGCCTCCAGCAGGTAGTACGCCTCGAACACGGTGGACGGGCTGATGCCCCGCGTGCGGCTGGCCTCGCGCACCGAAGGCACGCGGTCGCCAGGCCGCAGCGCGCCGCTGTGGATGAGCTGCGCGATGGTGTCAGCGTGGCGTTCGTAGCGTTTCATTGGGGTGGTGGGGCTGGCTGCTTGTCAAACTGATCTGTATTTTTAACAGGAAACTGAATCTGTACTGTTTTTGCCGCTGGGCGTAGAGTGTCGGCTTGTGTTGATGCATGCCCCGAGCGCACGGCTTGTAGGTGCCCGCCGACCGTTTCCCCACGGAAAAATCCCCATGATCGATTGCCTGCGCGGCTTGCTGCGCCCTGTTTTTTCCGCACCCGGCGCGGCTGCCCTGGTGGCGCTGGCGTTGACGGCTGGCGCTGCGGCCCAGACGGTGCCCGCCAGCACGCCTCCTGCCGCCCCTGCCGCCCCTGCCGCCCCTGCCGCCCCTGCCGCCCCTGCGGCCACGGTGCCCGTGTCGTCCATGTCCTCGCGCGTGCTGGCCTGTACCGCGTGCCACGGCAAAGAGGGCCGGGCCACGCCAGATGGGTACTTTCCGCGCATTGCGGGCAAACCGGCGGGCTACCTGGCCAACCAACTGCTCAACTTTCGGGACGGGCGGCGCAGCTACCCGCAGATGACTTACCTGATTGAACACCTGACCGACGACTACCTGCGCGAGATGGCCGAGCACTTTGCAGCGCTGGACTTGCCTTACCCGCCGCCGCCCGCACCACAAGCGCCCGCCGCTGTGCTGGAGCAAGGCCGCAAGCTGGTGCAAGGGGGCGATGTGGCCCGCAATATCCCCGCCTGCGTGGCCTGCCATGGCGCAGCCATGACGGGTGTGACCCCGTCCATACCCGGCCTGCTAGGCCTGCCGCGCGACTACCTCAACAGCCAGCTGGGCGCCTGGAAGACCGGCCAGCGCGGGGCGCATCTGCCCGACTGCATGGCCGACATTGCCCGCCAGCTCACGCCCGACGATGTGAGTGCTGTCTCGGCCTGGTTGGCCGCCCAGCCCGTGGCGGCGGGGGGCAAGCCCGCCCGCACCTTGCCTGCTGCGATGCCCGCGCGCTGCGGTGGTGTGGCCGAAGTGCCCGTGGCCGCTGCGGCTGCACGTTGAGAAGGGATGCACCGATGAAACGCATCCTCTGGACGATCTCTTCCATTCTGGCCGCGTTGGGCATTGCGGCAGCACTGCTGATCAGCCTGAACTTGCGCGGCGAAGAGCCTCTGCCCGCTGGCGAGACGCTGCAGAGCACACCTGAATTGATTCAGCGCGGCGAGTACCTGGCCCGCGTGGGCAACTGCATGGCCTGCCACACCACGCAGGGCGGTGCGCCGTTTGCCGGCGGGCGCGGCATCGAGACGCCGTTTGGTGTGGTGCACAGCTCCAACCTCACGCCCGACAAGGCACATGGCATTGGCAGCTGGACCTCGGCCGAGTTCTGGCGCGCCATGCACCACGGCCGCAGCAAGGACGGGCGGCTGTTGTATCCGGCCTTTCCGTACCCCAACTACACACAGGTGACGCGCGAGGATTCGGACGCCATCTTTGCCTACCTGCACAGCCTGCCCGCCGCCGCTGAAGCCAACCGCGACCACGCGCTGCGTTTTCCGTACAACACGCAGGCGGCGCTGGGTGTTTGGCGGGCGCTGTTCTTCACGCCCGGGGCGCCTCAACCCGAACCCACGCAGTCGGCTGAATACAACCGGGGCGCTTACCTGGTCAACGGCCTGGGCCATTGCACCGCCTGCCACACGCCGCGCAACGCATTGGGCGCCACCACCGACGCCAAGGCCTTTACCGGCGGGCTGATCCCGGTGCAGAACTGGTATGCCCCTGCGCTCAATGCTGCGCATGAGGCGGGTGTCAAAGAATGGAAAACCGAAGACGTGGTGGCCTTGCTGAAAACCGGCGTGGCCCCGCACGGCTCGGTGCTGGGCCCCATGGCCGAAGTGGTGTTCCGCAGCACCCAGTACCTTACCGATGCCGATGCGCGCGCCATGGCCGTGTACCTGCAGGGCCTGCCGCAGCAGGATCGCAAGGTGCCTGCCACCGTAGCCGCCCCACCAGCCAGTGCCATGGCACGCGGCAGCAAGGTGTACGAACAACACTGCGCCCAGTGCCATGGCGACAAAGGCCAGGGCGAACCCGGCGCCTTCCCGGCGCTGGCGGGCAACCGCGCCATCACGCTGAGCGACCCGACCAACCTGGTGCGCGTGGTGCTGCAGGGTGGCTACCTGCCTGCCACGGCGGGCAACCCGCGCCCGCACGGCATGCCACCGTTCCAGCAGTTTCTGTCCGACGAGGACGTGGCGGCGGTGACGACCTTTGTGCGCAACAGCTGGGGCAACCAGGCGCCGGGTGTGGGTACCATCGAGGTTTACCGCGCCCGCGAACGGCGTGGTTTGTAGCGCGGGGCCTGCTGTCTTCACAGGGCTCCCGCCACGCCAGCCCCAGGAGCCCGTTTGATGTCCAGCCCCGCCGCATTGCCCCCGTCCTCCCCGCCAAGCCCGGCGGCCGCCACGCCCGGTGGCTGGTGGGCCGTGTGCTTGTGCGCTGCGTGGTGTAGCACCTGTGGCATCTACCGCCCCCTGTTCAACGAATTGGCCCGCGCGCATCCGGAGGTGCGTTTTGAATGGGTGGACATCGAAGACGAGTCCGATCTGGCTGGCGACCTGGACGTGGAAACCTTTCCCACCCTGCTGATTGCCGACGGCCAGCGCGCGCTGTTCCTGGGGCCGCTGCTGCCCCAGGCGCCCGTGCTGGCGCGGCTGCTGGCCAGCCTACAGGACGCCCCTGGCAGCGCAGGGGCGGGCAGCGAGGCCCAGGGCGTTTTTGAGCGCGTGCGCGCCGCGCGCAGCCGGTAAGCGTCGCGTTCTAAATACTCACTCAATGCTCATTTTTTAGTAGCTGCTAGCGCTTGATAGTAAAGCGCTAGGGCCACTTTCCGCTTTTATTTGTGTCTTCCCCCACTGCTCCGTCCTTTTCCCTCAGCTCGCTGCAGGCCCACTGCGACCAAGGCGCTTGGTCGCGTGGTATGGGACTTTTCCGGCAGTCCGCCGTCGTCCGCATCGACGTTGAAGAGGAAGGCAAAGGCGTCTGGCGCATCGGCGGCGACGTGCAGGGCACCCAACCCGAGCCGTACGCGCTGTCGGTAGAGCTGGTGCTGGCGCCCAACGGCCAGGTCCGCTCCTGGACGGGCGAATGCACCTGCCCGGTAGGCGAAGACTGCAAACACGCGGTAGCCCTGACGCTGAAGGCCCTGGACATGCGCCCAGGCGCAGAGCCTGCCCCCCGTTCGCCCCCTACAGCGCAGGCCGCGCAAGCGCTGCAGGCTATGCAGGAGCGCGTGGCCGCCCAGGCCCGCGCAGAGGCCGAGGCCCGCCTGGTGCGTTGGCTGAACGACTGGGATCTGGCGGCAGACAACGCCGCGCCGCCACTGGCTGGCGCACAGGCAGACCGGCCGGAGTGTTACCTCTACCTGCTCTCCACCATCGGGCGCCTGCGCAATGGCGCGCCACAGCTGCAGATCGAGGCCGTGGTGTCCTACCCCAAGCTCACCGGCGGCTGGGCCAAGCCCAAGGCCGTCCGGACCCAACCTGGACCCGGCCAGGCGGTGTATGACCGCGCCACGGATGCAGACCGCCAGCTGCTGCAACTGCTGCGTGCCATGCCGCGCAGCGTGGGCTACTACTCGGCCTACAGCGGCGCACCGACGGGTGTGCTGGAGGGAGCTGTAGGCCTGCTGGCGCTGCAGCAGGCGGCCGCCACGGGGCGTCTGTTTGTGGATGCAGGCGGCTCCACGGTGGGCGTGCCGCTGCGCTGGGGCGATCCGCTACCCATTGCCTGGGCCTGGAAAGAAAAAGTCACGTCCGGTGGTGGCGACGGTGGCGACAACGCCTGGACCTTGCAGGCCCGCCTGCCCAGCCCCAGCGCCACGCTGTGTGCCAACCACCCGCCCCTGTACCTCGATGTCGCCCAGGGCCTGTGCGGCCCCGTGTCGGCCGAGGGGTTGAGCCCTGCGCAGCTGGAGCTGCTGCTGCAGGCGCCCCCGCTGAGCGCCGCCGCGCTGGAAAAACACCATGCGGAGGTGGCCAGCCGCCTGGGCGGCATGCTGCCGCTGCCGCCGGTGCTCCGCCCCCTGGCGCGCGTGCAGGGCGTCAAGCCCGTGGCGCGCCTGCACCTGGCGCCCGTGGCCGAAGCCGATGTGCCCACTCTGGGCCTCATCACCGCGCAGCTCCGTTTTGACTACCAGGGCCATGTGGGCTGGTGGGCGGGGCAGGACTTGAGCGTGCTGGTGACCGGCGCCGACGGCAGTCAGGTGCTGCTGCAGCGCGACGCGGCGGCCGAGCTGGATGCCATTGAACGCCTGATGGACCTGGGCCTGCTGGCCACCGACGATGGCCTGTTCGGCATCCCCGGCGAGGAATCGCAGGACGACTGGATGCACTGGTTTGACAACGGGTTTTCTGTGTTGCGCGAGGCCGGTTTTGTGCTGACGCAGGACGCGGCGCTGGACGGCTGGATCACCCATGCCGACACGCTGGACGTGTCACTGCAACCCAGTGGCGAAGATGAGGCCACATCGCCCTGGTTTGCGCTGTCGCTGGGCATGGAAATCAACGGCGTGCGCCACAACATCCTGCCGTTGCTGCCCCTGCTGATCGCCGCTGCCGCCCAGCAGCCGCCCGACCCCGTCACTGGACAGCCGCAGCTGCCGCCGTTTGCTTACCTGCGGGGTGTGGGTACATCGGGTTTTGTGCGGGTGCCGACCGACGCGCTGCGCCCCTGGATGGCCGCCTTGCTGGACCTGGTGGGCGACCGCGCGCACGACTTCAGCGGCGACAGCCTCAAGCTCTCGCGCATGGACGCGCTGCGCACCAGCGCCGCGTTGGGCGAGGGCGCGGTGTGGCAGGGCGCCGATGCCTTGCGCGCCATGGTGGCCCAGTTGCAGGGCGTCGGCGCCTTGCCGGAGGTGCCTTTGCCCGCCAGCGTGCGGGCCACCTTGCGGCCGTACCAGCAGCAGGGGCTGAACTGGCTGCAGTTTCTGAGTGCCCACGGACTGGCCGGTGTGCTGGCCGACGACATGGGCCTGGGCAAGACGCTGCAGACCCTGGCACACATCCAGGTCGAAAAAGACGCGGGGCGGCTGACCGCACCTGCGCTGGTCATCGCACCCGTGAGCCTCATGGGCAACTGGCAGCGCGAGGCGGCCCGCTTTTGCCCTGGGCTGCGTTGTCTGGTGCTGCATGGCGCCGGCCGACACGGCATGGCAGATACAGTCACCGAGCATGACCTGGTCATTGCCCCGTATTCGCTGCTGCAGCGCGACCGCGAGCGCTGGTTGGCGCACCAGTGGCACCTGGTGGTGCTGGATGAAGCGCAGAACATCAAGAACGCCAGCACGCATGCCGCGCAGGTGGTCAGCCAGCTGCAGGCGCGCCACCGGCTGTGCCTGTCGGGCACGCCCATGGAAAACCACCTGGGCGAGATCTGGAGCCTGTTTCACTTTTTGATGCCAGGTTTTCTGGGTAGTCAAACACGCTTCAAGGAGGTGTTTCGCACGCCCATCGAAAAGCAGGGCGACGGCGCGCGCATGGCGCAGCTGCGCTCGCGCATCACGCCCTTCATGCTGCGCAGGACCAAGGCCCTGGTGGCGGGCGAGCTGCCGCCCAAGGTCGAGTCGGTGATGCCTGTGGAGCTGACCGGCACGCAGGCCGATCTGTACGAAATCATCCGCCTGGGTATGGAAAAAACCGTGCGCGAAGCCCTGCAGACCAAGGGGCTGGCCAAGTCGCAGATCACCATCCTCGATGCGCTGCTCAAGCTGCGCCAGGTGTGCTGCCACCCGCAACTCGTGCCGCTGGATGCCGCCAAGAAGGTCAAGACATCGGCCAAGCTGGACCAGCTGATGGCGCTGCTGCCCGAGATGCTGGCTGAGGGGCGGCGCATTTTGCTGTTCTCGCAGTTCACCAGCATGCTCACGCTGATCGAGGCCGAGCTGAAAAAACGCAACCTGCCCTGGGTCAAGCTCACGGGGCAGAGCCAGAAGCGCGACGCGATCATCGAACAGTTCACCAGCGGGCAGGTGCCCCTGTTCCTGGTCAGCCTGAAGGCGGGCGGGGTGGGGCTGAACCTGCCGCAGGCCGACACGGTGATTCACTACGACCCCTGGTGGAACCCGGCAGTGGAAAACCAGGCCACCGACCGCGCCCACCGCATTGGACAGACACAGAGCGTATGGGTGATCAAACTGGTGGCGCAGGGCACGATTGAGGAGCGAATTTTGGTGCTGCAGGAGCGCAAGGCGCAGCTGGCGGGCAGTCTGTACAGCAACTCCGCTGCACGCAAGGAGCCGCTGTTCACCGAGGGCGATCTGGCCGAGCTGCTGCAGCCGCTATCACTGTCATAGCTGCTCGCGCCGATTGGATAAGCGCCAGGTGCCGTTTTGGCACCATATCGTCCGGCAGGCCGCATGCACACTGGCCTGGGCGCGTTGACAACAGTTTTGCCCGTCCGCGCCTTTGCAAATCAACACTTTGCGCGCTACAATACGACTCTCACGACCAAACGGGCGGGTACCAACCGCCCGTTTTTTTTGGTCGAACGCTTTTGGAGCTCGAAGCTGTCGGGGAAGAGTCTCCGGGGGTTATCGGGTTTTTTGTTTTTCCGGGATTGAACTGAACACGTGGCATTGCAGCAAGTCGTTGAACAAATTGTGACGGGCCTGGGGTATGACTTGGTGGAGATCGAACGCTCCGCTGGCGGTTTGCTGCGCGTCACCATCGACTTGCCCTGGGTGCAGCCGGCCGCTGATGCGCCCCAGCCCGTGATTGATCAGTTCGTGACCGTCGAGGATTGCGAGAAGGTCACGCGCCAGCTGCAGTTTGCGCTGGAGGTCGATGGCGTCGAGTACAAGCGCCTCGAAGTGTCGTCCCCCGGCATCGATCGCCCTCTGCGCCATGAGCAAGACTTTGTTCGCTTCGAGGGTTCGGTCATTGACGTCACCCTGAAGGCGCCCATCGGCGTTGCGGCGGCGGCGGGGCAGGTCAATGCCACCCGCAAGAAATTTCGCGGCACGCTGGAGCGCGCCGAGGCTGGGGGGTGGCAGATTGTCTGGAGTGACGAGCCGCCGGTCAAGCCAGGTCAAAGGGTCAGCAAGAAACGTGTGCCCGCCCCATTGCAGGCGCTGGGCTTTACCTTGGACGAGGTTCGGGATGTGCGCCTGGCGCCCATCGTGGATTTCAAGGGGCGTGCAGGCAAGGCTGGGGCGGCACCCGCCTGAGTGGCTGCTGAAAAATTGGGGTGGGTGGCAGCCGCGCGCAGCCTCCGCCTTCGGGTGATTGAAACAGGAGAGTTGTCGCATGAATCGCGAATTGTTGATGTTGGTTGAGGCCATTTCGCGCGAAAAGAACGTGGAGCGTGATGTGGTCTTGGGCGCCGTGGAGTCGGCCCTGGCCCAGGCTACCAAGAAGCTGTACCAGGGCGAGGTGGACATTCGCGTGTCCGTAGATCGCGACAGCGGCAACTATGAGACTTTCCGTCGCTGGCTGGTGGTGCCCGATGATGCCGGCCTGCAGAACCCCGAGGCCGAAGAGCTGCTGATGGATGCGAAGGACCGCATTCCGGACATCGAAGTGGGCGAGTACATCGAAGAAGGTGTCGAGTCCGTGCCGATCGGCCGCATCGGCGCCATGGCTGCCAAGCAGGTCATCCTGCAGAAGATCCGGGACGCCGAGCGTGAAATGCTGCTCAACGACTTCATGTCGCGCGGCGAGAAAATCTTTACCGGCACCGTCAAGCGCATGGACAAGGGCGACATCATTGTCGAATCCGGCCGTGTGGAAGGACGTCTGCGCCGTGGCGAGATGATCCCGAAGGAAAACCTGCGCAGTGGCGACCGTGTGCGTGCCATGATCATGGAAGTGGACCTGACGCTGCGCGGCGCTCCCATCATCCTGTCGCGCTCGGCCCCCGAGTTCATGATCGAACTCTTCCGCAACGAAGTGCCTGAGATCGAACAAGGCCTGCTGGAAATCAAGTCCTGCGCCCGTGACCCCGGCTCGCGCGCCAAGATCGCCGTGCTGAGCCATGACAAGCGCGTGGACCCCATTGGCACTTGCGTCGGTGTGCGTGGCACCCGCGTCAATGCGGTGACCAACGAACTCGCTGGCGAACGCGTGGACATCGTGCTGTGGTCCGAAGACCCCGCACAGTTTGTGATCGGAGCCCTGGCCCCGGCCAACGTGTCCTCCATCGTGGTCGATGAAGAAAAACACGCCATGGATGTGG
Source organism: Acidovorax sp. FG60 (assembly GCF_057808995.1). Lineage (NCBI taxonomy): Bacteria > Pseudomonadati > Pseudomonadota > Betaproteobacteria > Burkholderiales > Comamonadaceae > Acidovorax > Acidovorax sp. FG60. The sequence continues at coordinate 13,449 of NZ_JBMDJC010000008.1, forward strand.
TCGTGGACGAGGAAAATCTCGCCATCGCCATTGGCCGTGGTGGTCAGAACGTGCGTCTGGCGTCCGATCTGACCGGCTGGAAGATCAACATCATGGACGCCGCCGAAAGCGCGCAAAAGCAGGCCAACGAGACCGACACGGCCCGCAAGCTGTTCATGGAAAAGCTCGATGTGGACGAGGAAATCGCCGACATCCTGATCTCCGAAGGCTTCAACAGCCTCGAAGAAGTGGCCTATGTGCCGCTGCAGGAAATGTTGGAGATCGAAAGCTTCGACGAAGACACCGTCAACGAGTTGCGTGCCCGTGCCAAGGATGCGCTGCTCACGATGGAAATCGCCCGTGAGGAAAGCGTGGAAGAGGTCTCCCAGGACCTGCGCGACCTCGAAGGCCTCACCCCCGAGCTGATTGCCAAGTTGGCTGAAGGCGGTGTGCACACACGTGACGACCTGGCCGATCTGGCCATTGATGAACTGACCGACCTGACCGGACAGTCTGAAGAAGATGCCAAAGCCTTGATCATGAAGGCGCGCGAACACTGGTTCGCGGGGCAAGAGTAAAGGTCAGGGAGGCACGAACCACATATGTCCAGTAATACTGTCGCCGAGTTTGCAACCGAACTCAAAAAATCGCCTGAAACCCTGCTCGACCAGCTCAAAGCTGCGGGCGTGGGCAAGGCCGCCCCTTCCGACGCGTTGACCGAGTCGGACAAGCAAAAGCTGCTTGCTTATCTGCAGGCCAGCCATGGCACGGCTTCGGCCGACCGCAAGAAGATCACGCTGGTGAAGAAGTCCACCAGCGAGATCAAGCAGGCGGATGCCACGGGCAAGGCCCGCACGATCCAGGTGGAAGTGCGCAAGAAGCGCACGTTCATCCAGCGCGACGAAGGTGCCGAGGCATCTGCCGAATCCCACGCGCCCGCCGCTGCGGAAGAGGCCGCTGTTTCCAGCGAAGACCTGGAACTGTCCCGCCGCGAGGAAGAAGCTCGCCGCCAGGCCGAGCTGATCCGCCGCCAGGAGACGGAGCTGGCCGAAAAGCGTGCCGAGCGTGAAGCGCGTGAGAAGCGTGAGCGTGAAGCTGAAGAGCGCGCTGCCGCCTATGCCGCCCAGGAAGCCGAGAAGAAGGCACAAGCCTCTGCTGTCAAGCAGGAGGCCACCCGTGAGCAAGCGGCCGAAGCCGCTGCACGCAATGCAGCCCAAACCGAAGCCCGCGAAAAGGCTGCCGCTGAATCCAAGGCACGCGCCGACGAGGAAACAGCGCGCGCTGCTGACCTGGACGCCCGTCGCCGCAAGGCCGAAGCGGAAGCTGCTGCCATCCGGTCCATGATGGCCACGCCCAAGAAGGCGGTCATGGTGGCCAAGAAGCCAGAAGAACCCAAGCCAGTGGCCAAGCCCGCTGCCGTGGGGGATGCCAAGAAGGGCACCCTGCACAAGCCGGCTGTCGGCACCGGTGTGGCGCGCGCAGGCGCTCCCGCCACTGCCGGGGCAGGCGCAGGTGCGCCAGGCGCTGGCAAGGAAGTGAAGTCGGCCAAGCTGTCCTCCAGCTGGGCCAACGACACTGCCAAGAAGAAAGAAATCAAGACCCGTGGCGACAGCAGCGGCGGTGTCGGTCGCAACAACTGGCGTGGTGGCCCGCGTGGCCGCCGTGGCGACAGCCGCGACCATCGCGACGATCACCAGCAGTCCGCACCGGTCGAGGCGCGCATCATTGAAGTGCATGTGCCCGAAACCATCACGGTGGCAGAGCTGGCACACAAGATGTCGATCAAGGCGTCTGAAGTGATCAAGGCGCTGATGAAGATGGGCCAGATGGTCACCATCAACCAGCCGCTGGACCAGGACACCGCCATGATCGTGGTGGAAGAACTGGGCCACAAGGCGGTGGTGGCGGCGCTGGACGATCCAGAAGCCTTTACCGACGACGATACGACCCAGCAGAACGTGGAATGGTTGCCACGTGCTCCTGTGGTGACCGTCATGGGCCACGTGGACCATGGCAAGACCTCGCTGCTCGATTACATTCGCCGCGCCAAGGTGGCTGCGGGTGAAGCCGGTGGCATCACGCAGCACATCGGCGCCTACCACGTGGAAACACCACGCGGCATGGTGTCGTTCCTTGACACCCCGGGCCACGAGGCCTTCACGGCCATGCGTGCCCGTGGTGCCCAGGCCACGGACATCGTGATCCTGGTGGTGGCGGCCGATGACGGTGTCATGCCCCAGACCAAGGAAGCCATCAAGCACGCCAAGGCGGCTGGTGTTCCTATCGTGGTGGCGATCACCAAGGCCGACAAGCCCGATGCCAACCCCGACCGCGTCAAGCAGGAGCTGGTGGTCGAAGAGGTGGTGCCTGAAGAGTACGGTGGCGATTCGCCTTTCGTGCCGGTGTCTTCCAAGACCGGCATGGGCATCGACACCCTGCTGGAGCAAGTGCTGCTGCAGGCCGAAGTGCTGGAACTCAAGGCACCGGTCGATTCACTGGCCAAGGGTCTGGTGATCGAAGCCCAGCTCGACAAGGGCCGCGGCCCTGTGGCCACGGTGCTGGTGCAGTCCGGCACGCTCAAGGTGGGCGATATTGTGCTGGCTGGCCAGACCTATGGCCGCGTGCGCGCCATGCTGGACGAAAACGGCAAGGTCGCCAAGACAGCAGGCCCGTCGATCCCGGTGGAAATCCAGGGTCTGACGGAAGTGCCGCAGGCCGGCGACGAATTCATGGTGCTCACGGACGAACGCCGTGCCCGCGAAATCGCGACCTACCGTGCCGGCAAGTTCCGCAACACCAAGCTGGCCAAGCAACAGGCCGCCAAGCTGGAAAACATGTTTGCCGACATGACGGCGGGCGAAGTGAAGATGTTGCCCATCATCGTCAAGGCCGATGTACAGGGTTCGCAGGAAGCGCTGGCGCAGTCGCTGCTCAAGCTCTCGACCGACGAAGTCAAGGTGCAGCTGGTGTATGCCGCCGTGGGCGCCATCAGCGAGTCCGACATCAACCTGGCGATCGCCTCCAAGGCCATCGTGATCGGCTTCAACGTGCGGGCCGATGCCGGTGCGCGCAAGCTGGCCGAAGGCAATGGCGTCGATCTGCACTACTACAGCATCATTTACGACGCTGTGGACGAGCTGCGTGTGGCGATGTCCGGCATGCTGGCCCCCGAGCAGCGCGAAGAGATCATCGGTACCGCCGAGATCCGCACGGTGTTCGTTGCGACCAAGATCGGCACGATTGCCGGTTCGTACATCACTTCGGGCATGGTCCATCGCAACGCACGCTTCCGCCTGCTGCGCGACAACGTGGTGGTCTACACCGGCGAAGTCGATTCGATCAAGCGCCTCAAGGACGATGTCAAGGATGTCAAGGAAGGCTTTGAGTGCGGTATCAAGCTCAAGAACTACAACGACATCAAGGAAGGCGATCACCTCGAATTCTTTGACATCAAGGAAATCGCGCGGACGCTGTAAGGCATCGGTGACGACGACATGGCTGCGAAGAAATCTTCCACCCCCAACCGCGCCTTCAAGGTCGCCGATCAGATCCAGCGCGATCTGACGGAACTGATCGCGCGCGAGTTGAAAGATCCGCGTGTGGGCATGGTGACGCTGCAGGGTGTGGAGGTGACTCCAGACTACGCACATGCCAAGGTGTTCTTCAGCCTGTTGACGGGCGACCCTGTGGAGACACAGGCGGCGCTCAACCAGGCTGCGGGTTTCCTGCGCAACGGCTTGTTCAAGCGCCTGCACATCCACACTGTGCCCACGCTGCACTTCGTGTTCGACCGCACCTCCGAGCGTGCGGCCGACATGAATGCCTTGATCGCCAAGGCAGTTTCTTCCCGCGCAAAAGAGGAGTAGTCCATGCACGCGCCTCGCACCAGGGTGCAGCGGCGCCCTGTGCATGGGGTGTTGCTGCTCGACAAACCGCTCGGCCTTTCGAGCAACGACGCCTTGCAAAAGGCGAAATGGCTCTTGCGCGCCGAAAAGGCGGGCCATACCGGCACGCTGGACCCATTGGCCACCGGCGTGTTGCCGCTGTGTTTTGGCGCGGCCACCAAGTTCAGCCAGCTGCAGCTGGATGCGCCCAAGACCTACGAAGCCGTTGCACTGCTGGGCACTACCACCACCACCGGCGACGCCGAAGGCGATGTGGTGCAACGCTGTGATGTGGACTTGGCACAGCTGACCCCTGAGCGTCTTGCGGCCGTGCAAGAGCAATTCACCGGCCCTATTCGCCAGGTGCCGCCGATGCACAGTGCGCTCAAGAAAGACGGCAAGGCGCTGTACGAGTACGCGCGAGCAGGTGTCACGGTAGAGCGTGAAGCGCGCGATGTCGTCATTCATGCATTAAAACTGACCCTGACGCAGACAGATAAAGCGCAAGCAGCTATTAAAATTATAGTAACTTGCAGCAAAGGCACCTACATCCGAACGCTGGGCGAAGACATCGGGGCGGCGCTGGGTTGCGGCGCGCACCTGACCTTCTTGCGCCGCATCGACACGGGTGGAATCGGTGTGGAGCGCTGCGTCACGCTGGCCCAGCTGGAAGCCATGCCGGAGGCGGAGCGCCTGGCCAGCCTGGAGGCGCCCGAGTCGCTGCTGGCACAACACGTGCGTGTCACGCTGGACGGCGAGAATGCAGCCCGATTCCTGTCGGGCGTGCGTCGCCGTGGCACCTGGCCCGATGCCAGTGCCGTGGCGGTGTTCGGCGAGAATCCTCCGGCACTGCTGGGGGTGGGCCACATCGTGGGCGGGGAGCTGGTGCCGGACAGGCTCCTGAGTCCGCTGGAAATTCAACAAATTTTGGAAGGCATGCCGCACCCTCAAGCCAGCGGCACATTGGAAAAACTATGACGACGAAACAAATCCGCAACATCGCGATCATTGCCCACGTTGACCACGGCAAAACCACCATGGTCGACCAGCTGCTGCGCCAGTCCGGCACCTTCGCCGACCACGAAAAGGTCGTTGACACCGTGATGGACAACAACGCGATTGAAAAAGAGCGTGGCATTACCATCCTGGCCAAGAACTGCGCCGTGAGCTGGAAGGGCACGCACATCAACATCGTGGACACCCCCGGCCACGCGGACTTCGGCGGTGAAGTGGAGCGTGCGCTGTCCATGGTGGACAGCGTGGTGCTGCTGATCGACGCGCAAGAAGGCCCCATGCCCCAAACGCGTTTCGTGACCAAGAAGGCCCTGGCTCTGGGCCTGCGCCCCATCCTGGTGGTGAACAAGGTGGACAAGCCCGGTGCCAACCCCGACAAGGTGGTGAACGCCGCGTTCGACCTGTTCGACAAGCTCGGTGCCACCGACGAACAACTCGACTTCCCCGTGGTGTACGCATCGGGCATCAACGGCTGGTCGTCGCTGGAAGAAGGCGCGCCGGGCGAGCAGTGGGGTCCCGACATGTCGGCCCTGTTCGACACGATCCTCTCGCACGTTCCACCGAACACGGGTGACCCAGCCGCTCCGCTGCAACTGCAGATTTCGGCGCTGGACTTCTCCACCTTTGTGGGCCGCATCGGCGTGGGCCGCATCAGCCAGGGCACCATCAAGCCGGGCCAGGATGTGCTCGTCATGGAAGGCCCCGATGGCAAATCCGTCAAGGGCCGTGTCAACCAGGTGCTCACCTTCCAGGGCCTTGATCGCATGCAGACGCCGCTGGCGGGCCCTGGCGACATCGTGCTGATCAACGGCATCGAAGACATCGGCATCGGCGTGACCGTGACCGACCCCGCCAACCCGTCGCCGCTGCCCATGCTGAAGGTGGACGAGCCCACGCTGACCATGAACTTCTGTGTGAACACCTCGCCCCTGGCCGGCCGAGAAGGCAAGTTCGTGACCAGCCGCCAGATCTGGGACCGCCTGCAAAAGGAGCTGCAGCACAACGTGGCCCTGCGCGTGTCCGAGACCGATGAAGAAGGTATCTTCGAAGTGATGGGCCGGGGTGAACTGCACCTGACCATCCTCTTGGAAAACATGCGCCGTGAAGGCTACGAGCTGGCCGTGTCCAAGCCCCGCGTGGTGTTCAAGGACATTGACGGCGTGAAGCACGAGCCTATCGAGCTGGTGACGGTGGACATCGAAGAAGGCCACCAGGGCGGCGTGATGCAGGCCCTGGGCGAGCGCAAGGGCGAGCTGGTGAACATGGAGTCCGACGGCCGTGGCCGCGTACGCCTCGAATACCGCATCCCCGCACGTGGCCTGATCGGTTTCACCAACGAATTCCTGAACCTGACGCGTGGTTCGGGCCTGATCTCCAACATCTTCGACAGCTACGAGCCGCACAAGGGCGACATCGGTGGTCGCAAGAACGGTGTGCTGATCTCCATGGACGATGGTGAAATCTTCACCTACGCCCTGGGCAAGCTGGACGACCGTGGCCGCATGTTCGTGAAGGCGAACGACCCCGTGTACGAAGGCATGATCGTGGGCATTCACAGTCGCGACAACGACCTGATCGTGAACGCCACGCGCACCAAGCAGCTGACCAACTTCCGTGTCTCTGGCAAGGAAGACGCGATCAAGATCACGCCCCCGATCGACCTGACGCTGGAATACGGCGTGGAATTCATCGAGGACGATGAACTGGTCGAAATCACGCCCAAGTCTGTGCGCTTGCGCAAGCGCCACCTGACCGAGAACGAGCGCAAGCGCGCTGCACGGTCCTGATCGGCGGAGCGTTCAGAGAAGCGCTCAGAGCACGTTCAAAAAGGGGCCACTGCGACGCAGTGGCCTTTTTGCCGTCTGAATCCTGGAGCCTCTGTTGAAATTGACACATTCCCGTGCCGTGGCGCTGATGGTGGCCGTGACCCTCATGTGGTCCATTGCCGGTGTGGTCACGCGCCACCTGGAGCATGCGGCGAGCTTTGAGGTGACCTTCTGGCGCAGCTTCTTCACGCTGCTGTCGCTGCTGGTCATCCTGCCTGCGCTGCAGGGCAGGGCGGTGTTCGCCTCCATGCGCCACAGCGGCCGTGCGCTGTGGATCTCTGGCGTGTGCTGGAGCGTGATGTTCACGGCATTCATGGTGGCGCTGGTGCTCATGCCGGTGGCCAATGTGCTGGTCACGATGGCCGTGGGGCCGCTGCTCACGGCGTTGTTCGCGCGCATTTTTATCGGCCACCACATCGCCCCGCGCACCTGGGCCGCGATTGCCGTGGCTGGGCTGGGCATTGGGTGGATGTATGGTTCGCAGATGGCGGGCCTGCCCCTGGCAGGTACGCTGGTGGCGCTGTGTGTGCCGGTGGCAGCCGCCATCAACTGGACGGTGGTGCAGCATTCGCAGCGCCACGGCCATGCGGTGGACCTGGTGCCTGCGGTGCTGGTCGGCGCGGTGATCTCGGTGGTGGCTACGTTGCCGCTGGCGCTGCCTTTTCAGGCTTCAGGGCATGACCTGGCCCTGCTGGCGCTGTTGGGCGTGGTGCAATTGGCCATCCCTTGTGTGCTGGCCGTGCGCTGCGGCCGGGTGCTCAAGGCGCCAGAGATGGCGTTGCTCGGCTTGCTCGAAGTCATCTTTGGAATTTTGCTGGCCTGGCTGGGCGCAGGCGAAAAGCCTGCTCCGGCGGTGCTGACGGGAGGCGTGCTCGTGATCGGTGCGCTGGTTTTTAATGAACTGTTGGGTTGGAAGGAACAAAATGACGGAGACGGTATTGCCTGATGTGTTGAGTGAAGTGCGAGGCCAGGTGGGCTTCATCACGTTGAACCGCCCGCGTGCGCTCAATGCCCTCTCGCTGGGCATGGTGCGTGACCTCATGGGCATCTTGCTGGCATGGCAAAACGATGCACGGGTGCTGGCCGTGGCCATCCGTGGCAGCAACAAGGAAGGCCCGTTTGGTGCCTTCTGCGCCGGTGGAGACATCCGCTTTTTGCACCAGGCGGGCAGCCAGGGCAACCCGCTGATCGAGGACTTCTTCACCGAGGAGTACGCGCTCAACCACCTGATCCACAACTACGCCAAGCCCTACATCGCCTTCATGGACGGCATCGTGATGGGCGGCGGCATGGGCATCAGCCAGGGCGCCGCCCTGCGCGTGGTGACCGAGCGCACGAAGATGGCCATGCCGGAGACGGCCATTGGCCTGTTCCCGGATGTGGGGGGGGGCTATTTTCTGAGCCGTTGTCCCGGTCGTGTGGGCGAATGGCTGGCGCTCACCGGCGACACCATTGGCGCCGGTGATGCCATCGAAAACCGGTTGGCGGACGGTTGTCTGCCTGCTGACCAGCAAGCGGCCGTGTGGGAGGCGCTGGGCACCCAGAGCTTTGCCAGCGGTGCTGCCGTCAAAGACTATGTTGCTTCTAAGTTTGTAGCTTCTAGCGCTTTGCAGAAAAGCGCTAGGGGCCAAATTGACCAATATTTTTCGTTGGGCAGCGTGGGCGAGATCGTGGCGGCGCTTGAAGCGGCCGACAGTGACTGGGCACGCGCCACTGCGGCCACGCTGCGCAAGCGCTCGCCCCTCATGCTGCACGTGGTGCTGGAACAAATCCGCCGCGCACGGGACATGGGCTTGGCCGACGACCTGCGCATGGAGCGCGACATGGTGCGCCACTGCTTCTTCCTGCGCCCCGGCCAGAGCGAAACGGTGGAGGGCATCCGCGCCCTGGCCGTGGACAAGGACCATGCGCCCCAATGGAACCCTGGCCGCATCGAGGACGTGACGCCCGATATGGTGGCGCAGTTCTTCACCAGCCCCTGGCCTGCACACGCCCACCCGCTGGCCCATTTGTCCTGATCGGCGAAGGTTGTAGCCGGGCAGGCCACCCGCAGAGTCCCTGGCGGCGCGTCAGGGGTTCAACTGCTGGTACGCCGCTGTCGCCAAGCTCAGCAGCTCGGTGCGGGACAGCTGTCCGCTCAAGGCGTAGCCAAAGCCCGCGTCAGTCCAGTAAAAGCCTGGCACCGGGCCTTCTTGCGTGAACTGGAATGCGGTCGTGCTTGCGGTGGTCGGTGGCTGTGGACGGGGCGTGTAGTCGCTGGCAGGGCCAGGGCTGGTGGATGCCGCAGCCAAGGCGCCCAGGTACAGCGTGATCCGCTGGCCTGCGCTGTTCTGGTACATGAACTGCGCGCGCACCCCGGTGTCGCCAGGCAACAAGCGGCCGCCCACCAGTTCATAACCTTGCGCGCTCAGCGCGGGGACCTTGAGCGGGCGGTCCAGCCGCTTGGACAGCCATTGCACCAGGTGGTCTTGCTGGGCGGCTGTGACTTCCACGGGGTGGCGGACTTCGGGCTGGTACACCGCGTGGGCGACTGCGGCTTGCTGGGCGAAGCGTTGTGCCGGTTCGGCAGCCAGCAGCGTGGTGCCGTTGCCCGTCGCCAGCGTTTTGCCGGGCGCCACGGCGGGCCACTGGCCGCGTCCTGTCCACCCCAGCACAAAGGCCAGCAACACGGAGGCGGCCATGCCACCCCAACGCCACCACTGCGCCTGCTGCTCCCGGCGGTCCGTGGCCCGCAATGCTGCGGCCATCAACGTATCGGGCACGGGGGCGTGGAGCAGGTCCTGGTGCAGGGCGTGTAGCTGCTCTCGCTGTGCCTGCCAGTGCGCCAGTGTGGCCTGCGCTTCCTGATCATCCTGCAATTGCTCGCGCAGCGCCTGCGCCTGTGCGGGCGGCAATTGGCCGTCCACGAGGGCGTGCCAAGTGCTGCTTTCGCCAGCGCGTGGGTGGGGGGCAGGGTGGATCGGGTCCATGGAGGGGGGGCGGGTCATGGCTCTTTTTATTTGAGGCGACGCAGCACAGGCACTGCGCCTGCTGCGGGTGCGTCTGCGTGGGCGGCCGGTATAGGGCTGGGCGCGGGCTCTCGGTCCATCAGCGCGCGCAGGCGCGTGCGGGCGCGGGACAGGCGTGACATCACAGTGCCTGCCGGAATGCCCAGAATGCGCGCGGTGTCCTCGTAGCTCATGTCCTCCATGGCCACCAGCAGCAGCACGGCCCGCTGGTCGGCGGGCAGGCGCTGCAGACAGCGCTCCAGATCCAGGGCGTCATCCGAGGGAGCGCGGGCACCCGGCAACTGGTCATGAATGTCGTCGATGTCCACCTGCGCCAGCGCGGGCAGCGCACGGCGTTGGTTGAGGTACAGGTTGTGCATCAGAGTGAACAACCACGCGCGCAGGTCGCTGCCCGTGCGCCACAGCAACCACTTGCTGCAGGCACGTTCCAGCGTGTCCTGCACCAGATCATCGGCCGCCCAGGCATCGCCTGTGAGCACCCGCGCGTACCGGCGCAGGCCGGGCAGTTGTTCGATGACCTGGGTGCGGTTCATGCCGTGTGGGGCCTGTGCGGCGTTGAAGGGTTCTCAGGGCCGTGCGGTGCGCCAGACCTGATTCACCCCTTCGCCGGTTTTGTCGCCGGGCTTGGTGTCCTTGATCCAGTAGTAGAGCGGCTTGCCCTTGTAGGCCAGTTGGGTCTTGCCATCGTCACGGGTGATGACGCTGTAGTCGCCACCGGGTGCCTTGCTGGCCATGAGTGGTGGCCAGTTGGTGGCGCAGGGGCCGTTGCACACCGACTTGCCACTGCCTGCCGCGTCGCGGTCGAACGTGTACAGCGTCATGCCGCCCGCTCCGACCAGTACGCCGTCCATGGTCTTCACGGGCGAGTCGTTCATGGTGGCGCAGCCGGCCAGTGCGGCTGCTGCGACGAAGGCGGCCATCGAGATCAGTTTTTTCATGGGTTTCTCCAGGGTGTGGTGCAGGCGGAGGCGAATGCTGCCTTGCACCAGGACAAACACATGGGCGCAGCGGTTTATTCCACGGCGTCACAAAAAAATCTCAAGGGCTGGGCTGGGTGAGCGCAGACCGCATCGCACGCATGCCTCAGCGGCTGCGACTTTTCATGGCGCGCTCCACCTCGCGCTTGCCTTCGCGGTCCTTGATGGTGTCGCGCTTGTCATGCTCAGCCTTGCCCTTGGCCAGGGCAATTTCGCATTTCACAAAGCCGTTTTTCCAGTGCAGATTGAGCGGCACCAGCGTGTAGCCCTTTTGCTCGACCTTGCCGATCAGGCGCTTGATGTCGTCTTTCTTGAGCAGCAGTTTCTTGGTGCGCGCCGATTCGGGGTTGACGTGGGTGGAGGCGGTCTTGAGCGCATGGATCAGGCAGCCGAGCAGATACAGCTCGCCATCGCGGATCAGCACGTAGCCATCGGTCAGCTGCACCTTGCCCTCGCGCAGGGCCTTGACCTCCCAGCCGTGCAGCACCATGCCCGCCTCGTGGCGTTCCTCGAAGAAATAGTTGTAGGCCGCTTTCTTGTTGTCGGCAATGCGGGACGTAGGATCGGGTTTTTTGGCCATGAAGAGGTAGATGCGGCACAAACCGGGAGTTAAAAGGCCTCCCTACAATGTGTGGGTGTCGCTGGCAGCGATTCTAATTTCCTCCGCTTGGCGCACACCGATGCCAGGCACAGTCTGCATGAAAACCGTTCACAAGTCCGTCCTCATTTGGTACAGCCCCGAAGAAATGTTTGCCCTGGTCACCGGGGTGGAACACTACCCCCAGTTTCTGCCGTGGTGCGATCACGCGGGCGTGCTGGAGCAGACCGAGGACGGCATGACCGCCGAAGTGGGCATCGCGTTCAGCGGCATCCGCCAGACCTTTGTGACGCGCAATACCCACGAGGCAGGTCGGCGCGTGCAGATGCATCTCATCAAAGGGCCGTTCTCGCGCCTGGATGGCGACTGGCACTTCCACCCGGTGGGCGATGGTTCGCAGCGCGCATGCAAGGTGGAATTGCTGCTGAACTACGGTTTTGACAGTGCCACGCTCGCGGCGCTCGTAGGCCCGGTGTTTGACCGCATCGCTGGCAGCATGGTCGATGCCTTTGTGAAGCGTGCGGAGCAGGTGTATGGCTGAGCGGGTGCCGGGGAGCACTGTGCAGGTCACGGTGGTGGTCTGTATTGCTCCTCGCAAAACGCAGGAATGGGTACTTCAACTGCCCGAAGGTGCCACCGTGGCTGATGCGTTGCGGGCGTGTGGGGCGGATGGCGCACTGGGGCCGCAGGGCAGTGCAGACCGGCCGACCCTGGGCATCTGGGGGCGTGCAGTGTTGCCTGACGCCGCAATCAGACATCTGGACCGTGTGGAGGTCTACCGCCCACTGAAAGTGGACCCCAAGGTGGCCCGCCGTGAACGTTTTGCACGGCAGGGCGCGCGGACCACGGGGCTTTTTGCACGCCAGCGGCCCGGGGGTAAGTCGGGCTACTGAGGTCGCCTTGGGGGGCTCGGGTTAGCGCTTGCAGTCGGCGGCAATGATGCCGTCGAGGCGTTTGGATTCCGCCGCCCGGCCAGCTTCGTCGAGGAAGATGCGTTCGCCCTGGGCGTTGGATTGGGTGATGGGTCTGCCCGAATCAAACGCTGCCTTGGCCTGGCGCGCGCGCGTGCAGTTGTCTGCCTTGGCCTTGGCCAGCTTTTCTTCGTCTGCTTTTTTCTTGGCCGCTTCGGCCGCTTCTGCCTGGGCTTTTTTCTCTTCCAGGGCTTTGTCTTTGCCGGTACCCGGCGCGCTGGCGGCAGGCTTGGTGGCCGAGGCGGCAGCGGTGGTTGCGGCCACAGGGGTTCCTTCCGCTGGTGCGACTGCCACTGGAGCGGGTGCTGAACGCGGAACCCCGCCACCGGGCTGCTTCAGGATGTTCTTTTCCGGGGTATCTTGGGGTGGAGGGCGGTCGCTGAAGACCTTGCGGCCGTCCTTGTCGATCCACTGCCATTGCGCCGCCGCGCCCATGGCCCAGGTGCAGGCCACGGCCAGCAGGAGAAGCTTGTGCATTTTCATGCGGACAAGTTTATCCATGTGACTCACCCCCCGCCAGTGCGTTGAAGACGGGCGGGCGCGTTTTCACCACACGCGGCGCGGGTACAATCCGTCTTTTGGAGCTTTCTCATGCGCCTTCTTGGAAAAGCGCTCACCTTCGACGATGTGTTGCTGGTGCCAGCGTACTCCCAGGTCCTGCCCAAGGACACGTCCCTCGCGACGAAACTCTCCCGCAATATCCAACTGAACCTGCCGCTCGTGTCCGCCGCCATGGACACCGTGACCGAGGCGCGTCTGGCCATTGCCATTGCCCAGGAGGGCGGCATCGGCATCGTGCACAAGAACCTCACGCCGCAGGAGCAGGCTGCTCATGTGGCCAAGGTCAAGCGCTACGAGTCTGGCGTGTTGCGTGATCCCGTGGTCATCACGCCCGAGCACACGGTGCTGCAGGTGCTGCAGTTGTCCGAACAGCTCGGCATTTCGGGCTTTCCCGTGTGCGACGGCGGCAAGGTGGTGGGTATCGTCACCGGCCGCGACCTGCGCTTCGAGACCCGTTACGACGTCAAGGTCCACCAGATCATGACCCCGCGCGAGAAGCTCATCACGGTCAATGAAAAAGAGGGCACCACGCCGGCCGAAGCCAAGGCGCTGCTCAACAAGCACAAGCTCGAACGCATCCTGGTCGTGAACGACGCCTTTGAGCTCAAGGGCCTGATCACGGTGAAGGACATCACCAAACAAACCAGCTTCCCCAACGCTGCACGCGACGCCGCAGGTCGCCTGCGTGTGGGCGCTGCCGTGGGCGTGGGCGAGGGCACCGAAGAACGCGTTGAAGCGCTGGTCAAGGCCGGTGTGGACGCCATCGTGGTGGACACGGCCCACGGCCACAGCAAGGGCGTGATCGACCGCGTGCGCTGGGTCAAGCAGAACTACCCGCAGATCGACGTGATCGGCGGCAACATCGCGACCGGCGCGGCGGCCCTGGCGCTGGTCGAGGCGGGCGCGGATGCCGTCAAGGTCGGTATCGGCCCTGGTTCCATCTGCACCACCCGCATCGTGGCCGGTGTGGGCGTGCCCCAGATCATGGCCATCGACAACGTGGCCACCGCGCTCAAGGGCACGGGCGTGCCGCTGATTGCCGACGGCGGTATCCGCTACAGCGGCGACATCGCTAAGGCCCTGGCCGCTGGCGCAGGCACGGTGATGATGGGTGGCATGTTCGCAGGCACGGAAGAAGCCCCCGGCGAAGTCATCCTGTTCCAGGGCCGCAGCTACAAGAGCTACCGCGGCATGGGCTCCATTGGCGCTATGCAGCAGGGCAGTGCGGACCGCTACTTCCAGGAATCGAGTACCGGCAATCCCAATGCCGATAAGCTGGTGCCTGAAGGCATCGAAGGCCGCGTGCCCTACAAGGGCTCCATGGTCAGCATCGTTTACCAGATGGCTGGCGGCGTGCGTGCCTCCATGGGCTACTGCGGTTGCGCCACGATCGAAGAGATGAACAACAAGGCCGAGTTCGTCGAGATCACCACTGCTGGTATCCGCGAAAGCCACGTGCACGATGTGCAGATCACCAAGGAAGCGCCGAACTACCGCGCTGATTAAGGGACAACCCCCTGAGTCGCTTCGCGCCTTCCCCCTTCTCTCGAATGGCTGCGCCATTCGGGAAGGGAGACGCAGCCAGTGCACGCAAGCGAAGCGCCGCTGCGCAGCTAGGCGGCCCTTGCACGGCTGCCCTAGCCTGGATCGCGGGCGTTAGCAGGGCATGGGTCTGATCTACCTTGGGAGATGCCGAGTCTGGCCTGATTGAAAAAATCTGGTCAGACTGATATAGTCTGGTCTGAATTCACCATTCAGGCCAGACTTTTTTATTTATGCAGTCCGTTGGCATCTACGAAGCGAAAAGCAGGTTCTCTGCCTTGATCGAACTGGTCGAGCAGGGCGAGGAAGTGCGCATTACGCGCCATGGCAAAGAGGTGGTGCGCATGCTTCCCGTGCGTCGGCGCCCAGTGATTTCTGACGAGCAGATTGCGCGCGAGCTGGGCCAGATGGATGCGCTTCATGCCAGCATTCAACCCGCAGGTTCATCGACGGTGGATAGCCTGCGTCGCACAGGTCGGAGTAACGCATGACCGCCTTCGTGCTGGATGCCTCGGTCACCGCCGCCTGGCTGCTGCCTGACAGTGCTAGCGAACATACCCGCCGTCTTTACACCCTTATCCGCCGCGATGAGGTGGAGCCCCAGGCGCCCAACCTCTGGCACTGGGAGTGCCACAACATCCTGGCCAGTGGCGTGAACAGCGGGCGCATCCCCGCCACATCTGTCGAAGGCCTGTGGGGCGTACTCGAAGCCATCCGCCACCGGGTGGAGCTCCATGAATTGGCCCCTGCCCAGCACAAGGCCGTGCTCGACGTGGCACTGGAGACCGGCCTGCCCACCTTTGATGCGGCCTATCTGTGGCTCGCCCGCTCGCTGCGCTTGCCCCTGGCCACCTTTGATCCCCAACAGGCCGCTGCCGCACGGCGCAGCGGTGTCCCACTTCTCGACCTCTCCCGCCTCTGACGGACCACCACCATGCAACACCAGAAAATCCTCATCCTCGATTTCGGCTCGCAAGTCACCCAGCTCATCGCCCGCCGCGTGCGCGAGGCCAATGTGTACTGCGAAGTGCACCCTTGCGATGTGACTGACGAATGGGTGCGCGACTATGCCAAGGACGGTTCGCTCAAGGGCATCATCCTGTCGGGCAGCCACGCCAGCGTGACCGAAGACACCACCGACCGCGCACCGCAAGCGGTGTTCGATCTGGGTTTGCCCGTCTTGGGCATCTGCTACGGCATGCAGACCATGGCGCAGCAGCTGGGCGGCAAGGTCGAAATGGGCCACAAGCGCGAGTTCGGCTTTGCAGCCGTGCGCGCGCGCGGCCACACCGCCTTGCTCAAGGACATCGCCGACTTCACCACGCCTGAAGGCCACGGCATGCTCAACGTGTGGATGAGCCACGGCGACAAGGTCACCGAGCTGCCCCCGGGCTTCAAGCTCATGGCCAGCACCGACAGCTGCCCCATCGCCGGCATGGCCGACGAAAGCCGTCGCTTCTACGCCGTGCAGTTCCACCCCGAAGTCACGCACACCGTGCAGGGCAGGGCGTTGCTGGACCGTTTCGTGCTCGGCATTTGCGGCACCCGTCCCGACTGGGTGATGCGTGACCACATTGCCGAAGCTGTGGAGCAGATCCGCCAGCAGGTGGGTGATGAAGAAGTGATCCTGGGTCTCTCGGGCGGTGTGGATTCGTCCGTGGCCGCCGCGCTCATCCACCGCGCCATTGGCGACCAGCTGACCTGCGTCTTCGTCGATCACGGCCTGCTGCGCCTGAACGAAGGCGACATGGTCATGGACATGTTCGTCGGCAAGCTGCACGCCAAAGTGATCCGCGTGGATGCGAGCGACCTCTTTCTGGGCAAGCTGGCGGGCGTGAGCGACCCCGAAGCCAAGCGCAAGATCATCGGCGGCCTGTTCGTGGACGTGTTCAAGGCGGAAGCCGCGAAACTGAAGGCGGGCGACGGGGGCCACAAGGGTGCCACCTTCCTGGCGCAGGGCACGATTTACCCCGACGTGATCGAGAGCGGCGGGGCCAAGAGCAAGAAGGCCGTCACCATCAAGAGCCACCACAACGTGGGCGGTCTGCCCGAGCAACTGGGCCTCAAGCTGCTGGAGCCCCTGCGCGATTTGTTCAAGGACGAAGTGCGCGAACTCGGCGTTGCCCTGGGCCTGCCGCCCGAAATGGTCTACCGACACCCCTTCCCTGGCCCCGGCCTGGGCGTGCGCATTCTGGGCGAGGTGAAGAAGGAATACGCCGACCTGCTGCGCCGTGCCGACGCGATCTTTATCGAAGAGCTGCGCAACTTCCGTGACGAATCCAGTGGCAAGACCTGGTACGACCTCACCAGCCAGGCCTTCACCGTCTTCCTGCCCGTCAAGAGCGTGGGCGTGATGGGCGATGGCCGCACCTACGATTACGTGGTGGCCCTGCGCGCCGTGCAGACCAGCGACTTCATGACCGCCGACTGGGCTGAACTGCCCTATGCGCTGCTCAAGAAGGTGTCAGGCCGCATCATTAACGAAGTCCGCGGCATCAACCGCGTAACGTACGACGTGAGCAGCAAGCCGCCAGCGACGATCGAGTGGGAATAAACAAGCACTGTCACGCCAAAGACCTAGAAACAATGATCTGGCTTGATGCAGCGAGGGTCGTCTCCATCATGGCCGTGGTGGTCCTGCACGTGGTCGGCAGCGTGGTCACCGTGGCGGCGCTGGGTTCCCCTGGTTGGTGGTACGGCAATCTGTACGACGCCCTCGTGCGCTGGTGTGTGCCGGTGTTCGTGATGGTGAGCGGCGCGTTGTTGCTCGACCCGCGCAAGACCGAGGGCGTGGCCGAGTTCTACCGCAAGCGGGCGGCACGGGTCCTGCTGCCAATTGCCTTCTGGAGTGCTGTCTACATTCTTTGGAACCACCGGGGTGCCCTGGCCGAGCTGCGCGCGATGGATGTCTTGCACAGCGTTGCCAGAGGGTGGCCTCACTACCACCTGTGGTTCCTGTACATGATCCTGTGCCTGTACCTGTTCGTTCCCTTCCTGAGGACGCTGGTGCGCAACACAAGCCGGCGCGATCTGTGGTGGCTTGTGGCCTTGATGTTTGTGCTGTCTGGCGTGAACGAGTTTTCCCGCGTCTTTTCTGGCGATGGGGCGGGCCTTTTCATCAACTGGTTTCTGCCGTACCTGCCGTATTTCCTCTGTGGCTACCTGATCCAGACCAGTGACAGGAAAATCCCCCTGGCTGTGTTGATGGCGGTCTTTGGGTTGGCTGTGGCGGTCACCGCCGTGGGCTGCTACTGGCTGGGCCGCGCGCAGGGGCTGGACAGGGGACTGTATTTCTATGGCTACCTGAGCTTTTCCGTCATCCCCATGTCGATCAGCTTGATGCTGATGCTCAAACAATGCACCTTGGCGGGGGGATGGGCGCAGTGCGTTCAGAGGGTTGCTCCGTTAACGCTGGGCGTCTATCTGGTGCACCCGATTTTGCTGGAATCGTTCAGGGAATACGGTTTCAAGCCTGAGGACCACGCGCCGCTGCTCACGGTGCCGCTTGTGGCCGCTCTGGTGTTTGGTGGTGCGCTGGTGGTGGCGCTGGTGTTCCACCGTACCCCCTGGTTGAAACGGCTCATTTAGGAAGTCCATGCCGGACCACGTCTTCCCCGCCCTGGGAAGACGGCAAACCCCAGGCCAGGCTGCGGTCAGGCCCTGGCTTCACCGGTGACCGGGTCGTAGGCGGTTCCGTCGAAATTGATGATGCTGTTTGTGGCCGAGTCGTAAGTGGTCAGCCGGTAGGTGTCGGCACCTTTGCCGTCCAGACCGATGTAGGGCGCTTGGGCCAGAACCAAGCGGTTGTCTTGGGGAACTACCCCATCAGCCGTCCATTTATTGCTCATCAGCCATTCAGAGGGGTTCACGCCCTCAGGCGTTGCGACGGTCCCGTCCGTGCGCATTTTGGCGAGTGTCGGGTCCATGTTGAACCCTTCGGCTGCCAGCAGCATTTCGGGGTTCTTCTTGTAGAACGAGGCGGTCTCCGACGGCATTGCGGTCAGGTCGCTTTTGACGAGCGTCGAGCCATCCGTTGGGAACTGCGACAGTTTGCCGCTGCGAATGGCTTCGTAGTCCGCCGCAAACTCGGGGTGGTTCTTGAAGAACATGTAGCGGCCGACCACCTCCTGGTCGCCTCCGCTCAAAGACATCGCTGTCATCCGCACATAGTCCGGCACTTCGTAGTCTTCGGCAAACGTATCGCCCAGGCCACGCTCCCAGGCGCGGAATTCTTCCAGGTTGCTGAAGGGCGCCTTGACTGCGGCCTCGGTGGTCCCGGTGTCCGCCGCATCTTTGGTGCTGTAGAGGGCGGCGGTGGATTGGTAGGGTTTGGTTTGTGCGGGCACCGTGGTGGCCCCTGCGGTGCTGGTGCCAGTCGCTTTTCCCTGTGCAGCCTCGGCAGACAGTTGTTCCAGCGTGGTCTGCAATTCTTTGAGAAAGGTGACAGGGTCCGCGCCCGCGTGGTTCTGGGCCGTGCGCTCTGCCGCCTTGGCCGCCATGGAACTGGAGACGCCCAGGGACGTCAGCATGTTGGTGGCTTGTGAAATATCGAGCATGTTGCGACTCCTCGGGTGATCTGGCAGTCCATGGTGTGGCATCGGGTGGATCACCGGGCCGATGGGGGTTCTGTGGACGTTGCCTTGATAGTCCCTGAATTCGATCAGGCCAATCCCGGGGTAAGCAGCGGAAAAACGGTGCTTTTCGAGAGGAGGTGGCCCCCTTTGTTACTGGGGCGGTATGGGTAGCGAGAGGCGTTCGCACACAGCGTAAGGCGTGAGGAGTGCGACAACTACACTCACGGACTGTGTCAACGCCGCGTCGCAACTTCCCGTGAAGCCACTTGTTGCCCACCCACATTCACCCCAGCATTCACCTCCCGTCTTCCATGGTCCGACCCTTGACGCTTCCCACCGCGCCGCCACAACGTTCTTCTTCCTGGGGCAGAGGTCCTTCGCATGACGCCAGCTGCTGATTTCTGGCCCGGATGTGGCTTTCAGGCGCTGGCCCGGGATGCGCGCGGCTGGCTGGTGCCTTCCGATGAATACCTGCAGTGGCTGCTTGCCCGGCCTGAACTGGCGCTGGTGCCAGAGTCCTGCGCCGCCGAGATCGCCCTGCACGAATCTCTGGCGTTATCGCCTGCACGGGTGGTTTTGTCGGCCGAACTGGCAGCGGTGCAGGACGACGACGCCCGCGAAAACTACACCGTGTTCCTGCGTTTTCGCGATGGCCTGCTGGCCGCCGGCACGCTGGAGGCGTACTACTTGCAGCTCATGCGCAGTGGGGTGGTGAACGTGCCCGCCGTGTTCATCGACGCCGTGGTGCAGGCCCTGCTGCGCAACCTGCTCGACAACTGCAACGACGCCTTCGAAGCCCGCGCTGCCGAAATGCTGTTTCGGTCGCAGCGCATTACCTTGCAAGACGGGCAAATGCTGGCAGGCGACCGGGCGACGCTCGACATGCTCAACGAGACCGCGGGCCTGGGCGAGGTGGGCCGCTTGCTGCTGCAAAGCGGTGCACTGCAGCCCACGGCGCAGGTCAAGGTGCTGTCGGCCGACAATGCGGCGCAATATTGGCAGGAGAGCGACCGCCACCACTTTCTGCTCGACCTGACCCATGAGCTGACGCAGGACCTGAGCCATGGCCTGACCTTCAAGATGACCCGCGCCCGTTCTGGCCTGAAGGCGCTGGCGCGGGTGCTGGAGCGCTGGGTCGGCCACTTGCTGGGCGTGCAAGTGCAGATCGAGCCTGTGCACCAGGTCACCGACAGCGCGTGGCGCTGGCATGTGGGGCTGGATGTGGAGTCCACCGCCATCCTTAACGACCTGTATCAGGATCGGCCGGTGGATGGCGAGCGCATGGCGCGGCTGGTGAGCCTGTTCACGCTGACCTTTGCCAACCCGGCCGAGATGCGTGCCGATGTGGCGGGCAAGCCGGTGTACCTGGGGCTGGCGACCAACGCCGAGGGCGTGGTGCGCATCAAGCCGCAGAACCTGTTGCTCAATCTGCCGCTGGCATCGGTATCTTGAGTGCTATTAAATTAATAGCTAATAGCGCTTGATGAATAAGCGCTAGCAGCCAATTTTATTCAAATTTCTCCAGGTTGGATGATGGCCCGATGCTGGGCCCTCATCCAATTGTCATCAGGCTCGCGTTGCCGCCAGCTGCGGCTGTGTTCACGCTCAGCGCGCGCTCGATCAGCAGGCGCTCCAGCGGGATGTCCGTGGCACCGGGCTGCAGTGCCGTCACACCCACGATAGGCCCCGCGCGGCGGGCGAGGGCGGTGCACACGGCCTGCAGCGAGGGGGCGTCGCCGTGGTGCAGCACGGCATCCAGCTCCAGCGTGCCGTCGTTCAGCGTGTTGTCCTGCAACTGGATCTGCGCCTGCACCAGCGTGGGCAATGGCGTGCGCAGGTGGGCCTGGGCGTTGGGCCACAGGGCGGTGCCACCGGTGGCGAGCACGGCCGCAGTCTGTACCAGCAGGTCATCCACACTTCGCGCCAGGCACAGCACGCGGGCACGGGGGGCCAGGGTGTAGACGTTGCGCTCGCCCGTGGGGCCGGGCAGGGTGCGGGCGGTGCCGCTTTGGGTTTGCTGGGCAAACTGTTGGCAGGTGTTGGCCAGGGCTGCATTGCCCTGGATCTGCGCCCATTGCTGCAAGGTGGCCAGGGGCGCCAGCAGGCGCTCGCGCACTGCCTCTTCGGGCGGCGTAGCGCGGTCGGCGTCGGCAAAGGTGCGCGCCAGCACATCGGCCGGGCGCTGCGACAGCAGGCGCAGCAGGTACAGCGGCCCACCTGCCTTGGGCCCCGTGCCCGACAGGCCTTCGCCGCCAAAGGGCTGCACGCCCACCACGGCGCCCACCATGTTGCGGTTGACGTACACGTTGCCAGCATGGGCACGGTTCACCACGCGGGCAATGGTTTCGTCGATGCGGGTGTGCACGCCCTGGGTCAGGCCGTAGCCGGTGGCGTTGATCTGGTCGAGCAACTGGTCCAGGTCGTTGCGGGCGTAGCGCACCAGGTGCAGCACAGGGCCGAAGACTTCGCGTTGCAGCTCGCCGATGTGGTTCAGCTCGATCAGCGTGGGGGGAACGAAGGTGCCTTGTACGCCGGCGGCCGACACATGGTTCGGGTGCTGGAACACCCGATGGCCCTTGGCCTTGAAGTTCTCGATGTGTCGGACGATGCCCGCTTGTGCTTCGGCATCGATGACGGGGCCCACGTCCACACGCAGCGCTCCGGGGTTGCCCACGCGCAGTTCGCCCATGGCACCTTGCAGCATCTCCACCACGCGGTCGGCGGCGTCTTCCTGAACGCACAACACGCGCAGGGCGGAGCAGCGCTGGCCTGCGCTGTCAAAGGCCGACGACACGGCATCGCCCACCACCTGTTCCACCAGCGCGGACGAGTCCACGATCATCGCGTTCTGGCCGCCGGTTTCTGCGATCAGCGGAATAGGGCGGCCTGCGGCATCCAGGCGCCCGGCCACTGTGCGCTGCAGGATGCGGGCGACCTCGGTGGAGCCGGTGAACATCACGCCCATCACGCGGGCGTCGCCAATGAGGCGCGCACCCACGGTTTCGCCCTGGCCGGGCAGCAACTGCACGGCGGCGCGGGGCACACCAGCTTGCCACAGCAGGCGTACGGCCTCGGCGGCGATCAGCGGGGTTTGTTCGGCAGGCTTGGCCAGCACGGGGTTGCCAGCGGCCAGCGCGGCGGCGACCTGGCCCATGAAGATGGCGAGCGGGAAGTTCCAGGGGCTGATGCAGGCCACGGGGCCCAGCGGGAGGTGGGTGGCGTTGTCGAAGGTGCTTTGCACCTGGGCGGCGTAGTAGCGCAGGAAGTCCACGGCCTCGCGCACCTCGGCCACGGCGTTGTTGGCGCTCTTGCCCGCTTCGCGCATCAGCAGGCCCAGCAGGGGCTGCATACGGGCTTCGAGCAGGTCGGCGGTGCGCAGCAGGGCGGCAGCGCGCTCGGCGGGCGGCGTGGCGGCCCAGGGGGCTGCGGCGGCCTGGGCGTGGGCCAGGGCCTGGTCTACGTCGGCGGTGGTGGCCTCTTGCACCCGGCCCACCACATCGTGTTGGTCAGCAGGATTGCGCACGGGCTGGGTGGTGCCTGCGGGCAAGTCAGTAGCCAGCAGGGGCGCTGCCGTCCAGGCGTGGCTTGCCGTGGCTTGCAGCGTGGTGGCCAGCTCGGTCAGCGTGTTTTCGTTCGATAGGTCCAGCCCGCGCGAGTTGGTGCGGTGCGCGCCATACAGGCCCTGGGGCGTGGCAATGCGGGGGTGGGGCAGGCCAGCGGTGCCTTCTGCCGCAGCTTGCTGGTCCACCACTAGCACGGGGCTCTTCACCAGCTCGTCCAGCGCAATCGTTTCGTCGGCAATGCGGTTCACGAACGAGGTGTTGGCGCCGTTTTCCAGCAGACGGCGTACCAGGTAGGCCAGCAGGGTTTCGTGCGTGCCCACGGGGGCGTAGATGCGGCATGGGCGTCCCAATTTACCGGCGGTGATGGCCCCCACCACCTGCTCATACAGCGGCTCGCCCATGCCGTGCAGGCACTGGAACTCGTATTGCCCGGCGTAGTAGTTGCTGCCCGCCAGTTGGTAGATGGTGGCCACCGTTTCGGCGTTGTGGGTGGCGAACTGGGGGTACACGGCCTCGGGTGCGGCCAGCAGCTTCTTGGCGCAGGCGATGTAGGAGATGTCGGTGTGCACCTTGCGCGTGTACACCGGGTAGTCTTCGAGGCCATCGACCTGAGCGCGCTTGATTTCGCTGTCCCAGTACGCCCCTTTGACCAGGCGCACCATCAGGCGGCGATGCGTGCGGCGCGCCAAGTCCACGACAAAGTCGATGACATAGGGGCAGCGCTTTTGGTAGGCCTGGATGACAAAGCCAATGCCGTTCCAGCCCGCCAGCGTGGGTTCGTGGCACAGGCGCTCCAGCAGGTCCAGCGACAGCTCCAGCCGGTCGGTTTCTTCAGCGTCGATGTTCAGGCCAATGTTGTACTGCTTGGCCAGCGCGGTCAGGCGCAGCACCAGCGGGTACAGCTCGTCCATCACACGGCCAAATTGTGCGCGGCTGTAGCGCGGGTGCAGGGCCGACAGCTTGATGGAGATGCCTGGCCCTTCATAAATGCCACGCCCGGCAGAGGCTTTGCCAATCGCATGGATGGCCTGCTCGTAAGAGGCGTAGTAGTGCTCGGCGTCCGCGCTGGTCAGCGCGGCCTCGCCCAGCATGTCGTACGAATAGCGAAAGCCCTCGGCTTCCATCGTGCGGGCGTTGCGCAGTGCTTCGTCAATCGTCTCGCCGGTCACAAACTGCTCGCCCATCATGCGCATCGCCATGTCCACGCCCTTGCGGATCAGCGGCTCGCCGCCCTTGCCGATCAGACGGCTGAGCGAGTTACCCAGGCTGCCTTCGCTGTGTGTGGCCACCAGCTTGCCGGTGATCAGCAGGCCCCAGGTGGCGGCGTTGACGAAGAGCGACGGGCTCTTGCCCAGGTGGGCATCCCACTGGCCATGGCTGATCTTGTCGCGGATGAGCGCGTCGCGCGTGGCTTTGTCGGGGATGCGCAGCAGCGCCTCGGCCAGGCACATCAGTGCCACGCCTTCTTGCGACGACAGCGAAAACTCCTGCAGCAGACCCTGCACGATGCCCGCGCGCCCGGCGCTGGCCTTGCGTTCGCGCAGCGCCTTGGCAATGCGCAGGGCCAGTTGTTCGGCCGACGCCGCTTGATCGGCAGGCAGGCGGGCCTGGGCCAGCAGCGGGGCCAGGGCCTCGGACTCGGCGCGGCGGGTGGCGGCGGTGATGGCGGCGCGCAGAGGGTTGTTCAGCGGTGTGCGGGGCGCGAAGTCTGCAAACGGGGCGGAGGGCTGCGTCATGGCGGTGTCTTTCAGGGATTTGGCGGGGCCCAACACGGGGGAAAGTGTTGGTTGGGCGCGTTATTGGCGATGATCCTTGGGTTGGTGGTGAATAAATGGTCGAAAATTGGCTTCTACACCGAATTAATCGCTAATCAAGATGCAAGCAGAACCCGATCTCGACCGGATTGACCGCAAGATACTGTCAATCCTGCAGGAGGACGGCCGCATTGCCAACCTCAAGCTGGCCGAGGCGGTGGCCCTGTCGCCCACGGCCGTGCTGGCGCGGGTGCAGCGCCTCACGCGCGATGGCTTCATCCTGGGCTACGAGGCGCGCCTGAACCCCCTGAAGCTGGGCGCGGGCATGCTGGTGTTTGTGGAGGTGCTGCTCGACCGCACCACGCCCAATGTGTTCGACCAGTTCAAGGCCGCCGTGCAGGTGCACCCCGAAATCATGGAATGCCACATGGTGGCGGGCGGGTTTGACTACCTGCTCAAGACGCGATCCGCCGACATGAATGCCTACCGCGTGTTTGCGGGCAATGTGCTGTGGCAGCTACCGGGCGTGCGCGAGACGCGGACCTATGCGGTGATGGAAGAGGTCAAGCACACCAACCATCTGCATCTGCGGTGAAAGCCACGGGGTTCGTGCTGCCGCGCCGCAGCCTCCAGCGGCCGCATTGGCGTTGCCTGCCAAAGCCCGCATAATGCCCGGCAGACCTGTCAGATTGAGGAGAAGAACCATGATCCGCTTTCCATACGCTACTGCTGCCCTGCTGGCGGCGGCCTTTTTCAGCCAGTCGGCTGCAGCCTCGTGCTACGTGGTTTACGGCCCCGACCAGGACATCGTGTACCGCGCCCCCCAGCCACCGGTGGACCTGTCCTACCAGATCCACCAGACCCTGCCACAGGTTGCCCCGGGCTCCACACTGGTGTTCTCGCCTGACAACCACAACTGCGACCTCCCCATCAACAAACTTCCCCTGGCGTCTGCTCAAGGGGCTACGGGTTCCATGGGCATGGGCGGTCGTCCCGCCCGCGCAGACCGCAGCTGAGCGCCCGGTTCAGCGGCCCGTGCGGGGGCTGTCCTGGGCCTGAGACAATCGGGGGATGAGCGAACCGAAAGAACTATCCCCCTCGTTTGAACCCACCGCGCAGGATTCCCAGAGCGACTTGCCCGAAGGCTGGCTGCAAGTGCAGTCCATGGACCTGGATGCCCAGGGCGTTGCCCGCAAGCCCGACGGCAAGGTGATCTTCATCGACGGTGCCCTGCCGTTCGAGCTGGTCACCGCCAACACCCACCGAAAAAAGAACAACTGGGAGCAGGCCAGCCTGGTGGCGATTCACCGCGAATCGTCGCAGCGTGTGCGCCCCGGCTGCCAGCACTTTGGCCTGCACGCCGGTGCCTGCGGTGGCTGCAAGATGCAGCACCTGCACGTGGGCGCCCAGGTTGCCGTCAAGCAGCGCGTGCTCGAAGACAACCTCTGGCACCTGGGCAAGGTCAAGGCCCAGACCATGCTGCGGCCCATCGAAGGCCCGTCCTGGGGTTATCGCTACCGCGCCCGTTTGTCGGTGCGCCATGTGATCAAGAAGGGCCAGGTGCTGATCGGTTTCCATGAGCGCAAGAGCCGCTATGTGGCCGACATGCAGCAGTGCCCCGTGCTGCCCCCCCATGTGGACGCCATGCTGATGCCCTTGCGCGCGCTGATTGCCGGCATGGATGCGCGCGACACCTGCCCCCAGATCGAACTGGCCTGCGGCGACACCGTAACCGCGTTGGTGCTGCGGCACCTGGAGCCGCTGAGTGCGGATGACCTCGCCCGGTTGCGCGCCTTTGCGGCCGAACACCACGTGCAATGGTGGCTGCAGCCCAAGGGGCCCGACACGGTGAAGCTGCTGGACGAAGGGGGCGAGCTGCTGTCATATGCGCTGCCGGACTTTGGCATCACCATGCCGTTCAAGCCCACCGACTTCACCCAGGTGAACCCGCACATCAACCGCGTGCTGGTGTCGCGTGCGCTGCGCCTGCTGGATGTGCAGCCGCACGAACGCGTGATCGACTGGTTTTGCGGTTTGGGCAATTTCACGCTCCCACTGGCCACACAGGCGCGCGAGGTGCTGGGCATCGAAGGCAGCGAGGCCCTGGTGGCCCGTTCGCGCGAAAACTATGCATTGAATCAGGCCGTGGCGCCTGACCATAAAGCGCTAGCAGCTACTGATTTTGTAGCGCGCAACCTGTTCGAGATGACCCCGGAAATGCTGGTGGCCGACGGATCTGCCGACAAATGGCTGGTGGACCCACCCCGCGAAGGGGCGTTTGCCCTGGCCAAGGCCCTTGCCGACATCGAGCAGGCGCGCCTCGGCGCCGAAGGCGCGGGCCCGCTGCCAACGGGGGCGGAGGGCTGGGCCCCGCCGAAGCGCATCGTCTACGTGAGCTGCAACCCCGCCACACTGGCGCGCGACGCCGGGCTGCTGGTGCACCTGGCAGGCTACCGGTGCACGGCGGCGGGCATGGTGAACATGTTCCCGCACACGGCACACGTTGAGAGCATGGCGGTGTTCGAGCGCGACTGAGCGAAGGGGGAGGCCGACAACGGCGCTGCCTGCCTCCTCAGGTGTCGATTGCGGGACGGGCTAGCTGCGATTGCGGCTGGCAGCCGGGTCGCGTGGCTCGGTTTCGATGTCGCTGGATCGTTCGGTGCGCTCGGGTTTCTCGACCTTGCCGAGCACTGACGGTGCGCCTTCGATCTTGTTTTCGCGCATGTAGGCGTCCATGTCCTTCCACCCGGCAAACACCGAAGCCTTGGGGGCCTTGGGGTTCAAGGTGTAGCAGTCTTCCAGGCCCCGCAGCGCGTGGCGGCAGGCGCCGCCGATGGCCTTGGCTTCCTCCTCGCGCTGGGCGACGCGCGGATCCGGGCCCAGGCCGGGAATCTTGTCGCAGGCAGTCAGCAGCAGGATGCTGGAAAGAGCCAGCAGCCGTAGTGCGGTGGAGGAAGGTTTGCGATACATGTACTTGCATTATCGGCACGCCGTGCGCGCTATTGAGCCCCGGGCTGTGCAAAGCCGCAAGAAAAAAGGCTCCCGAAGGAGCCTTTGAGGGAAATCACCTGCTTGCAGGTGCGCGGGTTACTCGCGCTCCCCGCCCATGATGCCCAGCAGGGCCAGCAGGCTCTGGAACACGTTGAAGATGTCCAGATACAGAGCCAGAGTAGCGCTGATGTAGTTGGTTTCGCCGCCGTCCAGGATCTGCTTCAAGTCATACAGCATGTAGGCGCTGAAGATGCCGATGGCCGCCACCGAGATCGCCATCATGCCGACCGAGGAGCCCACGAACACGTTGATGACAGCGCCGACCATGAGCACCAGAGCGCCCACCATCAGCCACTTGCCCATGCCCGACAGATCGCGCTTGATCACGCTGGCGAGGCTGGCCATCACGAAGAACACGCCTGCGGTGCCGGCAAACGCCGTCATGATGAGGTCGGTACCGTTCTTGAAGCCCAGCACCATGCCGATCAGGCGCGAGAGCATGAGGCCCATGAAGAACGTGAAGGCGAGCAGCACAGGCACGCCAGCGGCCGAGCGCTTGGTCTTTTCGATCGCGAACATGAAAGCGAACGCGCCGCCCAGGAACACGATCAGGCCCACGCCGCCGCGCAGCGACTGGGTGATGCCTGTGGCAACGCCCACCCAGGCGCCGAGCACCGTGGGGATCATGCTCAGTGCGAGCAGCCAGTAAGTATTGCGAAGCACCTTGTGGCGCTCTTCCTGCGAGATGCCATAGCCCGCAGAGTGGCCCAGGGTGGTGACTTGGTCATTCATCTTGTGTCTCTCCTTGTTGGCCTGCACAACGCAGACATGACAAATTTTAGGTGGTGATGGTTTTTGGCCCTGCAATACCCGCATCCGGTCACCTACTTTTGGTAAGGGTTCTTTCACCCTGGTTAGGGGTGAAGGGCGGTTGGGATGCCGCTATGCTTGCCGCTTCTTGTGGCGGGCTGGCCCGTTGGCAGCCCGCACAGCCTCCATTTCATCTCTCTATTTCTCTACTTTTCCATTTCTCGGATCGCACCATGAAAACCAAACACGAACTCGAACTGGCCGACGTCAAGGCCGTCGCCGCAGCGGCCGAAGCCGAAGCCCTCAAGAACAACTGGGCAGTGACCATCGCCATCGTCGATGACGGCGGCCATCTGCTGTGGCTGCAGCGCCTGGATGGCGCCGCAGCGGTGTCGTCCCACATCGCCCCGTCCAAAGCGCGCACGGCCGCTTTGGGGCGCCGTGAGAGCAAGGTGTACGAGGACGTGATCAACGGTGGCCGCACATCCTTCCTGAGCGCCCCCACCATCGACGGCCTGCTCGAAGGCGGCGTGCCGATCCTCAAGGACGGCCAGTGCCTGGGCGCCGTGGGCGTGAGCGGTGTGAAGTCCACGGAAGATGCGCAGATTGCCCGCGCCGGGATTGCAGCGCTGGGGCTTTGATACCCGCGGGTTGCTGGAGATTGCTATAAAAATAATAGCTGCTGGCGCTTTTCCATCAAGCGCTAGCAACCAAAAAAGCTTTAAACCTTCAGGGCAGACCTGCATCTCCCATAAAAAAACCGGCCACTGGCCGTTTTTTTTATGGGGTTCGATGAATCCTGGGGCGAGGAGAGCTGGGGAGAAAAAAAGCCTGGCTACGCGGGCGAACCCGTTGGCTGGCAAAAACGACCCTTTCGAGCTTGTTGCAAGCCCGGGAGTCGCCCCACGATGAAACTTGGTTCCTGGTGCAACTACTTGGTGAGGATGAGCTTGCCCAGTTTGGTGGCCTGCAGGCGATACACCGAGCCGTTGTGGCTGATCGCTACCGCTTTCTGACCCCGAAGCAGGGCACTGCTGTCCACGGCGCCAGCCACTGCGTCGGCAGGGTGGGGCGTGTCCCGATCCGTGCGTGGCACGGGCAGGTCTGAAGGGGCAGTACGCAGGAGCGAGGCGGCGGTCAGTGTGGCTTGCATGAAGAGTATTCCTGTTGCGTTGCAGTGCGTTTTGTTAATGATAACGATTCGCAATTACGAGTCAAGCGGGTTTGGTGTTTCTTTTTGTTGTTTTTTTATGGCCTGTGCGACCCTGAAAAGACTTTGAACAGGTTCTGAGGGCCTTCAACGCCTGTGCCCGGGCAGCGTCGCTGCACCGGGCACAGGCGTAAAAACGTTCTTGAAAGTGAACTGCAGGCGGTGCTGATTCGGGCGAAATGGATTCACTGCGCCTGTAAAGCCCGACCCACTCAGGACTGGGGCTCGGTCACGAACCCAATCTTGCGCACGCCGGCCCGCTGCGCTGCGGCCATTGCCTGGGCCACGAACTCGTAGCGCACGTTCTTGTCGCCCCGGATGTGCAGGTCGGGCTGGGGTTCCTTGGCGGCCTCGGTCTGCAGTCGGGGGAAGAGTTCTTCCTCCGTGACCTCGAACTCGTTCCAGAAGTACTTGCCATCGGCCGACACCGACAGGCGCACGGTCTCGGGCTTGATGTTCTCGGGCTGGTTGGTAGCGCGGGGCAGGTCCACGTTCACCGAGTGTTTCATCACCGGCACGGTGATGATGAAGATGATGAGCAGCACCAGCATGACGTCCACGAGGGGCGTCATGTTGATCTCGTTCATCACGTCATCGGCATCGTCTTGGGTTCCGAAGGCCATGGCTTAGCCACCTTTCTTCATGGGCAGGACCTTGCCTTGCTCGCCGGGCGCATTCACGCGGGCGCCGGTCACAAAGTAGGCATGCAGGTCGTGCGCAAAGCTGTTGAGGCCGCCCAGGATGGACTTGTTGCCACGCACCAGCGCGTTATAGCCCAGCACGGCAGGGATGGCCACGGCCAGACCCAGGGCGGTCATGATCAGCGCCTCGCCGATGGGGCCGGCCACCTTGTCGATGGTGGACTGGCCCGAGGTGCCAATGGCCAGCAGTGCGTGGTAGATGCCCCAGACGGTGCCGAACAGGCCGATGAACGGGGCGGTGGAACCCACCGAGGCCAGGATGGCCAGGCCCGATTGCAGGCGTGCAGTGAACTCGTCAATGCAGTTGCGCAGGCAGCGGGTGACCCAGTCGCTCACGTCCAGGCTGTCGTGCAGGTGGGCCTTGGTGTTGCGGTGGTGGGCGGTGGCTTCGCGGCCTTCCAGCGCCAGGTGGCGGAAGGGGTTGGTGGGGTCGGCTCCCAGCTTGGTCAGGCCGGCGGCAAAGTCTTCGCTGTGCCAGAAATCCTGGGCGGCGCGGGCGTGTTTCTTGAACTTGATGATGTCCAGCGCCTTGATGAGGATGACGATCCACGATGCCAGCGACATGGCCAGCAGCAGGATGGCGACGGCGCGGGTGACAAAGTCACCCTGGATCCAGACGTTGGCGATGCCGAATTGCGATTCCATGAGAAAACTCCCTAAAGCGATGATTGGTGGTGAATGCGGTTATTCGAGAACGAAATTGACAGGGACCAGGTTCCACATGGTCTCGGGCACGCCGTTGCGTTTGCCCGGCACAAAGCGCCAGCGCATGACGGCCTCCTGGGCCTGCCGGTCCAGGCGGTCGAAGCCGCTGGACTTGTTGATTTCCACCTTCTGCGGGGTGCCGTCGATGCCGATCAGTACGCGCAGCACCACCTTGCCCTGTTCGCCCATGCGTTTGCTGATGGCGGGGTAGCTGGGCTTGGGGTTGTTCAGGTAAGCGGCGTCGCTCGACGGCAGTTCGATCTTGGGCGGTGCGGGCGGAGCCGGGGGGGCTGGCGCAGGCGCTGGCGGGGCGACGGGCGCCTCAATGGGCGGCGCAGGTGGCTGGGGTGTGGTGATGCCCGTGGGGGCGTTGGGCGCCGGGGTGGGGTCGGCAATGGCCACCGGCATGGGTGCGGGGCGCGGAGCCACCTTGGGGGCTGGCTTGGGCGGTGGGGGTGGCGCTGGCGGCGGGGGGGTGACCTTGGGCGGAGCGGGGGGCGCGATGAACTCGGTCAGCAGTTCTGCTGGCACGATGACTTCGGCTGCCTTGCGCAGCAGGCCCGATTGCAGGGCCCAGAGGCCCGCAACATGCAGTGCGACGACGGAGCCCACGATCACGGTATTGCGGCTGAGGCCCCCGGGGGTGGCAAATCGATCTGGGTGAGACATAAAAATGATAGCAGCTAGCGCTTGTAAATCAAGCGCTAGCGCCCTAAAAGACCTCGATTATTTGCGAAAGATCCACCAGGCCGAGCCTGCGACGAGGATCAGGCTGCCTGCGAGTGTAGAGAGGAGTTCCATGACTTGCTTTCCAGGATGGAGCTGGCAAGCTGGATCGTTTTCGGCGCTGCCTCATTGTGCAGGGCGGCCACCGGACTCGATGCACTGCACTGCGCCACCACATCCCGGGCGCAGCTTTCGCAGCACCCGCATTGGGTGGCCACGCCCAGTTCGAACTGGATTTCGTCAAAGCTCATGCCTGCACGTGCGTGGCGGGCAATCTCACGGTCGGAAATCCGGCGGCAAACACAGACGATCATGGCGGCAGGCAGTGTGGCTGGCTGTTGAAGGTGATCTGATTATAAATACGAATCTATCGCATTTGCAATAAATCATTTCCCGCAACGGGGACAAGGCCCACGGGGCGGGCAGGTCGTCAACGCGGCACCAGTAGCGCCGGGGACGCGTCGGCCAGGGTGGCACAGCCGGTGAGCGCCATGGCGATCTCCAGTTCATCGCGCAGCAGCCGCAGCACGTGGGCCACGCCAGCTGCGCCAGCATTGGCCAGGCCGTGGACGGCGGGGCGCCCCACTAGCACGGCGCTGGCTCCCAAGGCCATGGCCTTGAGCACGTCGGTGCCGCGCCGGATGCCTCCGTCCACCAGCACAGGCATCGCTGCGCTCACCGCGCGGACTGCCTCGACCACGTGCGGCAGCTGGGTGGCGGTGGCGGGCGTGGTGTCCAGCGTGCGCCCACCATGGTTGGAGACGATGATCCCCGCCACGCCCAGGTTGGTGGCCTCGCGGGCGTCGTCGGGGTGCAGCACCCCTTTCAGCAGCACGGGCAGCCGGGTGATGGACTGCAGCCACTGCACATCGGCCCAGGTGGGGGCGTGGTGCAGAAGGCCGTCGAACAGCGCGCTTTGGCCGGGGGCGAGCGGGACTTCCGGCGCCGGCAGCATACCCAGCAGGTTGACGGCGGTGATGCCGGTCGGAAGGCGGAACCCGGCACGGCGTTCGCGGTCGCGTGCGCCATGGCAGGGGGCGTCTACCGTCAGTACCAGGGCTTCGTAGCCCGCGCGCTCGGCCCGTTCGACCAGTTCGCGGGTGAAGTCTCGGTCGTGCTGCAGGTACAGCTGAAACCACAATGGCCCTCGCCCCGCGTCGTCCCGGATGGCATTGGCCACGGCCTCCAGCCGGGTGCTTGCCTGGGTGCTCAGCACCATGCCTGCGCCCAGGGCGGCTGCGGCATAGGCGGCGCCCAGTTCGCCATCGGGGTGGGCCATGCGCTGGTAGGCCACGGGGGCCAGCAGGATGGGGTGGGCCAGCGTGCGGCCGAGCAGTTCCACCCGCGTGTGCCCGCCCGCCAGCGGGCGCAGCACGCGGGGCAGCAGACCCATCCGGTCCCAGGCATGGCGGTTGGCAGCCAGCGTGATCTCGTCGGCCGCAGCCCCGTTGAAATAGGCCCAGGCTCCAGGCTCCAGGTGGGTGGCGGCATGGGTTTCGTGGTCCGCCAGGTTCACGATACCAGGCGGCAGGACGGTGCGGGGATCGGAGGCAGGCTGGCTCACGTATCCGCCCACATGCGCAGCAGGTTGTGGTACGTCCCCGTCAGGGCCACGGTCTCCGGCGATTCGCCGTGCTCTTGCCGCAGGCGCAGCAAGGCCATGTCCATGTTGTAGAGCAGACGCCGCTGTTCGTCGCTGCGCACCATGCTTTCAACCCAGAAGAAACAGGCCATACGGTGCCCCCGGGTCACAGGGCGCACCTGGTGCACGCTGGTGCCGGGGTAGATCACCGCGTGGCCTGCAGGCAGCTTGACGCGTTGCTCACCAAAGGTGTCGTCGATGCAGAGCTCGCCGCCGTCGTATTCGTCGGGCTCGGACAGAAACACGGTGCACGAGATGTCGGTGCGCAGGCGTTCGCGCCGGTCCGCCATCTGGCGCACGGCGCTGTCCACATGGTCGCCGTAGTGGTTGGCCCCACCGCCGTAGCGGTTGATGCGCGGGGGGAAGACGCGCTTGGGCAGGGTGGCGGTCAGGAACAGCGCACTGCGGTCCAGCGACGCCATCACCAGAGCGGCGATGCGCTGGGCGGCCTCGCAGTCGCGGGGCAACTGTTCATTGTTCTTGGCCTGGCGCGCCTGCGTGCCCGCACTGTCCTTGCCATCGGCCCAGGGGGCGTTGCGCAGCAGCTGGCGGGCGGTCTGCAGGTCATGCGGCGAGAGAAGATCGGGGAGCGTGAGGAGCATGGCGGGGGTTGTAAAGCAAAAAAAGCCGCCCCGGTAAGGGGGCGGCAAATACCTTGAAGAAACGTTGTGACGCCGGTCAGAGATAACTCGCGCAAAACAGAGGTTTGCCACCTGCCTGCCCCTTGGAACTGCAGGTGGCCATCTATGTCTGCGCGAGCCCTGTCAGAACTTCATGCTGGCCGTGACCTGGAAGACGCGGCCCGCGCCCGGAATGTAGTGGCCGCTGTAGATCGAGTCGGCGTAGAGCTTGTTCGTCACGTTGCTCAGATTGGCCTTGATCGTGTAGCGCTCGTTGATGGCGTATTCGGCCATCAGGTCGGCGGTCACGTAGCCGGGCACTTCCCAGCCGGGGTTGCGGTTGGGGGTTTGCGAGCTGCGGAAGTTCAGGCCGCCACCCACGCGCAGTTCGGGTGTGATCTGGTAGGTGGTCCACACCGTGCCACTGTGGCGGGGCGTGAGCGAGGGGCGTGTGCCCTGGCCTTCGGCGCCTTCAGCACCGATGTCGATCTTTGCGCTGGGCATCCACATGTACGAGCCATAGATCTCCCACTTGGACGTCAAGCGGCCGGTGATGTCGATCTCGGCACCCGCGGCGTGGCGCTTGCCCGACAGCACGGCGATGTTCAGGTCGGGGTCGGTGTTGCGCTCACGGTACTTGGTGGAGTGGAACACGGCCAGTCGTGTGGTGAAGCGCTTGTCGGCCGAGTCCAGCTTGGCGCCGATTTCGATGTTGCGGCTGGCTTCGGGCGGCGTGTTCACCGTGGCGGCGCTGTACGAATACGTGTCGCCCGAGGTGTTGAACGACGTGCCGTACGAGAAGTGGTACGACTGCAGGTCGTTGGGCTGGTACAGCACGCCTGCACGCTTGCTCCACTCGGAAATCTTCTGGCGGTAGCTGGTGGTGGTGACGGGGCCTGGCGCATCGGCAGGAATGCCGAACGTGTTGTAGCGGCCGTCCATGTTGTCGTAGCGCAGGCCGGCCAGCAGCTTCCAGTGCGGAGCGATCTGGATCAGGTCTTGGGCATAGATGCCAAAGCCCTTGGCTTCAAAGTTGCTGGTGTCGCGCAGCACGCGCAGGGTTTCGTCCACGCCGACGCCGTCGTTCGGTGTGCCCACGGTGGTTGGCGGTTTCGTGATATTGACGCCCCCTTGCGCTGCAGTGCGTGCGCCATACACGGTCTTCTTTTCGTGGGAAAAGTCTGCACCTGCCAGCAATTCGTGCTTGTAGCCCAGGGCTTCAAATTTCTTGCTGAAGTCGCTTTGCAGGTGCACCGTGTCCATGTCCTGGATCTTCAGGTGCGTGCCGCGCGTCAAGCGCGTGGCCGGGCCGAAGTTCTCCAGCGTGGCAGCCACGCCGCCGGGTTGCTGGGCGGCCGCTGCCAGGCGGATGGCGCCGGCGCGCTGGTCACGCTCGAAGCGGCCCACGCGCAGTTGCGTCTTGAGCTCGGCATCGCCGTCAAAGCGGTGGATGTGACCCAGCGTGGCAAAGCTTGCACTGCCGGCGTTGTAGTCGCTGGCGGCGCCGTAGTAGGCCTTGGGGTCCAGCGGCAGCAGCGTGGTGTCGCTGGCGGGCGAGCCTGCGCTGCGGCGGATCCAGGGCATGCCGTAGTTCATGCCGTTCTTGTTGTCCAGGTGGTACAGGCTCACGGAGAACTCGTCGCGCGTTCCGATGCCAAAGGCGTAGGTGCCGGCAATGCCCTTCTTCTCGATGCTGCTGCCCGAGCCGTTGTTGTCGGCCGTGGTGCTCATCGCGTTCAGGCGCAGGGCTGCGTTTTCGCCGGTGAGGATGTTGAAGTCGCCCGTGATGCGGCGGTATTGGTGGCTGCCCAGGGTCAGGTCGACCTGGTGCGAATCGATAAGGCGCGGGGCCTTGCTCACCTGGTTGACCGCGCCGCCGGTGGAGCCCCGGCCGAACAGCATCGATGCCGAGCCACGCAGCAGTTCGACGCGGTCCAGGTTGAAGGTATCGCGGTCATAAAACGCGGGGTCGCGCATGCCGTCGATGAACATGTCACCCGTGCTTTGCAGCGCAAAGCCGCGCAGGCGGATGTCTTCCTCGCCGCCTTCTGCCGCCAGGAAGGTGATGCCAGCGGTGTTCTTCAGGGCTTCCTTGACGGTGTCGAGGTTGCGGTCGTCGATCAGGCGTTCGGTGACCACGGTGACCGACTGGGGAATGTCACGCAGCTGCTGCTTGCCCTTGCCGATGGTGGTCTCGGTGGCGCGCACGCTGTCTTTGCCCTCGGGGGCTTCGGCACGTTCTTTGACGACCACGGGGGCCAGCGTTTTCTCGGGGGTGGTGGTCTGTGCCATGGCGCCCACAGAGGCAGCCAACATGAGTGCGCCCAGCGGGAGCAGGGCCTTGTCGGACGACAGGCCGCGCGGTGTGGTGGACACGAAGGAAGGAGAGGATTGTTGTGGGCGCAGCACGGAGCTGCGGCGCTGAGCGCGTGGTTTTGCCAAGATGGCCTCCGTCGGTGGGGATGTGCTGATGGCGCGCGGGGCGCCAGGCGCAGGCGAGAGGCAGTGGCTAGATCAACATGGCTGTGCTTCGACTTGCTTCATTATGTTACATCAAATGCGGGTCATTCTCATTTGCATTGATGTTAATGCGCCACAGTCTGCCGGAGTACAGGCGAAAAAAAGCCGGCTGAGCCGGCTTCTTTGGTGCACCAGGTGCGGGGATTATTTGACGTGCTTGCCAATCAGGCCAGCCAGCTCAAACATCGAGACCTGGGGCTTGCCGAACAGCTCCTTGAGCTTGGCATCGGCGTTGATGTTGCGCTTGTTGGTGGCGTCCTGCAGGTTGTTGGCCTTGATGTAGACCCACAGCTTGCTGATGATCTCCGTGCGTGGCAGCGGTGCCGAGCCCACCACGGCGGCCAGCGCGGGGCTGGGCGTGAGCGCTTTCATGAAAGCAGCGTTGGGGGTGCGCTTCTTGGCGGGGGCAGCAGCCGTCTTGGCTGCGGGGGCTGTTTTTGCCGGAGCTTTTTTTGCAGTTGCCATGTTGGGTTTTCCTTGTTGGAAGTAAATTTTCACCAGCGAAAACTAGGCTTTCCCACTGGCAGGCTGATGCTACTGGGAAAAAAACGCGTTTCCAAGGGAGAAACGGCTTTTTTTGCCTCGATTTGTAGCCGTGGTGCCGCGTGCAGGCCAATAAGTCGCCCACGCTGCGCTCCTGCCTTGACAAAGCGGCCTGCGCGGGCCGCGTTTGAGGGCCTGCCCCTGGGGCTGTATGACAATGCGGGGCAACCTGCGTGGCCCGGCGCTAGGAGGCTTCGCGGCAGAAGGCGTCGAAGCGAAACGCGCGAAAACCGGGGATCGCGCGGTGCAGCCGACACGCCCAGGGTGGACCCCTGGGCGCAGGAGGTAGTACCGCGCGAGACCGGTTTATCGCACGTTGCAGCCGATGTTCCTTCTGCCGCGCAGCCTCCTAGCCGCTTTCCCTGTTGTTCATTCCGCCTGAAAGGCTTACGAAACATGACTGCTGCACCTTCCTCCACTCCCTTCAGCACCTGTGATTTTTGCGACGAGCACAAGGGTGATATGAGCGGGTCTTTCCGCGTTTTGCCCCCCGTTTTCCAGAGTTTTGGCGGTGTGGCCGCGTTTGCGGGCCCCGTGAGCACCGTCAAGTGCCATGAGGACAACACGCAGGTCAAGGCTGCTGTGGAGTCACCGGGTGAGGGCCGCGTGCTGGTGGTGGATGGGGGTGGATCGCTGCGCCGCGCGCTGGTGGGTGGCAATCTGGCGGCTGCCGCTGCGCGCAATGGCTGGGCCGGCCTGGTGGTGGATGGCTGCGTGCGTGACGTGGCCGAACTGAACGCCGCAGCCGTCGGCCTTCGTGCGCTGGGGTTGATGCCATTGCCCACCGAGCGCCGTGGCGAGGGGCAGCGTGATGTGGCCGTGCAGATCCAGGGGGTCTGGGTGCGGCCGGGCGACTGGCTGTATGCCGATGCGGATGGCATCGTGGTCAGCACACAGCCCTTGGCTGCGTAGCGATCGCGGTCGGGCTGCCGTCAGCCTGCTTGATTGTCGCGTCGGCCGACACGCAGCGCTGTGCGTGAGGGCAGGGTGGCCAGCAGCATGCTGGCCAGCGCGATGGCAAACGCCGCCCATTGCCAGACGGTCAGTGATTCGCCCAGCACCAGCACGCCGACCAGGGCCGCGCTCACTGGCAACATGACCGAGAAGACGCCGCCCTGAGCAGCCGGCACGGCCTTGAGCCCGGTCATCCAGAGCCACACCGTCCACACGCAGGCAGCCAGCGCGTAGAACACCAGCAGCGTCCAGGTGCCCCAGCCTACGGCGGCAAAGTCAAAATGCCAGGCGGCGTACAGCCCGAACGGAGTGGACAGCACAAAGCCCCACAGGTTGATGAGCGAGGTGATGCGCTTGGGGCCCAGACTGCTGGTGAGCTTCTTGCCGATCACCGTGTAAGCAGCTTCGCACACCACCGCGCCCAGCAGCAGCAAGGGCCCCAACCATGCAAGGTTTTGAGTATTTTGGGTGCCTGGCGCTTGTCCAATATGCGCTGAATGCTCTTGTTTTGATAGCGAAAACAAGGCAATCCCCGCCACGGCACAAACCACGGCGGCCCAGGTGCGTGGCGCCACGCGTTCGTGCAAAAAGAGCCAGCCCATCACCGCCACCGCGGCGGGAATCGCGGCCAGGGTCACTCCGGCCGTGACCGCATCGGTGAGGCTCACGCCATAGATCATGCAGATGGTGAACAGGAAATTGCCCAGAAACGACTGCAGAAACAGCAGCCGCCGGGTTTGTGGGGCGAGGGGCGGCTCATCCACAGGTTTGCGGAGCCAATGCAACATGGCTACGCCACCAATGCCAAAACGCATCCATGCGAGCAGAAAAACCGGCAGCACGGCGGCCAGCGGTTTGGACAGCGCCACGTAGCTGCCCACCAGCGCCATGCTGAGGGCTAGGCACAGGTAGGCAAAGGGGCGGCTGGGAGTGGTATTCACTAGACTGGTGATCGCTCAACGAAAATGAGGTGCGCATCATGCCCGACGAAACCCCGCCCGCCAGCCCTGCACGCCATGTCTTTGTCTATGGCACCTTGCGGCGCGGCGGATCCAATGACATCACCCGCCTTCGCCCGGCGCCAAGATTCATGGGGGCCGCCCAGGTGCCTGGGGTGCTCTACCACCTGGGGGCCTATCCCGGCATGGCGTTGGGCGGGCCCCTGGGGGTGGTGCACGGGGAGGTGTATGCCATTGAGCCAGCGCTGGAAGCCGTACTGGACGAGATCGAGGACCTGGGGGCGACCCCCAGTGACGAGTATGTGAAGCGCGAGATCGTGGTTGATGTGGGCGGGCAGGGCGTGCCTTGCCTGGTCTATGAGATCAATCCCCGGCATGTAGTCTCTGCACCCCGGATTGCCGGGGGGGACTGGCTGCAAGCGCCGCCTTCGGCCGTGTTGTGAATGACGATCTTTGTTTTTTGCAATACGGAATTTTGATTCCTCAATGTGGAATGCGATAGATGTTGCATTGCCGCATTTTTTCTCGATATGAGAAATCAATTTCTGTATTGAGAAATGCTGTGGTTAAGTTGTTGTTTTTCAAAGAGAAAATTTATCTCTTCTATAAGACATAAGAGCTTGCACAAGTCTTATAGAAGACTTAAAGTTGTCTCCAAGGGCGGCACAAGCAGCCCGGCGTTTTCAACCAACCTCTGGAGTGATCTCATGCCCCAATCCCTCAACGAACAACTGAGCCGCGAACAGCAAATTGCCGCCCTGGAAAAAGACTGGGCGACCAACCCCCGCTGGAAGGGCGTGAAGCGCGGCTACTCCGCTGCCGACGTGGTGCGTCTGCGCGGCTCGTTGCCCATTGAGCACACGCTGGCCAAGCGCGGCGCTGAAAAGCTGTGGGACAAGATCAACGGCGGCGCCAAGAAGGGCTACGTCAACGCGTTCGGCGCCATCTCCGCCGGCCAGGCCATGCAGCAAGCCAAGGCAGGCCTCGAAGCCGTGTACCTGTCGGGCTGGCAAGTGGCCGCCGACGGCAACACCAGCGAAACCATGTATCCCGACCAGTCGCTGTATGCCTACGACTCGGTGCCCACCATGGTTCGCCGCATCAACAACACCTTCAAGCGCGCTGACGAAATCCAGTGGGGCCGTGGCATCAACCCCGGCGACAAGGAATTCATCGACTACTTCCTGCCTATCGTGGCTGACGCTGAAGCCGGTTTCGGAGGCGTGCTGAACGCGTTCGAACTGATGAAGAACATGATCCAGTCGGGCGCTGCTGGTGTTCACTTTGAAGACCAACTGGCCGCCGTGAAGAAGTGCGGCCACATGGGTGGCAAGGTGCTGGTGCCTACGCAAGAAGCCTGCGAAAAGCTGATCTCCGCACGTTTCGCGGCCGACGTGATGGGCGTGTCCACCATCGTTCTGGCCCGTACCGACGCTGAAGCAGCCAACCTGATCACGTCCGACCACGACGCCAACGACAAGCCCTTCCTGACTGGCGAGCGCACGCAAGAAGGCTTCTACCGCGTCAAGAACGGCCTGGAGCAAGCCATCAGCCGTGGCGTGGCCTACGCCCCCTACGCCGATCTGGTGTGGTGCGAAACCGGCGTGCCAGACATCGGCTTCGCCCGTGAATTTGCGCAAGCTGTGCACGCCGCCTGCCCCGGCAAGCTGCTGTCGTACAACTGCTCGCCCTCGTTCAACTGGAAGAAGAACCTCAACGACAAGCAGATCGCTTCGTTCCAGGAAGACCTGTCGGCCCTGGGCTACAAGTACCAGTTCATCACGCTGGCCGGTATCCATATCAACTGGTTCAACACATTCCAGTTCGCCCATGCATACGCCCAGGGCGAAGGGATGAAGCACTACACCGAGATGGTGCAAGAGCCAGAATTCGCAGCACGCGAAAAGGGCTACACCTTCGTGTCGCACCAGCAGGAAGTGGGCGCAGGCTACTTCGACGACGTGACCACGGTGATCCAGGGCGGCTCGTCCTCTGTGAAGGCCCTGACGGGTTCGACCGAAGAAGAGCAGTTCCACTGATCTGAAATCCCCCGTACGGGGGATGGGGATACAGCAAGAAAAAAAGCCACCCCTTGGGGTGGCTTTTTTCCGTCTCTCTTTTTCGTCTGGTGTTGGACGCATCGGGGCCGGGCGGTACGCGCACATGGGCTTTGCGCGGTCTTTCCGGGGAGTTCGCCCCGTCAGTGCACAGTGATGGGACGGGTAATTGCCGAAACGTCGCAATCCAGTGGGCCCAGCGTCGACGAAATGGTGGCGCCGTAGGCTTGGCTTGCGGGCATGGTCAGTGTCCATTCCAGATCGTAGTAGTTGGAACCAAGGTACCGGGCGTGCGCGGTGGTCAGGGGCTTTTTGTACTCGGCGCCCTGGACCTTCCAATGGGCCTGTTGTTCGATGGGGTAGTCCCTGCCGCACCGCAAGGCAACACGCACGATGGTTTCTGGCGCAGGCGGGAGGGTGAGGGTCAGGCCTTCTGCGAGTCGTGCTGGCAGGAAGGTCATGTAGTCCATCTTTTTGTTGGACAGGACATTGTTTTCTGCCTTGCCATTGACCAGCGCACCAGTGTTGCGGACTGCATAAATCGCGCTGGCGCCCACTGTGGTCATGGCCTGCAAGCCTTTGGTGAAGTCGAACCGGAGTGCATCCTGATCGTTGGCGATGAAATAAAGGGTTTGCGAAACCTGCCCCGTCGTAGCCGGAGAGGGGCAAGGCGCGTCGAGCGTCCGGTTGGCGGCGTTGCTCATCACCATGGGGTCCAGGCCGACGACTTGGTCCTGGCAAATCCCTCGGCTCGACAGGCCGTCGCGCATCGCATGCAGGTACTTGAATGTGTACCCCGGAATCTTGTATTCCAGGGGTTCCAGTTTGGGGAAAAACAGCGATGCGAGCAGGAGATCGTATTTGCCCCTTTTCTCGAACTGAAGGTAAAGGTTCAGATGGGCGACGACAACGAGGACCAAGGATGTTGCGGCTAGGGCATTGAAGTGCCCGGTCGAAAGTGACGCTTTTTCGCTGGCGCGCGCCAAACCATGGGCCGCCAATACTGCAAGCCACGGGTGCACCACGTCCAGGTGCCAAAAAGCGCCCTGGCTTAGAAAAGCCATGGAAACGATGAACCACAGCACCGTGGTGAGCAATATCCAGCGGAGGGTCCGCTCTTTTGCTGCATAGACGATGCCCAGCAACACCCCTCCCAGCATCAGAGTCAGGTGAAAGGCCGTCAGTGCGCCCAGTCCACTGATGGCCGGCTGGATGCTCTCAATGGCGCTGTAGGGCATCAGGAAAACGTCACGCCATTTGTCCATGTCCAACAGATTGCTGAGCCAGCCATGGCCGGAGGCTGTGGCGGCCGACGCAGGCGCGGGC
The DNA here is from genome assembly GCF_057808995.1 of Acidovorax sp. FG60. NCBI lineage: Bacteria > Pseudomonadati > Pseudomonadota > Betaproteobacteria > Burkholderiales > Comamonadaceae > Acidovorax > Acidovorax sp. FG60. Next base: position 55,464 of record NZ_JBMDJC010000008.1, read on the forward strand.
GACAACAGCTTCGAGACGGCCCCTGATTGGCTTCCCCACACGGCTGCCATCCCTGCAATGAGGAGCAGGGAAGCCAGCGTTCTACGGTTTAGGAGAACCTGGTAGTTCAGCAGTGCGTAGGCTCCCAGGCCCAGCAACAATGGCGCTGCAGAGGGGTGGATTTGTACAAGCAGGAATGCCGCCAGCGGAAGCAACAGCCCATCGTGGCGGTGCTGTTGCGCAAGGCTGATGAACAACCCCAGGACCACATTGCTCAATGTCATCACCAGAGCAGGATTCCAGGCGCTGTGGGTGTAGAAAGACGCAAAGACGGGGAATGCCAGCACTGCATAGGCAAGTGCACATCTGGAACCCAACTGTGCGTGGATGACGCGGAGCAGATACCAGACCGACAGCGCAAACAGAGCGCCGAATGTGATGAAGATCGCAGCCTCGGTGTCCCTGATCAGAAGGGGCAGGGCGAGCAGGTAGTAAAAACCTGGCGGCAGGTTGAAACGTTCCCCGAACAGCGGAGGACCGTTGAGCGGCCATTCCTGGTGATGGATCAGTCTGCGTGCAATTTCCACGTCACGGATCTGGTCAGGGCCGTGGAATGTAATGTCAAAGAAGTAGACCTGTATGGCCCCCAGGATGGCGACAAAGATCAGCGCTATCCAGTAGCTTGATGTTCGCTGGCGGGTCATCAAAGCGGCTGTCTGCATGTGTACCTTTTTGATCGTCTTGTTGCTGGGCGCTGCGCCCTGTTCCTCGAAGGGCAGGAGAGCCCAAGACCCCTGTTGCGCGGGGTGTGATGGGCCGTTGCCAGAGCTTGTTTAGGGCATGTCCGAGGTCTTGTGCGTGAAGGTCCAGGCGTTGTTGAGAAGGAAATTGTTCAGTGCCACGGCGCCCACAGCTACAAACGCCCCCCAGCCGTACCACAGGCCCAGAAAATCCGTGAACAGCTTGATGATGAGGATGTTCAGCCCCAGGCCGATCAGCGACACGATGCAGTACCTGATCAGCGAAGCCCAGTAGCTGCCAACGTATCCAAAGGTCCAGATCCTGTTCATTCCGTAGGAGATCAGCAGTGCAAATACAAACCCTGTGGTGGTGGCAACGACCGGCCCTGTTAAGCCAAGCTCCACCAGCAGGAACAGGGTGGACATGTGCACTACGGCACCGATAACACCCACAACGCCATAGCGAAGCAGTTTGGAAAAGGAGGGCATGAGGGCAATGGTGAATGTGAAATAGCGGTGCCGTGACCCCCGCGTGGTGGAGAAAGAAGGGTCAGTGCGACATGGAGCGCTCAGGCGTGCGGCCTGCGTTGCCGGATCAAGGGCTGGCGGGGTTGTCGGGTTGGTTCAGAGGCAGCTTCTGGGAGACGATGTAGCGGGGTCGTTGTTTGACCTCGTCATAGATGCGCGCGAGATACTCCCCGATGATTCCGAGGCCAATCATCAGTGAGCTGCCGATGATCAGTAGCAGCAAGATGACGGTGGTAAAGCCGTTGATCGCCGCTCCCGACAACTTCATGTACACCGTGTGCATCCCCAGCATGACGGAAAATGCGAAGAAGAGCACACCAAAGATTGTGATCAGGTGCAGTGGAAAAGTGCTGAAACTTGTGACGGCAACGGCCGCAAGGCGAATCAGGCCAAAGACAGACCATCCCGAATCTCCAGCGATGCGGGGCTCCACCTCGAAGGGGATCTGCGTAGACCGGAACCCCATCCAGCTGATCATGCCGCGAAAGAAGACGTTGCGTTCTTTCATCGTGCGATACGCCTCGATGACCCGTTGATCAAGCAGTTTGTAGTCGGACGCGCCGTTCAAGTCGTGGCCGGAGAACGCCCGCAAAATTAGATAAAACAGTTTTGCCCGTGCTGCAGAGAGGCTGGATTCGTCGCCCCGGCTGGATTTGACCGCTTCCACGATGTCGAACTCGCCAGTGCGCCAGGTTTCGATCATGGTCGGGAGCAGGGAAGGAGGGTGCTGCATGTCGCCGTCCATGATGATCACCGCCTTGCCTCGTGCCGCCTCCAGGCCTGCCGACACCGCCGCTTCCTTGCCAAAATTGCGACTCAGGCGCAGACCCCGCAACCGGGCCATGGTTTGAGAGATGGCGGTAATTTCATTCCATGTGTTGTCTTTGGACCCATCATCCACCACCACGATTTCCCAGGTGGAGGCTGACACAGCCAGAAATTTCTCGACCTCCCGCAAGGTGAAGCGGATGCCGGCTTCTTCACAATAGACAGGGATGACAACGGAAATCTCAGGGTGCATAAACATTCTCATAAAGCCGATCCTGGCCGAAGATCAGCTACGAGCCAGTGTGGGGGGGTGTACCGAAGTGCTGCCTTGGGGTGTGGCTGCGCAATCGGTGCTAGCGGGGTGCTGTTGCTTGACGCCCGTGTTACCGGGACGCCTGGCTTGGTGACGCCCTAGTGCAGGACTTTCTCACATTTCGACGCACCGACTGTAGTTGCCAGATTGACTACCGCCAAAAATCATCGCACAGTTTTGCTCATGGGGCGGGCGTGTTCATGGGTGCTCCAGTTGTGTAAGCGAAACGTCTTTGATGATGTGCGCAAGCGCGTTGTCTGGGCAATCGATCCCGGGGCGGGGGTAAAATGCCAAAAATTCCACTTACAAGAGCGAGAAAGGCAATCTGGTTATGACACCGCGAACTACATCGGAGATGTTGACTGGCCGTTAAGGCTGGCTGTTCGCGCCTGCACGAGATTGCACTCCTCATCCAGAAAGCGCGGACCCGTTCCGCGCTTTTTTGTTTCTGGGCCTGGCGCGTGCCCGCATCCATTGCACTGATTGAAAAGAAAGAGTTACTCCCATGATTCACATCACGCTTCCTGATGGCTCGCAGCGCGAATTCCAGGGTCCTGTCACGGTGGCCGAAGTGGCGGCCTCTATCGGCACCGGTCTGGCCAAGGCGGCTCTGGCCGGCAAGATTGACGGCAAGGTGGTGGACACCAGTTACCAGATCACGGCCGACAGCCCGCTGTCCATCATCACGGCCAAGGATGCCGATGGCCTGGAGGTCATTCGCCACTCCACAGCCCACTTGCTGGCCTATGCCGTCAAGGAGCTGTTCCCGGAAGCCCAGGTGACCATCGGCCCGGTGATCGAGAACGGTTTCTTCTACGACTTTGCGTACAAGCGCCCCTTCACGCCTGAGGACCTGGTGGCCATCGAAAAGCGCATGGCCGAACTCGCCGCCAAGGACGAGCCCGTGGTACGCCGCGTTCTGCCGCGCGACGAGGCCGTGGCCTATTTCAAGGGCCTGGGCGAGCACTACAAGGCTGAGATCATTGCGAGCATCCCCAGCAATGAAGACGTGAGCCTGTACCGCGAAGGCAATTTCGAAGACCTATGCCGTGGCCCCCACGTGCCCAGCACGGGCAAGCTGAAGTTCTTCAAGCTCATGAAGGTAGCGGGCGCCTACTGGCGTGGCGACCACCGCAACGAGATGCTGCAGCGTATTTATGGCACGGCCTGGACTTCCAAAGAAGAACTGCAGCAGTACCTCACCATGCTGGAAGAGGCCGAAAAGCGCGACCACCGCAAGCTGGGGCGTGAACTGGACCTGTTCCACATGGATGAGCATTCGCCCGGCACCGTGTTCTGGCACCCCAAGGGCTGGGCTTTGTGGCAAGAGGTGGAGCAGTACATGCGCCGCGTCTATCGCAATAACGGCTACCAGGAGGTCAAGGGTCCACAGATCCTGGACAAGAGCCTGTGGGAGAAAACGGGCCACTGGGACAAGTACCGCGACAACATGTTCACGACCGAGTCGGAAAAGCGCGAGTACGCGCTCAAGCCGATGAACTGCCCCGGCCACATCCTGATCTACAAGCAGGGGATCAAGAGCTACCGCGACCTGCCATTGCGCTACGGCGAGTTCGGTGCCTGCCACCGCAATGAGCCTACGGGCGGCCTGCACGGCATCATGCGCGTGCGCGGCTTCACACAGGATGACGGGCACATTTTCTGTACGGAAGAGCAGGTGCTGGAAGAGTGCGCCAACTACACGGCGCTGGTGCAGAAGGTCTACAAGGACTTTGGCTTTACCGACATCATCTACAAGGTGGCCACACGGCCCGAGGCACGCATTGGCACGGACGAGTCGTGGGACCGCGCGGAGAAGGCGCTGATGGATGGCCTGCGCCATTCGGGTTGCGAGTTCGAGATTGCCGAAGGCGAAGGTGCGTTCTATGGTCCGAAGATCGAGTACACGCTCAAGGACGCGCTGGGCCGTCAATGGCAGTGCGGCACGATGCAGATCGACCCCAACCTTCCCGAGCGCCTGGACGCCGAATACGTGGCCGAAGACGGCAGCCGCAAGCGCCCACTGATGCTGCACCGTGCAACCGTGGGCAGCATGGAACGGTTCATTGGCATGCTGATCGAACACTATGCCGGGGCGTTCCCGGTCTGGCTCGCTCCGGTGCAGGTTGCGGTGCTCAACATCACCGACGCACAGGCCGATTACTGTCGCGAAATTGCCGCAAAACTGCAAAAAGCACTTCCGAATCAAGACCTTAGGGTGGCGGTCGATCTGCGCAACGAAAAGATTACGTATAAAATACGCGAGCATTCGTTGCAAAAGCTGCCGTACATCCTTGTCGCGGGCGACAAGGAAAAGGCCGCAGGAGCCGTCGCAGTGCGCGGCCGGGGCAATCGTGACCTCGGCGTGATGTCTGTTGAAGCGTTCGCTGAGCTGATCGCCCAAGACATTGCCACCAAAGCCTGATTTTTAGTGAAAACATGCTTCGGCGCCTGCCATGTGTACGGTTGTAGCTACAAAGTTTGTAGTATTTTGATTGAAGGAAGATAGCCATCGCTACTGAATTTCGTGATCGTCGCCACCGTGAAGAGCGCAAGCACCGCCTGAACCGTGAAATCATGGCTCCGGAGGTCCGTCTTTCGGGTCCTGATAACGAGCCTTTGGGTGTTGTCAGTCTGATGGAAGCCCTGCGCATGGCGGGCGAGTTGGATGTGGATCTGGTGGAAATCGCCGCTACGGCGAACCCTCCAGTGTGCCGCCTCATGGACTACGGCAAGTTCAAGTACCAAGAGCAAAAGCGTGCGGCGGAAGCCAAAGCCAAGCAAACGGTCATTGAGATCAAGGAAGTCAAGTTCCGTCCGGGCACGGACGATGGCGACTACAACATCAAGATGCGCAACATCCGCCGTTTTCTGGCGGATGGCGACAAGTGCAAGATCACGCTGCGATTCCGGGGGCGCGAAATCACGCACCAAGAACTGGGCTTGGCTTTGCTGAACCGGATTCGTGACGAATTGGCAGACAGCATCATCATCGAGCAGTTTCCCAAGTTGGAAGGCCGCCAGATGATCATGATGATTGCCCCGGGCAAGAAAAAGCCTGCTGGTGCCAAGCCAGCAGCAGAGGTTGCTCCGGCAACGGGCACCGCAGCCTGAAGTTGTGCGGGTTGGTATGAGATTTTGAATGCTGCTCCGTCATCGGGGCAGGGTTCAAAAAGGCAGTGTTTCGGCACTGCTGAGCGAAGGGTGCGAACCCTTCGATAAAAGTGGCTCGGGGCCAACAAGTTTGCAGATCGGTTTGCAAACGCCTCACGAGCACAAACAAAAGGAGCATTCACATGCCCAAAATGAAGACCAAGAGCAGCGCGAAAAAACGTTTCCGCGTTCGTCCCGGTGGCACCGTCAAGCGCGGTCAAGCCTTCAAACGTCACATCTTGACCAAGAAGACCACCAAGAACAAGCGCCACCTGCGTGGTGCAGTTGCTGTGCATGAGACCAACATGGGCTCTATCGCACAAATGCTGCCCAGTGCTGGCCTTTAATAACGACGAACAAGGAGTACATACATGCCTCGCGTCAAACGTGGTGTAACGGCCCGTGCCCGTCACAAGAAAGTTCTCGCCCTTGCCAAGGGCTTCCGTGGTCGCCGCGGTAATGTCTACCGTATCGCCAAACAGGCGGTAATGAAGGCTGGGCAATATGCCTACCGTGACCGCCGCACCAAGAAGCGCGTGTTCCGCCAGTTGTGGATCGCCCGTATCAACGCCGCTGCCCGTGAACTGGGCCTGACCTACAGCCAGTTCGCCAACGGCCTGAAGAAGGCATCCATCGAGATCGACCGCAAGATGCTGGCCGACCTCGCCGTGCACGACAAGGCTGCCTTTGGCAGCATCGTGAACCAAGTCAAGGCCAAGCTGGCTGCTTGAGATCACGATGAGCGGCTATCGTTCTGATAGCTGCTTGCGCAATAACAGCAAGGGCTAGAGCTTGAAAAGGCGCTAGCCCTTGTTTATTTTTCACGAGCGATAAAGAGTCGTATGAACGAGTTGGATTCCCTGGTCGAGAGCGCGACGCAACTGTTTGCCCAAAGCGCCACCCCCGCTGATCTGGAAAACGCCAAGGCGCAGTTTCTGGGCAAGTCGGGCCGCGTGACCGAGCTGATGAAGGGCATGGCGCAGCTGTCCGTCGAGGAAAAAAAATCCCGTGGCGCAGCCATCAATGTGGCCAAGCAAGCCATTGAAGCCGCACTGACCGCACGCCGCCAGGCGCTGGCCGACGCAGAATTGCAGCTTCAGCTCAAGGCCGAGGCATTGGATGTGAGCCTGCCAGGCCGCCAGCGCGGGCAGGGTGGTCTTCACCCGGTGTCCCTCACGCTTGAACGCATCCAGGGCATCTTTGGCTCCATGGGTTTTGACGTCGCCGAAGGCCCCGAGATCGAAACCGACTGGTTCAACTTCACCGCATTGAATACGCCGGAAGACCACCCTGCGCGGTCCATGCATGACACGTTTTATGTCGAGGGCGGCACTGCCACTGCCCCCAACCTGCTGCGCACGCACACCAGCCCCATGCAGATCCGCCACGCGGTGCAGCATGTCAAAAAGCACCGTGCCGCGCTGGATGCCGGCCAAGCGATGCCCGAGATCCGCGTCATTGCGCCGGGCCGCACCTACCGGGTGGACAGTGACGCCACGCACTCGCCCATGTTCCACCAGTGCGAAGGCCTGTGGGTTGGCGAAAACGTGAGTTTCAAGGATCTTAAGGTCATCTTCACGGATTTTTGCCGCACGTTCTTCGAGAGTGACGACCTCGTGCTGCGCTTCCGTCCCAGCTTCTTCCCCTTCACGGAGCCCAGCGCTGAGATCGACATCCAGTTCCAGACGGGCCCATTGGCCGGCCGTTGGCTGGAGGTGGCAGGCTCGGGCCAGGTGCACCCCAACGTGGTGCGCAACATGGGCCTCGACCCCGAAAAGTACATCGGCTTTGCCTTTGGCATGGGACCGGACCGCCTGACCATGTTGCGCTATGGCGTGAACGACCTGCGCCTGTTCTTCGACGGCGACATTCGTTTCCTGTCGCAGTTCCAATAAGGCAAAAAAGTGAGCTGCTAGCGCTTGATTTCAATGGGCTCCATCGCCTTTTGACATGGAAATAAAGAACAGACAAGCGCAAGCAGCTATTTTTTTCAGAGCAAACGCCAAAGAATCTCTTCACTATGCAATTCCCTGAGTCCTGGTTGCGCGAATTTTGCAACCCACCGCTGACCACCCAAGAACTGGCCGACACGCTGACTATGGCGGGTCTGGAAGTTGAAGAATTGCGGCCCGTGGCGCCGCCTTTCACGAAAATTGTGGTCGGCGAAATCAAGGAAGCCGTTCAGCACCCGGACGCCGACCGCTTGCGCGTGTGCCAAGTGGACGTGGGGCAGGGGGCCTTGCTGAATATCGTGTGTGGTGCTCCCAACGCCCGTCTGGGCATCAAGGTGCCTTGTGCGCTGGTGGGGGCCGAACTGCCGCCGGGTGATGACGGCAAGCCGTTCCTCATCAAGGTGGGCAAGCTGCGCGGTGTGGAAAGCCAGGGCATGTTGTGCTCGGCGCGCGAACTCAAGCTGTCCGAGGACCATGGCGGTTTGCTCGAACTCGATGCTTCTGCGCCGGTGGGCCAGGACATCCGTGAACACTTGAACTTGGATGACACGCTGTTCACCCTCAAGCTCACGCCCAACCTGGCGCATTGCCTCAGCGTCTACGGGATTGCGCGCGAAGTGTCCGCACTGACCGGGGTGCCGCTGCAGCAACCCTCGTTCCCCGCCGTGGCTACCAAGCTTGCAGACCGGTTGCCGGTCAAGGTGAGCGCTCCTGACCTGTGTGGCCGCTTCTCCGGCCGCATCGTGCGCAACGTGAACACGCGGGCTGCCACGCCCCAATGGATGCTGGATCGCCTGGCCCGTTGTGGCCAGCGTGGTGTGTCGCCGTTGGTGGATATCTCCAACTACGTGATGTTTGAGCTGGGGCGCCCGTCTCACATTTTTGATCTGGACAAGATCCACGGCGGCCTGGATGTGCGCTGGGGCAAGCCCGGTGAACAGCTCAAGCTGCTCAACGGCAACACCATCACCGTGGACGACAAGGTGGGTGTGATCGCCGACGACAGCCAAGTCGAGTCGCTGGCCGGCATCATGGGCGGCGACGCCACGGCAGTTTCCGACGATACCCAGCACATTTACATTGAGGCCGCCTTCTGGTGGCCCAAGGCGGTGGCAGGGCGCTCGCGCCGCTTCAACTTCTCGACCGACGCAGGCCATCGCTTTGAGCGGGGTGTGGACCCGAGCCTGACCGTGGAGCACATCGAGCGCATCACACAGCTTGTGATTGATATCTGCGGTACGCCTGACACGGTATGTGGCCCCATGGATGATCAGGCGGTGAATCTGCCGGTACCCCGGCCGGTCGCACTGCGTGTCGCACGTGCGGCCAAGGTCATCGGTATGCCCCTCACCCAGGCGCAATGCGCTGATGCATTGCAGCGTCTGGGGCTGCCCGTGGTGCAGGACGAGGGTACGCTCACCGTCACGCCACCGTCGTTCCGGTTCGACATCACGATCGAGGAAGACCTGATCGAAGAAGTGGCGCGCATGGTGGGTTACAACAACCTCCCCACCACCCCACCGCTGGCGCCCATTACGCCCAAGTTGCCGGCCGAGGCCACGCGCAGCCCGTTTGCGGTGCGCCGTTCATTGGCAGGCCTGGGGTACCAGGAGACGATCAACTTCAGTTTTGTGGAAGAGCGTTGGGAGCACGAACTGGCCGCCAACACACAACCCATCAAGCTGCTGAACCCCATTGCAAGCCAGATGAGCGTGATGCGCTCTACCTTGCTGGGTTCTCTGCTACAAGTTTTGAAGTTCAACCTGGACCGCAAAGCACAGCGTGTGCGGATGTTCGAATTGGGCCGCGTGTTCCTGCGCGACGCGAGTGTGCGCAACACGGACACCACCGTGGAAGGCTTTCATCAGCCTATGCGAGTGTCAGGCCTGGCGTATGGCCCGAACGACACCTTGCAATGGGGCCGCAAAGAGCAGGCTATCGACTTCTTTGACGTGAAGGGCGATCTGGAGGCGCTCCTGGCGCCTGTGCAGGCCATGTTTGAGCCTGCGACCCATCCTGCCATGCACCCGGGCCGGTGTGCGCGCGTGCTGGTGAATGGGCGTGCCATTGGTTTTGTGGGCGAGTTGCATCCTCAGTGGCGCCAGTCGTGGGATTTGCCACAGGCGCCTGTGATGTTCGAGCTGGAGCTCGACGCCGTGCTGCAACGCGTAGTGCCCCAGTTCAAGCCAGTGGCCAAGCATCAGGCTGTTGAGCGTGATCTGGCCGTAGTGGTGGCCGAGCGCGTGACGCACGCCGACATCATGGGTGCGGTGGAGCAGGCCGTTCCCGATGGCATGCTGCGGTCTGCCGTGCTGTTTGACGTGTACCGGCCCAAGGCATTGCGTGCCGGTGAAGAGACCCCCGCAGGTGGCCTGGCTCCCGGCGAGAAGAGCCTGGCTGTGCGTCTCACTCTGGGGCGTGACGAGGCCACGCTCACAGAGGCCGAGATCGAGGCGGCGGTGCAAGCCGTGGTCGCACAGCTGACGCAGCGGGCGGGCGCACGGCTGCGGATGTGACGATGTCCAAAGGGAGTGATAAATCATGATCGAATTCGCAGTCGAAAGCCTGGAGACCCCAGCGCTGACCAAGGCGCAGCTGGCCGATCTGCTGTTCGACCAAATCGGCCTGAACAAGCGCGAGTCCAAGGACATGATCGATGCGTTCTTTGACCTGATCTCCCAGAGCCTTGTGGAGGGCAAGGATGTCAAGTTGTCGGGCTTCGGCAACTTTCAGATTCGGACCAAGGCTCCACGACCTGGTCGTAATCCGCGCACGGGCGAGGCCATTCCGATCAAAGCACGCCGGGTCGTGACGTTTCATGCCAGCAGCAAGCTCAAGGAGCAGATCCAGACGGCCGCCGCCTCGTGAATTTGTGCGCTTTTTGTGACCAGAATGTTGCCGATGGCTGGCGGTCTGTGCGCGTCTGCAGTACGCTAGTCGGCTGTTCGGTTTGAATCCACAACCCATGGGCACCCCGCTTCCTTCCATCCCTGCCAAGCGCTACTTCACGATTGGTGAGGTCGCGGAGTTGTGTGGCGTCAAGCCCCATGTTTTGCGCTATTGGGAGCAGGAGTTCACGCAGTTGCGTCCCATGAAGCGGCGCGGCAATCGGCGCTATTACCAGCACCATGAGGTGTTGATGATCCGCCGCATCCGCGATCTGCTGTACGACCAGGGGTTCACGATCAGTGGTGCACGCAATCGTCTGCAGGAGCTTGCGCATCCGGCCCGCGATGATTCCGGAACCGACGCTGCATTGAATGGTGATGGCCTGGATTCCCAGATGCCCAGCATGCTGGTGGATAGCGCGCGTGACCTTTCCATCGAGGCGATGGGGTTCACCCTGGACTCCAATGCGGTGCGCAAAGAATTATTTGAGATTCGTGCGCTGCTTTCTCTGAACTGAGGTTTTTTGTGCATATAATCTAAGTCTTGTCGGCGTGTAGCGCAGCCTGGTAGCGCACTTGCATGGGGTGCAAGGGGTCGCGAGTTCGAATCCCGCCACGCCGACCAATAACGATAAGGGCTCCTAGCTATCAAGTTAGGAGCCCTTTTTCTTTGTTCGGCGCCCAGGGGTCCACCCAGGGGTCCACCAGTTCTGGGACGGGATGGGCTTCCCTTGCGACATAGATGGGTGCAAGATGGGTGCAGAAACCCGAAGCGCACACGTATTCCCTGCATGCTGTAGAGGGTTTTGCGCTGGATGGGCTGGTGAACTGGTTACGTGCCCCGTGTCCGGTTTCGTTCTTGCGCGTTGCATTGGCCTGGTAAGAAGCGCCTCACCTTTAGCGCTGCTCGATTTCTCCGGGATCGGCGTGCTTGGCGCGCATTGTGGAGATCCAAGTGCTCAGGGCGCGAACTCGCGTGTAGATGCCGGCTCCCTGATGCTTCGCGCAGTCGACGCCGCGGCTGACGATGCCGATCACGAACTGTCGGCCGCCCAGCTCAGCCACGAGCGGTCCCCCGCTGTCGCCGCTGCATGCGTCCTCGACGTTCCCCCCTGCACAGATCATCAGCGTGTCCGCCAGCGGAGGTATCCCAGGACCCGATGCTTGGCATGTCGCGCCGGGATGGATGGTGACGTTCGCTGCCAGCAAGTCGGTGGAAAACACCCCCGATTCCGTGATACCCCAGCCGAAGACCTGGGCCTTCGCTCCTACGGCGTCCAGCGACGCTTCGGCCGCGGAGGCGAGTTCCAGCGGTTTTGCCGCGATGGGCTGGTCGAGCTTGAGCAGCGCGGCGTCGAAGCGCCGGGACGAGGCGCTGTATTCCAGTCCCTGGTGGTAGTAGGTCTCGAGTTCGTTGACCCGGCGCACGGTTCGCTCCGGATCATTGAGATTCCGCGTATTGGCGATGACGCGGACGTCGGAGGCGTCGATGCCATCAAAGCAGTGGGCGGCGGTGAGAACCCAGCGCGATGCAATGACCGCGCCTCCGCAGCGGATTGCATCGGGGGTCTTGCGCAGCACGATTGCCACTTGCCAGGATAGCTCCAGCGATGGATCGGGCTTGAAGCCCTTGTAGATATAGGGCTTGGTGCCTTCCTGCCAAGCGGCCGCGAGGGCGAGGCCGCCGCAGCCCGCCACAGCGAGGCCGAGGAACAGCCGCCTCCTATTGGTTGCGGGCCTTGTCGAAGGAGCCATACAAACTGTCCAATGCGCTCAGATCCTTGGTGGCAGCGAACAGCGCGTCAACCAACTCGCTGGGGCTTGACGGACCGGCCTCGATAGCCCGCGTGTAGGTCCAGTACCAAGTGCGCAAGCTGGCTAGAGTCCGGTCGGCGATCGTGAGAGCGCCCAGCACCTTGGCGTGCGCTGCTGCGGTCTCGGCGAACGCGTCTGCGGCCTGCAGGTTGAGAGTGCGGGGCAAGGCCGGGTTTCGTGCATCGCGTAGCAGTAGCAAGGCCTTGCGCTCAAGGTATTGAAGGTGCTCGCGCAGCATACGGGAGTAGGCGCTGCGCGCACCCGGTGGTACTTTGGACTTGCGCAGCTCCGGATCGTTGGCTATGGCGCCTTGGCTCGTGCTGGAATCGAGTTGGTCCAAGGCGACAGCCACCTCTGCCTTGTAGATGGCGACGTACTGGCGTAGCGCGGCAGCGCGAAGCTCGCGGTCCGTGATCTGCTCGATCTTGAGGATGAGCGCACCGACTGCTTGGATCACAGCTACCGAGCCCAACGCCTTGACATCCGTGCCGAAATCAGGCCCAGTGATCTCCGCAGCAAAGTTCTGTCGGATCACAGTGCCGCAGTCCAATTCGCGCTTCACGATATCGGCCTCCTGCTCGGCCGCGTCCTTCCGGCGTTGTATTTCCCGGGCCTGGTAGTCGCCCAGTGCAGTGAGGCTGTTGAGCGTCTTCTGTGTGGTGGCGATGCTCTGCTGATAGCCCGAAAAGCTGGCATCAGGTTCCTTGCTGAGCACGGTCAGCTGCCGCTGGAATGCGTCCAGCGCATCGAGCGCTTCTGCCGGAATCGGTGGAGGCGGCGCGCACAGCGCGCTGATCAGGCCATTTAGTTCAGTGGCGTCCACCTGGCTGTTGAGAATGGGCGCGGCTGCGTAGAACGCCATCCGGGCAGCGTCCGCCTCGGCCTGACGTTGTCGCAGTTGTGAAATGACGGGGCTCACTTTCTCCGTGAGCGCCTTCTGCTGGCTGAATGTGACACAGCCGCTCGCTAGCAGCGAGAGACCAGCCGCCGCCGCTGCCTTTGAGATCCGCTTCATCATCCGCCCCTCCGTTGGTTGCATTTCCGATACGAAGGGAATGTAAACGTCATTGCCAAAAGCGACAAAGAGGATTTGTCATCGGGAAATCCGCCCGTTCACGCTCGCGGCACCTGTGCCATTCGCGGCCCGCGCAAGTGCCTCAGTCGATTCAAGCGGTTCGGCAGCGCTCTCAAGCTGTGGGGCACGCGCGAGCCATCGCAGTGACACCGTGCTGGCGGTCATCTGCCTGGATAACGCCGAGGTGATCTCCATCAAAGAGCGCAAGCGTTAGCCGACCGTGTGCCGACGGTCGCTTTCGACGTGATCGAGGCTGCAGTCCGCGAGACGCAGACGGCAGTCTAGGATTCGCAGGGCTCCCAGGAAGATTGAGGAACTCGGACATTCGACGGCGCCAGCCGACCATATCGTGTGGTGAGAGGCTGGAAGGCCCTTGGAGGTCTTGACATGAAGGTCGCCGCTGATAGGGTAACTGTCAGGAGGTGCTCATGCGAAAAGCCATCTTCCTCTTCTTCCTGCTGCTGGGCATCGGTGCTGGGTACCTGTCGGCCCGCAACGATGACTGGGGCCTGTGTGTTGTCATGATGGCCGTGGGCGCGCTGTTCGGCGCAGCGATCGGCGGTGGGCTGTCACAGATCGGGAAACGGCAAGGTCGCCTTCCACTCCAAACCGAAGAAGAAATCGAGCCCATCCCTGGGGGACTTGGAACGTCAAGCCGTGATGTCGCGGCCAACTACTGGCGCGATGAAGGACACATGCCGTTCATGAAGCCACCGCGACCGGAGCTTGGAAACCACATGTTCGACGCCGACAAGAACATCTAACGGATCTACTTCTTCAAGGCGTCCTTAACGGCTTGAGTCGCATCGTTGATGATCGGGGCGGCGTCTTCTTTGATCTGCTTCCCAGTCTGCTTCATCAGGGAACGCTCGGAAGCTAGGGTGCCGTCTGGTGTCTGCGTGATCTGGGCTTTTCGGTCGAATCCTCCCTGATCGGCCGAAGTGCTTGCCCGGATGCGCTGACCCTCCTGATGAATCGTGCTGCGCACCGATGAAGGCGAACCCGCCATCGGCGCGGGGGGCGCTGCGCCGCCACCGAACCGGCGCACGTCACCTTGATTCGATTGGTGGCGCCCTGTGAGGTCGGGTGCAAGTGCCGGATCGCCGGAGTTCCGCAGGTGATGGGCCTGAAGGTCGCCAAAGGTCGTTGGCACCGCCGTGCCGTCCGAGAACACGCTATGCGGGCGCAGGGATTGTCGGGCCAGTTCCGCTTCCATCAGCACGTGCGCGGAGGCGCTGTTGCCGCCGTACTGCTCGGCGTAGCGGGTGAACATGGCGAGGTTGTGCGGGTCCTGGGCGATGTCGATAGAGATCGTCTCGCCCCGTTCGTACGCTGTCGAGACGCGCTCCGCGAAGGCGCTTCGCTCCGCGAGGCTTGCGTCGGCACGCTCCGAGCGTGTAGCGGTCGAAGACAGGCGTGAGGCGAGGTCCTGGGCTTCACGTGCATCGCTCGCTATGACGTTCATGAAGCTCCTGTCCTGCGATGCTCGGTCGCCGAACTGCTTGAACTCGGCAAGTTGTTCACTCGTCATGGAGGCAAGAGCCTGCTGCTCTGCCTTGGACAAACCCGATGCATAGGCCTTCTCAGCTGTTGCGTTGCCTTGTAGACCGAAGAGGGGGGTGTTGACGCCAAGTCGGCCAGAGGCCCCCAGCGCTATTCGCGCGACCTGCGCCTGTGTCAGGCCCGTGGTGTCCGAGACGCTCCTGCTAATCTGGTCCAGCCGATTGAGCGTCTCGCCGAACTGCTCGAAGCTGCTCGACGTGGAGCCGCTGCTGCTGCGCGACGACCGCAACTTGGCCACGCCCTTCGTGAAGGCCTCCGCCAGTACGGACGATCGCTCGCTGCTGGCCGCCACCGCCTCGCTGCGCGCGGCATCCACCTGCCGGCTGGCGTCCTGCACGTCCTGTTCGGACACCCGCATCGACACGACCCGCGATGCGTAGCCCTGGTTGCGCAGCAGGCTCACCGCCGTCCTGCCCGTGAGCGCGTTCGCCGAGAAGGTGTTGCCGCTCAGGTCGTGCTGCCAGCTCCCCATGAATGCCGAGGTACGGTTCGGCGCGAGCTGCATCTGGTCCATGGAGACGTTGCCCAGCGACGTATTGCCGACGGTGACCGCCGAAGTCGAGCCCGACAGCATGGCCTGCAAGCCTGACAGCCCGCCCACCAGCGCCGTGCCGAAGTTCTCCATCCTTTTCAGTGCGGCCCAGGCTACAAAGGGAATGCTAATGGCGAGATACCCCACGATCGCCTCACCCGAGAGCGCGCGGGAATAGATCACCGAGGCCGTCTGCAGCGCCAGCGCCTTCGTGCCGGTGCCCAGGTCCGCCGCGGCTGCCAGGTCGTAGGCCGCGTAGATCGAGGCCATGTAGTTGAGGATGGCGTACAGTGGAGGCCAGAGCTGGATCCAGATCAGGATCGACGCATACCCCTTGAACGCCATCATCGTCTCGCGGCCGCTGGTGAGCAGCAGCAGGAGCACGAACAGCGGGAACATCGCGTAGGTGACCGCTTCGATCACGTTGCGGAAGACGGGCAGTGCCTGCTCGGCGACCTTGCCGTAATTCAGCCACGAGGCGTTCATCTGGGCGACGGCCTGGGCCCGGCCCACGGCCAGCACCATGGCCGCCGGGTCATTGACCTTCTGCCCGACGATCTTGCCCGTGTCCTCCAGCGCGTTGAGCATGGCGTTCTGCCGGATGATGTCCGCGGCGGTGGCTGACGCATTGGCAATGCTGTTCTTGAGGTAGGCCTGCTGGATCTGGCCTGCGATCGCGGCCGCCGCCGCGGTGCCGGGTAGCGTTGGGTTGAGCTGGAAGGCCAGACGCCCCTGGATGCGTTGGAGTTGCGCCGGCAGCCGGCCATTGAGGCTCTGGTACACGTTCGGGCAGGTGTCCACGCCCACGGCGCCGCCTGCGCCCGTGAGCGTGCTGAACCGCGCAGGGTTGGGCGAGGCCATCAGCGGCCAGACATCGTCGGAGGCGGAGAAGGTGGCCGGATCGAGCGAGCTGTCGATCAGGTCATACATCGCGCAGTTGTGAATGAAGTTCACGAGGTCCGTGCGGAAGGCGGGGTCCTGGAACACCACGTTGCCGGTCTCCCTGACCAGGCGGTTCCCGAACATCAGGCCGTTCTGCTGGTAGGAGAGCTCGGCCGGCAAGGCCCCCGCGCCGGGGATCACCTGGAAGGCGGTCTCGAACAGCCCGGTGAGCGTGTGCCCGATGGTGCTGGTCAGGCTGCCCAGCAGCGCCACCCCGAAGGGCACGTTGTCCACGACCTTGACCGGCGAGCCGCCGGTCTTGTCGATGATGCCCACGGTGACCTTCGGGACGATCAGGATGCCGAAGACCAGCACCACCGAGGCCAGCCACTTCCAGCCTTGGAGCTTTTCAGGGGCGAACGCGTAGGCGATCAGGGCGGCGACGAAGCCGCAGAAGGCCACCGCCGCGACTGCCGATGCGTAGTCGCCGGAGGCGTGGATCGCGGCGGACGCATTGAACACCCCAAACAGGCTGTCCGCGTTCTGGTAGGCGTAGATCTCCCACATGGTCGTGCCCTACCATCGGCGTCAACGCGACAGGTGGGCCGCCTGCTGGCCCAGCATGTCCATCACATGCTGGGGCATGCTCGAGCGCAACTGGCGCTCCAACTGCTCCAGGTGGCTGGCGACGGCGCGGTAGGAACCGACCTTCGCATACAGGAGGTTCTTCTCCTGGGAGATCTGCAGCAGGATGGCCTGAGCGCGCTGGCGGATCTGGTTGGCCTGGTCGCGCTGCGCCTGCTGCAGCGTGTAGTCCTTCGCCAGGGCCGCCATGCCCAGGCGCAGGTTCCTTTCGAGAAAGACGTAGGCGTAGTCCGCCGCGATCACGTCGCGGTACTGGCCGATTAGGCTGTCGGCCAGGCCCGAGCCCGGGATGCTGGTGCCGACCGAAAGCATCTTGTAGACCGGCTCGGTGGTCTGGTTGACGAAGCCGACCTCGGCGGAGTTGTTGGGGATCGCCGTGCGGGTGGCGATGCGGTCGGCGATCGAGCGCATCATGGTCTCCACGCGCGCCGTGAAGGGCACGTGGTCGTAGGCGGTATTGGTCGAGACGACGTCGCAGGCCGAATAGTCGTTGCAGCGCAGCAGGTGCTGGATGACGTTGTTGCCCGAACCGGCTGCCTGGCCGTAGAGCAACTGGCTGATCGACGTGAGCGTCGGGGCGATCGGCTCCGGATCGCGCCCCGATTCCTCGGGGTAGTAGATGACGGTGCCGACCATGCTCATGATGAGCTCGCGCCCCGCGTCGTCGAGGTAGGAGCCGGTGTACTGCAGCGCCTTCCAGGTCAGGTTGCCCACGAACGGAGCCTTGTTGCGCACGTTGGCGTCACCCGAGGAGCGGGCGGAAGACAGGATGCTGGGCCGGTCGGTCGAGCAGCGCCGGCGGGCCGCGTCGCGGTCGCTCTCCAGGCCCATCTCCATCGCCAGGTCCGAGCAGGTTTCCTGCGAGCTGTAGCCCACCGCCTCGGCTGCGGAGCTGACGATCGCCTTCGCGGTCTCGCAGGAGTTGATCCGGGCGTTGTTGATCCAGGTCTCCAAGCCCTTGGCCCACTTTGTCAGGCCACCCAGCAGCGGGGAGACGGCCTCGAGCGCGAGCTGGAACGCTATGCCGGGCAGCGCGGCCGTGATGTTGCGCAAGAGGTTTTTGAACTCCTGCGCGGAGATGTGCGAGAACGAGCCGCCGAACACATCGATCCCACCGCAGCCCGCCTTCACGCTCGGGAACTGGATCGCCGCGAGCTGGTAGACCTTGTTGGGCGAGCGCATCATGAGCGAACCGCCTGTGTAGGTGTTGTAGGTCTGGCCGCGGAACGCGCCCGGTGCGGTGTAGTTCCCTATGGCGCCCAGGTTGTTGAACATGTCGTTGACCTCGCTGTTGAGGTCGGCGCGCGCCGGCAGCGTGGCGGACAGCATGGCCAGGGCCACCGCCAGCGCGACGGCCTTGCGGGCATGGACAGGACGGGAGGGATGGGACATGGAGACCTCCTAGGGCAGGGCCATGTGCTGGGTCGCGCTGGGCAGCGTGGCCTCGCCGGTGGGCGAGGAAACGATGGCGATGCGCTCGAGCAACTGCGACTCGGAGAGCACGCCGGAGCCGATCGGGGTGATCTTTCCGGTGGCGGGCTGGGCCAGGAACACGGCCGGCACCTGGGTCACCTGCAGGGCCGTGGCGATGCCGTTGTCGGGGCGGGAGCGCGGGAAGCCCGGCATCGCGCCGCCATCCACGCTCACGGCCACGACCTGGATGCCATGGCGTGCCTCGAACGCCTGCAAGGTGGGCGCGAAGGTGTGGCAGTACGGGCAATCGCTGCGGTAGAAGAAGATGAGCACGTGGTCGCGGCCCAGCGTGGCGACCGAGGCGGAGCGGTCGGTCCGTTGCTGGCGTTCGAAGACTTCCAGCGCCTGGGCGTTGACGGGCCGGCCCTGCAATGTCGGATCGAGCTCGGGCGTGGCCCAGGCCACGCGTTGCGCCACATCGGCGAAGTAGGATGCACGGTTCACCACCTGCATCTCCAGCTCCATGTAGCGCCGCACGTTGGACTCGGTCGGCCGCATGATCGCGATGTTGCGCAGGTCTTCGAGGGTCTTCTGCAGCCGCTCGAATTCCACCAGTTCGGGCGGACGGGGCGAGGCGACCGGCTGGGCCGGCTTGGCCGGGGCGGCCTGGGCGCGTGGCGGCGCGGGATCCTCCAGCGGAGGGTCTTCGTAGAAGTGCCAGCCGCGCCAGCGGTCGGACCAGTAGGCGCGGGTCTCGCCGTGCCCGGCGGCAGGGGCCGCTTCCTGAGCCGCAGCGGCGCTGGCGACCAGCGCCAGAACCGGCAGCAACCGCAGGCACGCAGGGGAGGGACGGATCGTCATGACGTCCTCACAGCAGCGACTTCGGCGGCAGGCCGTCGAGGCAATAGTTGATGCCGAACTCGATCGTCTGCTTGCGCGGCGCCGCCATGTTGGGCAGCTTCACGCCTTCCTGCCAGAAGAGCACCTTGAGCCGGCTGCAGCCCGCCTCCCGGTAGCGCTTCGCGGTGGACACATCGATGTAGATCGGAGAGGTGGCCTGGAAATGCCGGGTGATCGCATCCGCCACTTCGCCGGTGAGCACGCCGTGGGCCGTGCCGTCCGCTGACTGCAGGGCCGCCAGCAGGACGGGCCGCGCATCCGACACGGGCGTGCGGACTGGCTCGGCATGCACTCGCGTGGCGAGGAGGAGGATCAGGGCGATGCCTGCGAAGCAGCACCCGGCGCGGGTGGCGGTGTTCATTGGCATCTCCCTTTGCCGTAGTAGCAGTTGCTTGCGCGGCCGGCGGCGCCGCCCTGCATCGCGCCCACATCGGGCATGTTCGGCACGATCGACGCATAGAACTCGGTCAGGTCCATGCGAGCGAAGTCCAGGCTCTGCAGCTGTGCGATCGTGAAGCCCGAGCAGTCCGGCCCCTCGGCTGTGCCCCACCACTTCGCGACCTGAAGCCGACCCTGCTCGTTGATGATTCGGGCCAGAACCGAGTTGAAGCAGCACTTGGTCGTGGTGTGCGTGATGCAGGAGACGCACTTGCCCAGGACGCGGATGCACGATGAGCAGTAGGTGCCGACCGTGTGGCACAGCCGCGCACCTTCCTTCATCGCGAGCTTGCCTTCCTCTTCGTCGCAGGAGATCGCCGACATCACCACGTAGATGACGATCGCGATGACCAGGCTCCATGGGTCGAAGGCCACCACCACGCTCTCGCCGGCATAGAGCACCGCCGAGCCGGCAGGCAGGGCCGTGCCATTGATGGCCACCGTGACGCCGTAGGTGGTAAAGCTGCCTGAGAACCCGCCGCTCATCAGCAGCGCCTGCATACCGTGGTAGAGGAATTCGCGATTGCCGGAATTCATCAACACATCGAAAACCAGCCTCGACCCGACGCCGAACATGCTCTGGTTGCTCATTCCCCTGCCGGCCGAGTCCGAGGTGCAGCAGTTCTTGAGCAGCCGGTCGCGGCAGCGGTTGGCTTCGCCCTTGAAAACCTGCAGGTTGTCTGTGTCGAGGTAGACCCCGGCCTCGCGTCCCGCTTCCAGGAAGGACATCGACCGGGCGAAGTCGGCATCGTTGGTGTAGGTGGTGTTGAAGCAACTGCCCGCGATGCAGAAGACGTCGGTCGGGCAGTTACGCGCCGTCACCGCCGAGCTGGCGGCCACCGGGCAGTTGTAGGTGTTCTCGGCGACCTCGCAGGTGCCTGTGGCCGGGTTCATCTGGCGGCAGACCGTGCTGTTCGGGGTGCAGCCCGCCGCGGCCAGCGGCGCGCACTCGTCGGTGGGCGCCCCATACTGGCACGAGAGCGAGGTCTCGTAGCGCCAGCACGCGCGCGTCACCGACGCCCCGTCGATCACCTTGGTGGCCGGTCCTCCGACGCAGCGCGCCGCGCCGGTGATGGCGCAGCGCCCTTCGCTCTCCAGCGCGGGGCACTGATCGTCCCACTGGTCGGACTCGGTCACCGTGGTGTGCGGCCGCTCGAAGCTCAGCGCCATCTGCGGGATCGGGCCGTACAGCGGGTTCAACCGGAAGCCGACGATGGGACGGTTTCCGCCGGGACGCCAGTAGGAAGCCGGGTAGGTACCCGTCGTGTCCTGGCCCGGCGCGTCGCTGGGGTCGGTGCTGGGGGCATAGCAGCGGCCCTCTTCGAGGTAGGTGATCTGGGTGTCACCGGCGTCGCCGCCCGAGCCGGTCGTGTAGGCGATCCGGTCGCCGCTTTGCGTGCCGGCGGGGCAGGCGCCGTAGACCTCGAGGAATGGGCGCTCGTTGGTGCAGTTCGTGTCTCCGGAGTCCCCGCCGCCGCCCATGCAGACCTGGCGGTATTCCTGCGCGATGAAGCCGGTCAGTCGGCAGGCGTCGCCATTGCAGCGGTTGTTCACGACCCAGACGCCGTTCTGGCCCCCCGGCGGCCACGAGGGGATGGGCAGGGGCGCCACCATCTGCGGAAACACCAGCCCCGAGGCGGCGTCCACGTCGAAGAAGGCTACGGGCACGCCGCCGCTGGTCACCCGGAAGCGTTGCCCTGAGGCCGGCTGGTCCGGCTTGCACTGCACGGCCAACGCGACGCTGCCGGACGCGGCCTGGGCGAACCACTCGCCCGGCGGGCAACTGCTGGTGCGTGAGATCGACACGGACAGCGTGCGGCCGCAAGACTGGGCCGTCGCGCCGCTGTACTGTCGGCATACGCGGGTCTCCGCCGAAGGCGTGGCCACGGTGTATATCTGGCAGCCGCTGTAGTAGCTGGCGATGTCCTCCAGTGCCGTCGAAGGGTTGGCCGCCACGCGGCGCGCGCCAAGGACGGCAGGGTCGTAGGGCGAGACGGCCTCGCGCGGCGTGTTGGCCGAGGCCCGCGCGCCGAGCAGTGCCTGGCAGGTGGGATCGTTCGGGGTTGTCGCGCAGGCGGCGAGCCGGGCGCTGGTCTGGCCTGAGAGGTTGGGCTGGCCGTAGTAGCCGCGCTCGGGGGGCGTGGTGGTGTAGCCCGGAACCACCGCAGAGGCGTCGGGGGCGTTGATCGCGCCGCGGATCACAGGGTTGGCGGCCTGGCCCGCGGCCGTGCCCTCAGCATGCGGTCCGGTTTGGGCGGCCGTCTGCGTCGTGACGAAGCAGGTCAGCGTGAACCAGACGATGGTCCGGCGCAGCAGAAGGGAGAGGGCGAGGCGCATGGCGGGCTCCTACTTCTTGAGCCGCTGCAGGAATCCCGCGGCGTCGCCCTGGAACGCCGGGGCGGCGCGCACCATGTGCTCCAGCGCGTAGTCCAGGCTCACGTCGCCGGCCGCGCGCACGAAGGCCTCGGGCGGCGCGCAGGTGCCGCCGGCGCAGGAGACCGGCCGCGTGCCGTCACGCACCAGCACGAAGCTGGGCACACGGGCGATCGAGAAGCGGTCGAAGGCCTGCGGGTCGATCTGCACCGCGACCTGGCGCGTGCCGATGAGCGGCTGTACCTGGGCCACGGTCTCGCGCAACGAACCCTTGGCAAGGCCGCGCAGGATGACCGAGGCGCGGGCGCGCGCGGCCTGGTCTATCAGGCGCTGCAGCGCGGGCTGCGGCATCGACAGGCTCACGAACACGAAAAGACCCGGCCCGCGCGCCAGCCCTTCGGCGGCCTGCATCGCGTCGGACTGCGAGGCATAGCCGCGCGCCAGCGCCTCGAGGTCGATCGGCGCGCGCGTTGCCGGCTGGGGCAGGGTGTCGATGGCCGGTGCCGACGGCACCGGTGCGGCCTTCAGTTCGGCGTTGCCCGGCATGCGGTGCCTGCGCCGTGCCTGCTCGATGTCCTGCTCGGTGACGGCGGGCTGCTCGCGGCGCACGCGCTCGAGGTCGGCCTCGGAGATGTCGGGTGCAGCGGGCCCGGCGGCCGGCGACGTCGTCGCGTGCAACGCCAGGGCCAAGGCCAGGGTGATCCGGTGCCGTAGGAGAAGGTCAGTAGCCCACACAGCAGTTCCTTTTCCTGAACAAGATGAAACTGAAGTCTTCGCCGCGCACCGGGTACTCCTTGCCGGCACCCCAGGTGACGGTCTGGCGGCCGAAGGGTTGGCAGCACTTGCCGGCTTCCTTCGACGTGGACGGGATCGGGTGGGTGAGCTGCGTCTTGTAGGCGGCCTTGTCCATGACGGGCAGGAAGTACGGCCCGCACAGGCCCGGTGTGCCGTGCCAGCCCCAGGCGATCAGCTCGCGGTGCATCTTGGCCGTCAGCCGCTGCGCCATCAGCGCCGCGGTGCGCACGCCGCCCAGGTGGTACGGAACATGGCCGTTCATGGGATACAGGCCGCCCTGGCAACCGGCGCACCAGAACATCTCGCGGATGCCGAAGCCCAGCGAAGCGGCCACGCAGTCGGCCGCGCAGGCCGCGATCGCCACGGGGTTGGCGAAGAGCACGGCATCGGGATTGATGATCAGCGTGAGTTCGTCATCGGCCCACAGCGGATCGACCTCGGTCAGGTAGGCCAAATCGAATGAACCCTTCTCCAGGCAGGGGAAGTCGGTGACGACCTCCAGGTAGTAGAGGACGGGGTTCACGTAGAAGTGGGCCTGGTAGAAGCTGCCGCCGTCGCCATCGCCCTCGGACCGCGTGAAGCGCGCGGCCTCGGGCGCCGGGATACCGGGGTTCAGGTCGATGCCGCCGAGCGAGGTCAGGCAGAAGGGCTTGCGCACGGCTTCGACGTGCCGGGCCGGCTCCCAGAAGCCGATCGACAAGCCGATGACGGGGTTGACGCCGCAGGTGCACAGCGGGCTGCCCGGGTTCTCGATGTCCTCCTGCGAGCCGAAGTCGCCGATGCGGGCGCTGCCGATGCTCAGAGGCAGGATGCAGCTCCAGCAAATGTCGGTGATGGGATTGGGGAACTTGCCGGTGCAGGTGGTCGCGCCCGCGGCGGCGCAACCCACCGCCAGAACGAGCCCGGCCAGCCACCGGAGCGCATGGACGAAGCAGGAAGTGCTCATCGGGTCACCTCCATCTCGTCGATGCGCAGCCGCTTGCCGTCCTGCGAGACCAGGGCGGGCACTTGCGTGATGCCCAGGCGTCGGGTGAGCAGCCCTTGCTGGTCGTAGTAGACGGGTATGCGCCAGGACTTCATCAGGTCCAGGTAGGAGCCCCCGGTCAGGATCGGCTTGAGCCTTCCCTGGTAGTGCGCCATCAGCTCGAGCGCGCGGCGCACCTGGCGGGTGTCGCGGGCGTCGAAGAACAGCAGATGGCGCGACAGCGAAACGATGTCCAGCGGATTGGCTTGCGTGCCTGCGGCGAATAGCAGCTCGCCTTGAGCGCCCAGGACGTTGTGGTCCAGCGCGTACGTGGGGTCGAAGTAGAAGGTGCGTGGTGCTACCGTGGTCCGCACGCCGGCGACCGGCATGGGATTCCTGACGGTGTCGGTGCCGCGGGCGCGCGCCTCCTGCTCGATGCGGGCCAGTTCGCCCGAACGCTCCTTGTCCCGCAGGCGTTCCTCGATCATGCGGAGGAGGTGCGGCTCAGCGATCTCGTAGGTCGGCCCCAGGGTGCCAAGGTCGGTGGCGTGCGCGGGCAGGCCGGCCCCGGCCAGCAGGGCGACGGAGAGGCAGGCGGCGCGCTTCATCGCGCAGCTCCCCGCGGGCACGGGATCTGTGCGATCCACCGGTCCCGCGCCGCCTTGTCCTGCTGGTGGGCGGCGCGGATCAGCCCCATCAGCGCCGGGTGGCCGTCACCCTCGGACAAGGCCTGCCGCAGCTCGGCCGTGGTCGGCGCGCGGCCGCAGCGCAGTTGCGCGGCGGCAAGGTAGGTGCGGGCTCCCTGCTCGGCGGCCGGGGCGATCTGCCGCAGCAGACCGAGGTAGTCGGCCAGCGGCATATCGTCGGCGGGCGCGGCCGTGGAGGGCGTGCCCAGCGGACCGAAGGCCGGGCTGGTCTGGCCCCGCGCGGGATTCGAGGCAGCCGCCAGGATGGCCAGCAGGAGGCCGAGGCCAGCGCGGGCGCGCGGGGCGATGCAGGATTTGCGGCGCATGGTCCGGCTCCTCAGAAGATCGGCTGGACGATGCCCACCACCTGCCCGTCGCGTACCAGGCCGCTCTCGGCATAGCGCGAGTCGAAGCTGTGGGGTCCGATGCCCTGGACGTAGTAGTGCCCCGGCGGGATCACCACCGGCGCGATGGGCGCAAGCGGGTGGCCGTCGTAGGCGTGGGTCTTGGCCCGGCCGACGGCCTCGCCATTGACGAAGACCGTGCGGTCCGAGACCGTGACCACGTCGCCCGGCACGCCGCGCACCCGCTTGAAAAAGGGCTGTCCGCGCAGCCCGCGGTAGTGCGCCTGGGCTTCCCCGGCAAAGGCGAAGACGATCAGGTCGCCGCGCTGCACGGGCCGTTGTTGGAACTGCATCAGTGCCACGTGGTATGGCAGGCTCGGCGTCCAGTTGACGAGCAGCGGCACGCGCGGCGTCGGGTCGACGAACAGGCGCACGTAGGCGAAGCCCCAGATCGCGAACACCGGCAGGTACAGGTACCAGCGCCGCCGCATGTGGCGCAGGAACTCCGCGAAGGACCGGGCGTGGAGGCGCCACCAGCCAGACCGCCGGATGGCCGCATCGGTGGAGACAGGTTCGGTCATGGCTGGTCCACCTTTCTGCGCAACACCGGAGTCAGGTCGCGGCTGTTCGGCGCGCCGGCGATCGCGCTCTTGATCACCACCAGGCAGCCGCACTCCTGCGGCAGCTCCTCCAGCGCGGCGGGCAGGCGCTGCGAGAAACGGCGCGCGAGCGCGAGCGCCCGTTCGCGCTCGGCGTCGCTGCCGGTGTTCGTGAGCAGTTGCGTGAACTCCGCTTCCTTGGCGCGGTAGACCTCCGACAGGTCCACTACGCCGACGACGAGGGCAGGCCGCAGCACCCAGCGGTCGTAGGCCGCGATGCCGGCAGCGGCCAGGAGCACGGCGACGAGCGCATGCAGCAGGAGCGCCTTCATATCGCATGCCCCCGCTGCCGCAGCAGCTCGGTGATGGCCTCGTCGATCGACAGGCCCTGGGCGCGCAGTTCGTCAATCGGGGCGTTGTCCTCCAGCTTGTTGGAGAACAGCAAATGGGTTGCCGGGTCGAGGATGTTGCGGGCCACGCCCTCGCCGACGGGCGAGGAAATGTAGAGTTCGGAGAAGGCACCGGCCTCGGTGCGCAAGGAGTTCAGCAAGCGCTTCTTGGGTTCGTCCATCGAGAGCCGCCCTTTGCGGTCGAGCATCTCGATGGATTCGGGCTTCTGCCGCAGCAGGAACACCCAGTCCGAACAATTGAACGCCGCTTCCATCTGGGCGCTGCCGTAGTAGTCGTCCGCGCTTTGTGTCGCCGTGCCGAGCGCACCGCCATACTTGCGCGCACGGCGAGCTGCCTCCTCCACCACGGCCGCCTTGACGGGATCGTCTGCGCCGATGTCCCCCAACTGCTGTTTCAGCTCGTCGATGAAAAGCACCTTGCGCCGGTTGCGCGTGAGGTACATCTCCCCGGTGATCTGGTGCAACAGAAGGATGTTGACCACCGCGTGCAGGTCGGGCCGGCGCTTGAGTTCCTCATTCTCGACGACTATGAAATCGTTGCTGAAATCGATGTTGGACCGGCCCTCGAAGAAGCGCTCGTACTGCCCGCCCTTGGCGTAGGGATTGAGCATGATCGCCAGATCCCGGATGCGTTGGTCACCGTTGACGCCCAGTTCCTCGATGGTCCCGGTCTTGAAGGCGTCGCGCACGCCGGTGATCGTGAGGTCCGGGCCATGTTCGCGCCACAGCTTGAGCACCATGGCGGAGATGGCCTTGTACTGCACCTCCTCGAGCGTGTGCTGCATCGAGCACATCTTGGCGATGCCCGGCACGAGCATGTCGATGTCCTCGTTGATGTCGTGCACGATCGTGAACGGGTTCAGGCAGATCTTGGAATCCGCACGGAATTCGATGTAGGTGCCCTGCGCCTTCCTGCAGAGCTTCTCGAAGCTGCGGCCCAGGTCCAGCATCCAGACCTTCGCGCCGATCGCGCGGTAGGACCAGGCCAGCTCGTTCATCAGCACCGACTTGCCGCTGCCGGGGGCGCCGATGATGGCGAAGTTGTAGTTCCCGAGATCGTTGTCGTAGAGGTCGAGCGTCATGACCTGGCCGCGGCGGCCGCCGAAGACCAGCGCCGGTGTGCGCGTGCCGCGCCATTCCGCGATGAGCGGCGCCATGTGGATCGCGTTCGACATGGTCTTGCGCGTGACGCGGCGCATCTTGCCGAGGTCCTTGTGCATCCTCGGCGTCAGCGTCATGGGCAGGCTCGCGAGCAAGGCCTGCCTGTGCATGTAGGCGTCGGAATTGAGTTGAAACCCCCGCGCGCGCCAGATCGCGTTGGCGGCCTCGTGCGCCGAGGCGGACTTGTCCGGGTGGGTGAAGATCGCGAGCTGGTGGTACAGGCTCACGAGGCTGCCGCCGGTGTCGATGGCGTTGGCCGCGGCGGACCAGTCGTCAAGCTTCTTCCTCACGTCCGGCATCACGTCGGCCATCTTCGACTTGGCGTTCTGCGTCGCGCGCACGTGGTTCGCGGTGACGATGGACTTGGTGGCGTTGGGGTCCAGGATGTGCACGCCCAGCGTGATGAGGAAGGGCGCGCTGTACTGCAGCGCCGGCTGCATGAGGTCGCCGATCAGCGAGCCCATCTGCCATAACGCGAATTTCTCCGGGAAGCTCTTGATCGAATAGAAGCGCGCTTCCAGCACCTCGGCGCTGGTCTCCTTCCAGAGCGTGAGGCCGGAGGGGTGCGGATCCTGGATGGTGTCGAAGTCCACGATCTGGTCGCGGATCTCGCGGCCGTCGTCGTAGTGCAGCCAGCGGTCATCGTCGAAGTTCAGGTCCTCGGCGTCGGAGTGCGCAATGCGGTCGGGGTTGGTGAAGAGCGCACACCAGTTGATCAGGTCGGCCGCATCGCACACGCGGTTGGGCAGCATGGCCGCGCGCAGCGTGGCGGCCATCGAGTCGCGCAGCGTCAGCAGCGCCTCGCGGCTGTTCAGATCCGCCGCATCGCCGGGGAAGGACACGCTCAGCATCAGCCGGAAGTCCCGCAAGGTGTAGTGGAAGCCCGCGGTGAGCGAGGTCTGCGTGCCGCGCAGCAGGTGCTGCACGCGCTGGCGCGCGAGCTTGCGGAACAGGTTCTCGTTGGGCACAGGCCGCCCAAAGGGGCGGGCCTTCTCGGCCTGGTCCTCGTCCTCCACGCGCAGGTTGGTGTACTGGCGCAGTTGGTGGCGGATGTGCGGCGAGGCGAACAGGTGGAACTGCAGGCCGGTGTCCGGCGGGCAGTTGGCGTAGAGCGAAACCAGCACCTCAGCCATGCGCTCGTCGGCGCCCGACTGCGGCATCACTTCCAGAAGAAAGCCCATGCCGTCGCGGTTCACGAAGAGCTTCTCTTCGGCGAGGTAGGCCGAGTAGGGCAGCCAGCCGGCGAACTGTTCGGCCGGCGTGTCTGCTGGCAGCGCGAAGGGGAAGAGCAGTGCCGCGCGGAACTCGCCGGACGACGCTTCGGTGGAGGGTATGCGCATGGTGGCCTCACTGCGAACGGGCGCCCAGGCCCGCCGGAGGCCGGCTGAGCGAAGGGAAGGGGTTGAGGGACGTGGGCCGCTGCACCGCGCCCTCGGAGGGGGCGGGCGCGTCGGTCTCGGTGGGCGCCGGGCCGGACGAGGACGGGGCGGGGGAGGGGTTCGCGGGCGGTGGGCGCAGCGGCGCGTACTGGTTGCGGATGTGCTGGCGGACGTGGTCGATCTGCCAGCGCCCGGTCTCCACCTGGACGTAGACGTAGCCCTGGTCCCACAGGTCGCCGTCGGCGTCCTCCCAGGGCTTGGTCCACAGCCGCAGGACACGGGCCTGGGAGCGCAGCGCCAGGGCGGGCGCGTCGCCGGTGACGGCCAGCGCGTTCGCGGCTGTGGGAGCCGCGAGCGGCTGGCGGGCCGGAGCCGGTGCGACGGGCACCGCGCTCCTCGACGGCGCCGCTGCATCGCCCGCGGCGGTGCCCGACGTCCGCTGGCTGGGCAGGTTCTCGTGCAGCGCGTTGGCGTAGGTGCCCGACACCGAGTCGCAGGCCACGCCCTCGGGCGCCGTGCAGGCGTATTTGGACCCGCCGCTGAGCCCGGACATGTTGACGCAGGCGGCCAGCGGCAAGAGCAGGGCCATGGCGCACAGGCGAAGCGTTGTCGTGCTCATGGCCGTTTCCCCGTGCTGGCCGGCTTGGATGCGGACTTGGCGGCTTCGGCGAGCCGGGCTTCCAGCACCTGGCGGCCGACGTAGCCGTCGGTGCGCGTGCCGTCGGCCCAGATCAGCGTGGGTGTGCCCTGCACCCCGAGCCTGCGTGCCAGTTCGAGGTTGCGCGCGATCGGGTGCTCGCAGCTTGCAGTCGGCTGCTGCAGACTCGCGTCCGCTTGCAACATCCATTGCCGCCAGGCGCGCTCGCGGTCGGCGGAGCACCAGATCGCGACTGGCCGGGTCTCGCCCTGGAAGGGCACGAGGAAGGTGTAGACAGTGACGTTGTCGATGCCGGCGAGCTCGGGCTCCAGTTGCTTGCAGTAGATGCAGTTCGGATCGCTGAAGACCGCGACCTTGCGCTGACCATTGCCGCGCACGGTCTTGATCGCGTCGGCCAGGGGCAACTGGTCGATCGAGACGGGCGCCGCCGACGTCGACTCCGACTGGAGCTGCCCGCCTTGGGCAGTGCCGCGCTGCGCGATCCTGGGTCCCGTGATGTCGCGCATGTTGGCCGTATCGAAGAGGCGGCCGAAGACGAAGAAGCGCGGGTTGGCGGCCGAGACGTAGGCCACGTTGCCATTCATCCAGACCTCATAGAGGCCCTCGACCTCGGTGCGTGCCACCTCGGTGAACTGGGTGCCGGGATGGGCCTTGCGCAGCGCGCCGAGCAGGCGGGTTTCGTCGGGCGTCGTGGCTTGGCCGGGGGTGGCGGCGGCCAGCAGCACCGCGCACAGCGCCGCAGGGAGAAGCCTTGCGGCGAAACGAGGGCGCCGCGCGCGCACGGGGTCAGTAGTTGCCATCATCGGTGGCCTCCAGGTAGCGGGTTTCGGGGGAAGGGGAGCGGCGGGTGGCCTGCCCGGCCATGGCGGTCATCGGCACGTCGATGCGCACGCCCTTGGTGATCACCACGTCGATCTGCCGGCCGGCGTCGACCTCGATGACCGGAAAGGTGTTCTCGGCCAGCTTGATGTAGTACTGGGCCAGGCGGTCCAGGGCCTTGCCCACGCCTTGCCCGAGGCCCGCCCGGTAGGCGTCGGCATTGCCGTCCGCGCTCGCGATGGTCCCGAGGGCCGAGGTGCTGTAGGTGGTGTTGGCGGTAGACAGACCCTGCCCGATACCGCTGACCACCCCGGCCAGGAGCGCATTCGCCAGCATCTGCCCCTGTTTGGTCACCAGCCTGCCGCGCATCCCGACTTTGCCGTCCTCGCCGTAGACGCTGCCCTGGATGCGCACTTCGAGCGTCGCGCCGTCGGCGCGCACGCACGACAGGTTCTCGGTGCGCAGGTAGGCGCGCTCGGAGCTGATATCGCCGTAGCCGGCCGCGATGATGAAGCACTCGCGGTACTCGCCGCGGAACTGGTTGGGCAGGACGCTGTTGTCGGAGAGCCGGATCAGCACCGGGTGCGGATTCGATTGCGACTGCCCGCCAGTGGGGGCGTCCAGGCCGCCGAGCAGGATGCCGCGCGTGAAGCTGACGGGCAGGAAGGTCGAGACCGTCTTGGGCGTGGTGGCCGACGCAGGTGGGCCGTCCCGCGCGGCGGTGCCATCGCCACCGGCGGGCGGGCGGGCGCGCTCTGCCAGTGTTATCCGGGAGATCACGGGCGTCGGCGGTGCTGGCGGTGCGGGCGGCTGCAGGTGGGGCGGTCCGGCCGGTATCGCACCCAAGCCGCTGGCGGTGGGCGGCGGCGCTGGCGGCAGGCTGGCCGCGGGCGGCATGGCCGTGGGGCTCGGGTCCGGGGCTGTGGGGGTCGGTGGCGGCGGTGCGGCGGGCTTCGGCGCGGCTGCCTGCTGGCTCGCGGTCAGGCGTTGCTCCAGTTCGGCGAAACGCTGCATCGTTCTTCCCTCGAAGGCCTGCCGCTCCTTGTTGAGCCGGCTCTGTTCCTCGCGCTCGGTTTCGTACTGGGCCAGCTTTCGGCCCGCGGTACCGACCCACTGGTCCACCGGATTCACCTGGCCGCCGGGCGGCAGGACGCCGATGTTGGTGACGTCGCCGGGCTGCGTTGGGGCGGCCCGCCCGTGCGGCTGGTGGTTCGTGGCGGAGAAGCTGAAGATCAGCCACAGCAGGCCGATGCCGCCGCCCAGGATGGCGGCCAGCAGGGCGTACTGACGCTGGCGCGGCGAGAGGCGATCCAGCAGCCCGCGCACGGCATAGCCGGGCGGGCGCCCGCCCGGTGGCATGGAGGGCGTGCTCATCGCGTGCCTCCCCGCCGGATCACGTAGATGCTGGTGGTCTCGCCCGGACGCAGGTTGTGGTGCTCGATCGCGATACCGGCGACCGCGCCGCCGGCACGGCTGTCCGGACGGTCGAACTCCTGCTCGGCGAGCACCATCGGGGCCGTGCCGACGTTCTGCAGCGTGTATTTTTCGCCGGTGAGTCCGCGGCCCTCGTACAGGCGCAGCAGCGTGAAGCGCGCCTCGGCCCAAAGCTGGATGGAACGCGATGTTTCTTCGACCCGGACATCCGGCGGCACGCGATCCGAGGCCATCGCCACCAGCAGCGCCTTCATCGTGCGCACATGGCTGGGGGCCGGGCCGGAGGGCGCCGCGTCGGGCGTGGCCGGGCGTAGCGCGCGCGGCGTCTTGTCGCGGATGACGATGGTGTCGGCCGGCGTGTCGGAGCGCCGCAGCAGCAGCGTGTAGGTGGCGCTGGCCGAAGACACGAAAAGGTTGATCGGCCGCGTCGCATCGCCGACCGGGCGGATGTAGACCTCGCCCTTGTCGCGGTCGCACTCGACGATGACGTCGCCGGCCGGGTTGACCGCGGGGGACGTCAGGGCGGCCGGCGTGGCCGGGCCGGGCGTGGTGGAGGGCACCCCGGGGGATGCCGCAGCGGCCGGCAAGGGGGAGCCGCCGCAATGGCTCGAATAGATGTTGCCGAACACGTCCGTGATCGGCGTGCCCTCGATGCGGATGCGCGTGGGCTCTTTCAGGGAAGCGATGGCCTCGACGGCCACACCGTCACTGGCCTCCACGACCTGCAGCGCATGCGCCTGCAGGCCGAAGGACAGGGCCGTGACGGCGAGGATGCGGCGTGCCGCCGGGGACAGGCTATCCCAGCGCTGGCGCGACGGTGCGCTGTGCAAGGGAGGCAGTTTCGCGAGCCTGGTCGGGGCGGGCCGGGGTCCGGTGGGCGCGGGGCCGACCAGGCGTGGCGGCGTGCATGCGATGTCACTTGACCGCATAGGGCACCTCCTTGAATCCGATGACGTGCATGCGGGCTCCGGCGTGGCCGAAGTCGATGCGGTAGGCTTTGAGGTCGTTCGCGGTCTCGTAGCCGTTGACGAGGGTGCGCAGGCGTCCCCGCACGACCAGGGACTGCGTGTCCTCGCTGGACACGAGCTGCTGCGGCGCGAAGGCCGTGGTGGCGTTGATGCGCTTGAGGCGCTCGGCCTCTACTTCCTGGCGTGTCTTGAGCGCGCCGTACTGGGCCGGATCGACGTAGCCGAGCAGGATGTCCTTCTTCCAGTCGATCGTGCTGGGAGTGACATCCAGGATCAGCCAGGCAACGAAGCTGCCCATCTGCTCCAGGTACTCGCTCGATGCCTTGTCGCCGCTGACCCAGAAGGTCTTGTTGAGCGATGGCGGCACGATCACCGTGCGCACCGTGCCCAACAGGTTGAGGATGACGATGAGCGCGAGCACCACGCCCGTGGCCAGCGCCCCGACGGCCAGGGCAAGGCCGCGGTTGCGCCGGCGCAGGTCCTTGAGGTCGCCGCTGAGTCGGTCGAAGTCCATGGCGGTGCTCCGGCTCAGCCCACCATGCGGCGGATGTGCGACGGCGGCGTCGCGCGCATCGACGTCGCGGGGTTCGTCGGCAAATGCCAGTAGAGCCAGTGCAGCGCGAAGGCGGGGTGCTTGTCCGCCTTCAGGCGCGAGATCCAGCGCGAGACGGCGATGCCTGCGGCCATGCAGGCTGCGAATGCCGCCTTGCTCGAGGACAGGTAGCCGATGAAGAACGCCAGGACGATGGGCGCGGCGACGTCGACGTCCCAGAAGCCGATCTTCCATTGATCGTCCAGACGCCGCGGGATGTAGGTGTCCGCTTGCATGTGGGCCTCCGGGATTTCGACGCGCCGGGGCTCAGACGACCGCGCCCATGATCGCGCCGGCGATCACCAAGCCCACCGCCGCAAAAATGGCCAGGCCGACATAAAAAAGCACGGGCCCGAAATTGCGCAGCGCGGACAGCGAGATGAGCGCGACGACGAAGCCGACGAAGCCGACCAGGGCCTTGATGCCGGGCCCCAGATCGGCGATTTGCGTGAGTGCCGAGGTCAACGGACCGGTGATGCCCGTGAAGGCCACGAGGTCCAGTGCGTGGCTCGGGAAGGCGAGGGCCAGGCCAACGAAGGCGATGACCATCAGGCAGAGGAAGCCGGCGAGCTTGCGCGTGGGCGAGCGCAGAGCGGCCGGGATGGGAGTGGACAGGATGGCAGTGCTCATGAAAGTGCTCCAGCGAAAAGGACGAGACGACGGGTGGGATCGGGTGTCGGTACGGGTTGGCGCGTGGGCGGGGTGGCGGACCGGGGTCCAGTGCTGGTGAAGGCTGTCTGCCGCTCAGGGCGGGTCGTGTCCGTCGATGCGGTAGCGGATCTCGACGCGGCGGTTGTTCGCCCGGCCGGCCGGGCTGTCGTTGGATTCGGCGTAACAGCACGCGCCTTGCGCGTCGACGCTCACGCGCGGCGCGATGGCGGGCGACAGAGCCAGAAGTTGGCGCAGTACCGCCTGAGCGCGGGCCTTGGCGAGGCCGTCGTTCGTGGCCGCAGGGCCGGTGCTGTCGGTACGGCCGCTGAGCGTGATCTCGCTCGCCTGGGCCAGCCGCGGCGCTACCTCGCGCAGCGCCGCGCGGGCGCTCGGTCCCAGCTGCGCGCTTGCGAACGGGAAGTGCACGGAGACCTGCTCGAAGGCCGGCGGCTCTGGTGCCTTGGCGGGGACCGAAGCGATGGGCGGCGGAGTACTCTCTTCGAGCTCGACGTCGGCACTTCTCGGCAAGGCGGGCGTTGCCGACGCGGCCGGGGCTGTGGATTGCACAGCGGCCGGTGCCAGGGTCTTGGGCGTGCGCTGCGGGCAGGCGTCGCCGCGGCACAGTGCGAATGCCGCTCCGTCGCCATGTCCCCGCTGCGCCAGCTGTGCCCGTGCGATGGGCGTTGCCGGTGCGGGCGGAGCGACCGGCGCGGGCGGTGTCGCCGCGCACGCCGCGATGGCCAGGCATGACGCTGCGGCGCTGGGGCGCCACGCTGGCATGTGCGTCCTGCGCGTCATGGCGCGACCCTCACGTGCAGGTCGCGGCGCTGCGACGGAACCGTGGTGGCGGTCGGCCAGGCGGCCAGCGGCGTGCGGTTCTGACGTACCGCCGGCAGGTGCCGGTACACCTTCCAGGCGTAGGTGGCGCGCGCCTTGGTGCAGGCCTCGCCCTTGAGCTGGCTGCAAGCGGCGTTGTAGGCACCCACGGCATTCCAGGTGATGCCGTGGCGGGCGAAGCTGTCAGCCATGAGCCAGGCGCCCACCTGCAGGTTGATGCAGGGGTCGTAGAGATCGGCCTCGCGGATGCCGAAGCCGGCGAGCTTGGGCAGGTGCCGGCTGTTGATCTGCATCAGTCCGATGTCGTAGCTGCCGGTGCGTTGCGCATGTGCGCGGTTCACCGCCTTCGGGTTCAGGTTCGACTCGGTGCGTGCAATGGCATAGAGCAACTCCGGCGCCACGCCGTAGCGCTGGGCCGCGTTGTCCCAGCACGGTGTCGCCAGCACCGGCATGGCACACGTGATCGACCACACGAAAACGACAACCGGACGCATCGAAGCCCCCCGAAGGTGTTCAGGACCAATCCGCCACTGGACGAGCGCAGGGCGGGCGCGGGGTGGGGACCGGCAGTGCCGGTCAGGGTCTAGTGCGGGTGGGGCCGTGGAGGCGGCTGGCGGGAGCCGTGGCCCGTTCGGGTCGGTGCGGGTGGGCGGCGTGACGCCGCAGGGTCAGCGCCGCTGTTGCGGCGCGCGTTGGACCAGATGGCGCTCCACCATGTTGCGGCGCGCCTGGCCGAGTACGGCCGCGCCGGATGGATCGTCCTGCTGGCACAGGGCTACGCAGGCGGTGGTGATCTGGTCGAGTCCGAACTTGGGGTTCGGATGCCTGTTCACCGGGGAACATTGCAGGTCATGGAGCAACTCGTACTGGGATCGCCACAGTGATTCGCGTCGGCGCGGCGTGGTCGGCGAGCGCATGACCAGATCCGTTCCGAGAAATCCGAAAATGCGCTCGGCGGCGTCGCCGCGGGTGAAGACGATGGCCACGCAGGCACTGAGCAGATCCGGGATGCGGAACGTGGGCGATACGTTGTCGCCGCTGCGCAGCAGCGCATACAGCCAGTTGTGTTCTTCCGTCCACAGGCGGGTTTCGACCACGTCGGTGGCGTCAATCCCGCCCGCGGATGGCAGGTCTGGAAGGTGAATGTTCGGCATGGCAGTCAGCATGGCGTCGGTCCTCGTGTCCCGGAGTGCAATGAACACGCTCATGAGCGCATGGACGTAGGGTATGAGCGGGCGGCGCGAACGTCGCCTCGCAATGCCGCTCTTCTGAGGGGTGTTTCGCGATCAGCGTCCCAAGGCGCCCGGACAGGCCGGGGCGTGAAGGCGGATGGTGTCCGGCACGCGAGGCTCCGCGCGCGTCAGGCTTCGGGCAGTTGCGGCGCGTACAGCGGAAGCTCGTCGAGGGTTGGGGCCTCGGCATCGAAGAGCAGCCATTCGACTCCCGCCTGCGCCGCCAATTCGCTGATCAGGGCCAGGTCGTGCTCGACCGGCGCACGGTGCGGCGCAGTGCCTACATGGACCAGTCCGCCGAATTCGGTGGGATAGGCGTTCACGGAAAGCGCGTTGGTCTGCAGTTTCGCGCGTGTAGTGGGCAACAGGTGCGATAGCGAAACGACGGCAATGGTTTCGGCCAGTTCCCGTAGGCGGCCGATGCCGGCAGTGTTCATGCTTGGGCCTTCGCAAGGGTGGTGTGGTTCGAGGATGAAACCCATGCGCCAGGAAGATCTGCTGAAAATTCTGTGGGTGATCGTCCGTGGTGCGATTGCCATCATAAATCCACTATGCGGGAATGCCTATTTCCTCGCCACGGCACGCCCACGACCCTGTGCTCACTGCACTGGGCGATGCCATTCGCCGAAGCCGGCGCGCGCGAGGCATCTCCCAGGAGGATCTCGCGCACGTCAGCGCCGTGGACCGTTCCTACATGAGCAGCATCGAGCGCGGAGTCCAGAATCCCGGCCTCGTCTCCATCGTTCGCATTGCGCGCGCGATGGACATGACGGTCACCGAACTGATGGCAGAGGCGGAGTTGTAGCGGGTTCCCCCGGCTCAGGCGCGTCGGTGGAAATGAGCGATGGCGCGGCCGAGCAGCACGGCCATTGCGATGGGAAACCCGGCCAACGATGCCGGATGCAGGTGCACCGGCAACACGAAGGCGACGATGGTGGAGCAGGCGGTGATGATCAGCAGCGAGCACCACACGGCGAACATCTCGGGGTCGTGCTGCAGGAATTCCTTGGACCGGATGACGCGCACCAGCGCGCCGTCGGTGGCCGCGACCAGCACCAGGGGGAGCAGCCAGGGCAGCCATTCGAGCAGGCTCGACAGGCGATAGCTCGCGAGCATGAGCAGGGCGTCCACCGAACGGAAGTAAGGGTTGTCGAACAGGCGCTGGTTGACCGTGGCCATCTCGACCGCCACCGCGCCGTTGATGCCGGGCGTTCGGGGCATGTCGCGGGCCGCTGGCAGCGGACTGGCTTGCGCCGCATCCGACTGCAGGCGCATTGCGCGATCCAGCATCCGATGGGCCGGCTGCGGTCCCCAGAACGCGACGGCCGCTTCGTGCTCGCTGCGCAGCTGTCCCAGGAAGCGCACCGGCGGATGCGCCGAGGGTACGTAGAGCACCAGCACGAGCAGCATTTCCAGGGAGACGACTGCGACGGCACGGATCATGCCGCGACCTCTTCAGTATGAACGT
The DNA here is from genome assembly GCF_057808995.1 of Acidovorax sp. FG60. Lineage (NCBI taxonomy): Bacteria > Pseudomonadati > Pseudomonadota > Betaproteobacteria > Burkholderiales > Comamonadaceae > Acidovorax > Acidovorax sp. FG60. The sequence continues at coordinate 92,418 of NZ_JBMDJC010000008.1, forward strand.
CGGCGTCAAGATCGGGGTCGATGATCGGGAAGCGGCCCTTGATGATGCGTCCGCCCGATACCGATGCGAAGTACTGCAGATTGGGCAGCTTGCCCAGTACCTCGGCGGGCACCACCTCCTCGAAGCTCTCTGTGAGTTGCGTCGAATAGCTCGATGAGAAGTCTCCCAGGTGCGCGTCGGCGCCGTGGCTCAGGCCGACGCGCACCGTATGGATGGCGGTCTTGCCGAAGGTCTCGGTGACGAAATCCTGCGTCGGCCGATCCTTGGTGCGCAGGGCGATCAGGTTGTTCAGGTTTCCGACCGCCATGCGCGCAGCGTCCTCGCTGCCGAGGCGCTTGGCCAGGTCGGCCAGGGTCTGCATCGCGCAGGTCGTGAAGATGCCGCCTTCGGCGCCCTTATTGAGGATCTCGATCAGCGGCTGGTTGATGACGTTCGAGACTTCATCCACGAACAGCGAGATGCGCTGGTAGGTGCCGAGGTTGTAGCGCATGCCCGCGCGCGCGGCCTGGTCGGCCAGGGCCAGCGCGCCGATGGCGGAGGCCACCGAAGGATCCGGCAGCGAATCCAGACACATGTAGAGGACGTGGCCGCCGCGTTCGATCTTCTCGAAGTTCATGATCGGGCGTTCGTCGTCCGCATCGAACGGGTCGGGCGACAGGCTGCGGCCCAGGTCGCCCGAAGTGAGCATCGAGAGGATCGGCAGCAGATTGGCCGTGATCTTCTGGTAGTGTTCCCTGTTGTGCCGAAACGTGCGGACCTGGGCGTCGAGCGTCTTGTTGCGCTGGTTCTGGGCCACGTGATGCTCGTAGTAGGCGACGAAGGCCATCAGGTCGGCGCTGGCCGCTTCCGAGGGGCGGCGCATGTTGCCCTTGTGTGCGTCATGCAGCAGCTTGCGCATCTCGGGCTGGTCGCGCCAGCCGTTGCCGAGCAACTGCTCGTAGAAGCGCCGCAGCGAGGCCTCGAGGACCGGCTCGATGCCGCCTTCGATGTACTTGGTGAGCTTGATGAGGTTGGGGCGCTCTTCGAGTTCGACGAGGCCCTGCACCACGACGTTCACCGCATCCCAGCCGAAGGCCGAGAAGGCGCCCGCGGTGTCGGGCGGCATGATCGACTGGATGCGCGACGCGATCTCGGTCGGCTTCTGCCAGTTGAACGTGAAGTCCAGCCGGACGCCTCGGTCGGGGAAGGCGGGGTGGAACTCCATGAAGGTGTCCGGCTCGCGGTAGTCCGCGCAGGCGCGCTCGACGATGCGCTTGAGCCGACGGCTGTTCTTTGGGTCGATCACGATCACGACGTCGCCGCGGCGCACGGCCTGGGTGATCAGGTTGGCCAGCGCCACGCCCTTGCCGGATTGCGTGGTGCCCACCAGCAAGGTTCCGCCTTCGAAGTTCTGCAGTGGCCGATGCAGCGGGTGCTCGACGGGCTCCACTCCGTGGATGTACGGCAGGCCGATCTCGGCGTCGGGCTGGGCGGCATGCCCCTGGCCGAGCAGGCGCTGCAGCCAATGCGGGACGGTGAACTCCCGGTAGTCCACTTTCGAGAGTTCGTACAGACGCTGCGCATGCACCGGACGCCATTCGAAGCCGAAGCCGAGGAACACCTGGGCGGCGTCTTCGCTCAGGCGGGCGAGCTGCCGCGGGCCGATGACCTGGATGCGACGGCCGCTCAGCGAACCGCGCAGGCGCAGCACGCGCACGGCCTGGCCGAAGCGGTGCAACGCCATGGTCGAGCAGGCGCCAGCGATCGCCAGAGACGGAAGCAGCGGCAGCGTTCCCGCAGCGGCCACGCCCGTGAAGTAGCAGGCGGCGACCAGCCAGGACATGCCGGCGTGCGCCTCGAAGGCGGTGCGCCAGGGCATCTCGTAGCGACGGACAAGCATGTCATTGGCTCCCGCGCCCCGTGCGCAGGGCGGACGCCCCAGGGGCTTCGGATGCGCCCGAAAGGGCGAAGGCATGCGGGTCGAGGCCTTCAACGTGCGTGGACATGAGCACGATGCCATGCACCGTGGTATCGCGGATCTGGCGGGTTACCGCGGACGGGCCGCCCGAGGGCGGGCGAAGAATCATCCGGGCATCGTCGAGGGCGCGGATCGCGATGCCAGGCTGGACCCCGCGATGCTCGAATCGCGTCAGGGGAATGAAGAAGCCTTCGGCCTCGGTGATGATGTCCGGTGCTTCCGTGCCATCGTCGAGGGCTGCCAGGATGTCGACAAGCGCTGTGCGAACGGCGGGGTTCAGCCTGAGCGGCGCCAGCAACTTGACAGAGGGGCGGGGGGCCAAGGGTTGGGCCGGCGCCGTGGAAGTCGCTGTTTCGTTCAGACCTGCGATCGTTGGAGGGGAATCATGTGCCGTGCTTTCGGCGGGGGGATCGATCAGCGACAACTGCATTGCCGATCCGCCCGATGCTGAAGATGGTGCAACCGTGGGCGCGGCCGGGGCCGCTGGCAAGGCCTTTGCAGTCGGCGGTGCGTTGTGCTGCGCCTTTGAGTCAGATGGTGTTGGAAAAAGGCTGGCCTCCAGTGCACTAGGCGGCGGCTCAAGACCTGCCAGCAGGATGGCGGAGTTGGTGAGCTTGACGGCCTCCATGGGTGCCTTGGCACCTGGCGGCTGGATCGTCCAGGTTTGTCGCGCTGCTTCGGCTGCCACAAATACGCCTGCCTCCAGTAGCAGCTCCAGCAGGGTCTGCGGAGATTTTGGTATACCGACGAGTTGGTCGTTCTCGAGAAGAGCCAGCACATCTTCGGCCGCGCCGGGCCAGACCAGGAAGAGCCCTTCCGGCCCCAGCCAGACGCGGCTTTTGTCACGGTTGGCCGTCCAGCCCGAGTGGCCGGCCGCGAGGCGGCGCAGCGCATCCACCAGGTAGCGCTCGAGGTGCGAGCCGTACTGAGGCTTGCCGTAGCGGTCGGCGCTGGCCAGCAGGTTGCGGTCGATCACCAGCGCCAGCGAGCGGCGCACAAGCTCGTCGAGCACGTTGTGTTCGCGGTACTGCAGAATACCGCCGATGCTGGCCATGAGTTGCGGCACGATGACGGCGTTGCTGCTGCCCAGCATCTGGAGCACCGTGGCCGGAACGACATGCGGCAGCGCGAAGAGTCCCAGGCCACGCGACTCGCGCGCGTTTGCGCGCCAACGCACGAAGTAGCGGTCCACGCCCCGGGATTCGAGCCACGGTGCCAATCCTCCCAGGAATGCCGGCCATTCCTCGCCGTCGGCGGTGGTCACGATCAGGTGCGACAGTACCCGATGCAGTTCGCAGCACAGGCCGCCGATGAAGGTTGCTATCCGCCAGCGCGGTTCCAGCTCGCGGCGCTCGGAGATCGTCGAGCGGCCTGAGAAGATGTGCGCATCGGTTCCCTGCAGACTGAAAAAGGCGGTCTCCAGGCCCAGTTGCAGCAGGCCACCCGGCGTATGGAAGTAGTTGCCGGCGGTCGCGGGCAGCAGGTGCACAAAGCGCGCGTAGCCTTGGATCAGCGGCAGCAGGTCGCGCTCGAAGGTGGCGCGGTCCGCGCCGAAGCACAGCTTGATGCGCGCCAGCAGTCCTTGGTGGAGCGCGAGAACGGGGACCAGCGGCAGCGCCTCGAAGCCGGGATCCGAGGAAGAGAACGAATGTGCTGCGGTGCCTGGTGGCGAAGGGCTTGGAGCCATCGAAGAATCTCCCCGTGCCTGTGCGGGCGGATGGAGATCCATTGTTCAGGGATGGCTATGGCTTGGCCGTTGGCAATGGGGCCGGAGTGACGGGGGTTTCGCCCTCGGCACCCCGAATTGGAGCGAGGTGAACGATGATGTCCGCGGAGATTGGGGGTGGCACGACATAGGACGCGGTCAATCTCGGATCCCGGCCATGCCGGTCCAGCAATTGGCAGAACGGGCAGGAGCGCGATGCCGTATCCATGCCGCCCAGCGTGTCGAGGAACTCGCTGCCACAACGGGGGCACGATGCCAGTTGGAAGCTCGCCGACCTCGCGATCCATAGCCCTTCAGTATGGGCAGCAAGGTCGAAGGCGCGATCGAAGCTGATGCGCAAGGGCTGCCGGTGCATCGACTGGTAGTAGCGGTAGGCCTCCACCAGGGCTTCGGCCGCGGGGCACCCCAGTTGGCGCAGCCGGTGGAAGTTGGCGACGATGACGGATGCTTCGATCCGGTGCAGCAGGTTCGCACCGTGATACCACTCACGGGAATCCGGTGCGCGGCCGCGTGGCGGGAGTGCCTGGCCGCTGAAAAGCAAGTGCAACAGTTCCCGCGGACGCAGGCCGGTGAGGTGATGAATGGTTCGGATGCGTGCTCCCAGCGTGGCGCAGTCTCGGGCCAAAGCCAGCATCCGCATGCGATGGCCGATTTTTGTTCCCGGCATTCAGCGGGTCACCTGGATGGGATCCAGCGACGGAGGGAAGGGCGGGCGCACCGCAGCGAGCGTGCCGACCAATGAGGGCGGCGAGTCGACCAATGCGAGAAAGTCGTTCCTGGGCACGAACAGCGATGTGTCGCCGACGGCATGCACGAGAGACCAGATCTCGGACGGCTGCATCGTACGCAGGCGCTCGGCCTGGGTGGCGTGCAGATGGAATTTGCGGCAGGTCTCCACCAGGTCTCGCTGCGCACCCACGAGGATCACGTGGAGCAATTGCAGGTTGGTGGATTGCACATCGGACAGATGCAGGTGGCGCATGATCGGTTCCTCATATCCCGGTTGTGTGGTTCAACGATGTTTCACGACGTCCTCGGAGCGAGTTGATGGGGGCTTTTGGGGATACAGCATATGCTGCGCTTTGCGCGAAATCCCGCATCCCAAGCTGCGCGCGGAGAGTCCGCAGGACTTGCCACCGACAAATGGCAGCTTTGGAGATTGATTTCGCATTCGCGCACATCCGGTAACAAAAGTAGCAGTACAACACGCGATTTGCGATCGGCAAGGAGACAAGCGTGACACCCATAACCACTGCAGCGCGCTGCCCCACGAGGCGCGCGCCTACCCCGCGAATGAAAGGGCTTGAAGGTGGCCTGCGTGCCAGGGCTGGGCACATAGGCCGCGAAGCCGCAGAGGTCGATCTCGACCTCGTTCCTGGTGTGCGTGATCGTCTGCATGCCAGACTGGTCGCCATGGGCATACCCGCCACGAAGGAGGTGTCCTATGTGGCCGGCATCACGCAGCGAGCCGCGCAAAGCGTGCGCCGCTGGTTTGATGCACGCGAGCCCGGGTTACCGGACCTCGAATCCTTTGCTCGGCTGTGCATCGGCCTGGGGTGCAGCGCGGACGAGATCATTGGGGCCCTTCATCGCGAAGGGCACGATCCGGCTCGCTGCGCTCACATGGTCCAGATGGCCAACTGCATTCGCGCGATCACCGATTCGCTGGCCCGCAGGGGCGAACTGGGAATTCCGGTCCGTGTGCCTGGCGACGAAATGGCACCACGCCTGAAGGCCGGGGACATCGTGTTCGTGAAAACGGCCATCACTCGTATCGAAGGCAATGGCATCTACGCATTCACCCGCGACGACGAACTTCTTATCCGCCGCGTGGAGCAGCGAATTGACAAGAGCATCGTGCTTCAGTGCGACAACAAGGCCTATCGGGATCATGAATGGAAAGGGGCCGCAGCAGCTGCGCGTTCCGGCGTCAAGCTGCTTGGCAAAGTCCATGGCGGGATCAGCGTGCAGGTGTTCTGAAGGAAGCCATTCTGTGCCAATGGCGGGCTGCAGGAGGGATTGACCCTCCTGCAGCCGCGACACGTTTCTCAGGCGGCTTCGGCCAGCGGCTTCCACTCGGATGCCGACAACTCGATGAGCTTGCCGCCCAGGACCTCGAACTCTGTGGCCCGGTCGTAGTCCTCGACTTCCTGGCTGAAATGCGTGACCGCGTTCACCAGGCCGTAGCCCGACAGATCACCCCCAGCCACCAGGTGGCGCAGCACCCCTGACCGTTCCGCTTCGTTGAGCGTATAGCGCTGGGCCAGCACCTCCACGCTGTGCACCGGGTCGCCGACGAGCTTGATGCCCATGGTCCTTTGCATCTTGGCCGCAGCTTGACGGAACGTCACTTCCGACACCGCTGCCTGCACGACGTCGCGGACCTTGAGGAAGAACGCTTTGTCGTCGGCCTGCAGGGTGTCGTCCTGGTAGACCGTCACGCCTTCTTCGTCCTGTGCGAGCGAACGGCCGACGTGCGTCTTGCGCAGGGCGCGGTCGGCGACGATGAGGCCGTTGCGGCACACCAGGCGGTAAAGCAGCGGCTGCACAGACAGCGTGCCCTGGCCCACCTCGGAATTCGAGATAGCGATGCCTGCCTGCACGATGTCGCCGGGCGCCATCTCGAACTTCAGCTGCGGCGTGACGCACTTGATATACATGCGCGTCTCGGTCAGCTCCACGGACTCGAACCGGAGTTCGGGCAAGCCCTTGAGGATGGGCAGGACATGCACGGCCAGATCATAGTTGTCCAGGCGCCGGTAGCGGTCGGACAGCACGGCACGTACCTGTCCGTCGAGGGTGCGCAGCAAGCGCCGGTCGGGCTCGCTTTGCAGCCAGGTGTTGACGTTGCGGTCCAGCAGTGCCGGCTGGTTCTCGCGCATGCGCTCGAAATAGGCATACGGAATGTTCAGCTTGTCGGCGAGCTGCCGGCGCGCGAGCGGCGTCACGCCATAGGCTGCCGGTCCGCTTGCCTCCTCGACTACGAGGGTCGTTCCGCCGCCTTCGCTGGTGCTGTGGCGCACCAGTGGCGAGGACACTACCAGATCTTTCTTGGTGTCGAGCTGGCGCTCCAACTCCTGGGCCAGATTCAACAGGGTACGTCCGCTTCTCATGACAATCTCCTTCGGAGAGAAAGAAGCGGGGACGGCAGAGCCCCGGCGGGGATGCGCATCCCCGCATGGGCTGATGAAGGACCGGCGTGAGCCGGCCCGCGATCGCGCAATCTGGTTGCGCGCAGAACTCCCAGGCTGCCTTCGCCGCGTGAACGGCCTGGTCTGGCAGCGACCAGGGGAGACACCTTTTCAGCGCAGACGCGCGGGAGGCGAATCTGCGTTGAAAAGGCGGGATGGGCGAGATGCCCATCCCAGCAAGGGTCACGCGGCCTGCAACAGCAGGGCTTCCTGCCGCTGCCGCCAGACGTCGGCCCAGTCGGAGCCGATGCGCCGGGGCAGATGCGGGCGCACTTCGCGGCGACCGCGGTGACAGGGCTCCCTCATGAGTCGGCGGGCGAGCGCGTAGGTGCTGGCTTGGCCGGTGAAGTCGCCGTCGGCATCGTTGTCGCCGTAGATGCCCACGCTGACGACTGTCTCGGGGATCCAGATCTTTTCGAGGTTGCCTGCGCTGAGTGCGCACCACACGGGCCTGCCGGTCGCCAGGAACACCGCGATGCCGGTCTCGATGCCTTCGCAGACCGCGAGGTCGTCGGTCGCTTCGGCCAGCCGCACGGCGGCACCAGCAAAGCCACTGCTCAGCACCTTCTTTGCATCTGGCGCATCGAGCTTTCGGCCATCGCGCAGGTAGGTGCGGTGCAGCGTCACCGCGCCTTGCGCGTCCTGCACGCTGGCCAGCATGGCGGGGTATTCGGCGACCTTGCGGGACTTGGCAGCGCCCTCCTTCTGGTAGTAGCCCAGCGCGGGGTGGAAACGCAGCGAGGGCGGATAGGTACGGAGCGCGAGTCCTCGGCCACGCAGGTAGCGGTCCACCTCGTCGCCGAGGGTGATGGGGCGCGCCTCGTTCCAGATGCGCTGCGCAAGCTTCTTCATCCGGTCCGGCGTCGGCTCATCGGCCGGCCTGGCCGGAGGCAGAACCCCCAGCAGTTTCTCGACGGCGCACAGCGCAGTGTGGAAGTCCATTCCCTTGCAGGCCTGCAGCAGCTTGAAGCCGCCGCCTGGACCGCACTTGCGGCAGTGGTAGTTCCCTTCGCCGAATTTGTCGGTGTACTGGAACCGGTCCTCTCCGTCGCGGCACACGGGGCAGGCCATGGGCTTGCGTTTGAGCATGCGCTCGTGGATCCCCATGGCACCGAGAATCTCGGTCCAGCGCCCGTGCGCGCGACGTTTGACGGCGTCCACGCGAGCGGTGTATTCAGCGTTCAGCATGGCGGTCTCCCTCCTGCTTCCGCTTTTCGGCGTGGTGGCCGGCCGTGATGGGGCGCGCGCCTGCCTGCCGGGTGTTCTTCACCAGGTCGGTGACCGGCGTGGGCCGGTCGGCGAAGGCACCGCGCTCAGGGCGCAGGATGCCTTCTTGCTTGATGCGTATTTGGATCTTCATGGAGATCTCCTGTGAGGCCAGGGCTCCGTCCCCAGCGGGATGACCCGCTGGCGAGTAGCGAAAATCAGGCGCTGCCGTCGATGTCGAGGGACACCGATGCAGTGAACAGCTGGCCGCAGGCCAGTGCCTGGGCCAGGCCGTGCTGCTCGAAACTCGGGGAAGCAGGTGCCGACTGTCCAGGATGTCGCCGTGCACGTCCAGGCGCTCGACCTTGAATCCCAGCGGGTGCCAGTGCACGCGGTAGATCAGCCGGTCGGCACCGGCAATGACGAAGGCCCTGCCGGCCTGGCCGGTCACGACTTCGCTTTCCTTGACGAGGTATTCGATGTCGTCCAGCGCCCTGACGGGAAGCAAGGCCTCCGACGGGTTCGGGTGGCGTGCGGCATAGTGCATGGTTCGACCCTTCATTCGTTGTCCGGCCCACAGGCCGGGCGAGAAATCGCCGCCGTGGTGCCGAGGCGAACAGTCCGTGCGTCGGCCGCAAGCGGCGGTGTTCCTTCCGCTGCCACGCCCGCGGGCGCAGAGCAGTGAGACGGCGTGTCCTCGCGCATGGCTTCTTCCATCGCGATGGCATCCTGGTAGTCCAGATGGCCGGCGAACCCGTAGGCCACGAAGATCGCCAGGAGGCAGAAAACGTCCTTCCATTCGGTCATGGTGGACTCCTTTCAAGTTGCAGGGTGGGGCGGGGCGCGCCCCACGGATTGGGGTTTCAGGCCGGAGCAGTCAGGCGAAAAGATCGCCCTCGAGGGCAGTGCGCCGGATCGCTTCGTTGATCCACTGGGGGTTGCGGGCCAGACGGGACTCGATCCATTCGGGGTGGTCCACGATGGCCTCACGCACCCAGCTCGGGTAGCGCATCAGGGTTTGGCGCAGCCAGCTGCGCATGGCACAGCGGATGACGTCCCGGACTTCCTCGACGTCGACCAAGCCGCAATACGGCAGGGGCGACAAAGGGCTGCAGCCCACCACGCGAAGGCAGGAGACGAAACTGAATGGCTTGCGATCCTTCTCGCGCTCGGTGAACACCCAGCGCAGCGTGTCGAACTTATCTTCGAGCGGTGTCTCGGGATCTGCCAGTCGGCCGATCTCCTTGAGCAGCCGCCAGTGCAGCAGCACGATGTCTTCCTCGCTCCATTCGACGGGGGACCTGTCGTCGGGGTCATCGAGCATTGCCGCGGCAGTTGCGAGTGGAACGACGTGCGCATTTCCAGCCTGCAGCCGTTCGAGCAGGACCTGGAAGGCCGTCCGCTCGGCGTGCATGCCTTCGGACAGGATTCCCATCGGCGGGCAAGTACGGATCTCGGATGAGATGCTGGGGCTCAGCATGGTTGGCTCCTTGGGATGACGGCAGGAGCCAACGCACCGATCTAGGGGCTGTTAGCCCCCAGGGGGTGGATGAATGAACGGATCCGTGTGGCGGATCAGGGATTCCAAGGCTGGCTTGGACACGGCGCGATGCGCCGTGGGACCGGTGCGCCAGCGACCGGCAGGGAGAAAGCTTTCGGCGCCAGGCCGAGGGCGTGACTGCCCCCAGGCTGGCCTCGAAAGCCGCCGACCGGAAGCATTGGTTAGAGACAGCGATCCAGAGCGTGTCGCGCTCAGACCGTGCCGGCGGAACTCCAGGGCTTGCCAGGGGGTGCAGGGCCAGCTACTGCATGCCTCCCACGGTAGGGGCCGAACCCTTATGCGTCAATGCCCGAAGCGCCATCCGCCCACCCCGATGCCGAAAGCAGCCCGACTTCGTGGCCGTTTCGCGTGGCGATGCGCCAAGGTCTTGCCGATCATTTCTCCGAAGCTCGTTGCACCAGGAGAAGATGACTATGGCCGACCTCGATTTCGTCAAGCACGACCAGGGGGGTGTCAATGCCCGCATCCTTGCCCGAGAAACCAAGGCCGACTTCCGGCGAGTGGAGGCCGCGAGCCTGAAAATCAAGGCCAGCTTTGCGAGCGCCGAGGGGAAGCGCCTGTTCATCCGGTACTTCAATACCTTTCAACTGGGCATCCATTTCATCTCGGTGATCTCACGAACCCGGCTCAATCATGAAGACGTCGCGAAGATCGAGACGCTCATCCGAGAACAGGTGGACAAGGTTGCCGAGCAACTGAACCAAGCTATTGACGGGGCCGAGGCTCTGTTTAAAGCCAACGGCATCACGAGCGTCGCTACCTATGACACGGTTGCCCTGGAACTGGAGGTGGGCGTGCTGTCCTCCAGCAGTCGCAGGTATCTTGAGATCCTGGGCAAGTTGGATCAATTGATGCCTTTGCTGCAGACCCTGGAAATCCATGAGGTCATCACAGCGCAGGCAGTCGACATCGAGCGGGCTGCGCTCAAACGCAGGGTGCGCGACGTCGCGAACGGTGCCCGAAATCTGGCGTCGCGGTTGCGGCGCGAGATGAATGCACTAGATAGTCGTCGCCCAGCCAGCGACATGGAAATGATGGCAGATGCACAAGAGCCTAGCGGTGGAGCAGGACAGGGTGACGTCGGCAGCCTGACTGAGTTTCCAAGGGAACACGAGGGTCTTGCCGGGGCTGGCGCTGCTACTGGGAGGTTGGAAGACCCAAAGCGCGATGAGCTCACAGCGGATCCCCAGTAGAGAGAAGGCATCGCCATGCACAAACGGAAGCGCTTGCGAGGGTTTTTCTCCGCACTGCTCATACTAGGGCGCCAGCAAGCACGTGAAGCTTGTAGAGTAGACGGCAGCAATGGAGATGCTCATCGGGCCTTCCATTGCCCGCCCAGCAAGATGGGCACGTCGCAGTCGTCACCTGCCTGCTGACAGCCTTGGGAGGCTTCCTGAAGTGTGCTGGCGATTCGTGCATGCGCGCGCGTCGTCCCACGTCTCCCCCTCTTTGCCCGACCGGACCGTCGGCAAAGATGCGTAAGTCCTGCGTTCCTTGGCAGCGGAACCCTTTCGACCAACACCGCTGCGACAGAGCTGGTTATCCCTCAGATCTCGGACATAGATCCGGGAAAGGAATGATCATGCAAGACACTTCTTCGCTTAAGCCCGTGCGCTCCGGCCAGTACACCGATCTCATGACGCTACCCCACACTGGCTTTGTGCGCCAGAGCCTGCTGCTCAGATTCGTACCATTTTCCAAATCAACGCTCTGGAGGCGGGTGAAGGCGGGTCTGTTCCCTGCGCCTGTCCGGATTTCCGTCGGCATAACGGCATGGCGGGCAGAAGATGTCCGTCACTGGATCGCGGAGCAGAAATAGCCGCGTATTGATAGCTTGGTAGGCAAGAGGTACATCCCCATTCTCCTGCAAGGTAAGTAGGGGAGGCGGGGCGATACAGCCTCGAATCTATTGCATGAAGGGGCGGAGTAAGACTTGGATCGCTGGCGGTGCAGGGCGAGCGCGAGGTGGAGCCAATCCTGAGAGCCTGCGCAAGATTTTGTTTGCAGCGCGAAGTAGAGGGAGAGATCGCAGAGCACACAGTCGGTTGCGTGTCAGCGTGCAAGCGGTCTGTCCGCCTCTGAGAGGAAGTCGGATGATTTCCTTGAAGAATTCCGAGAAAATTCCATATTTGCCAAACTCACGTGCAGGCCCTGCACCCGATCGAAGGCCCCATCGGCGACGAAACGCATGATGTCCCAGCTGCCGCGCAGGGCCGTCCAGCCCCCCGCCGTCCTCGTCGAACGCTAGTCCGTTGACGCGGCCTGAGCCCTTGGCCACCTTCCCCGACAATTAGCTCCGCGCCTGATGAATCCACCCATGCAAATCGTCCACACCATCTCTGACCTGCGCGACGCCCTGGCGGGTCGCGGCCGTCCCGCCTTCGTGCCCACCATGGGCAACTTGCACGACGGCCACTTGGCCCTGGTGCGCCAAGCCAAGCCGTTGGGCAGCGTCATGGTGGTCAGCATTTTTGTCAACAGGCTGCAGTTCCTGCCGCACGAGGACTTCGACAGCTACCCGCGAACGCTGGAAATAGACGCTGGCAAGCTGCACGCCGAGGGCTGCGACGTGCTGTTCGCGCCTGCCGAAAAAGACTTATACCCGCAGCCGCAAACCTTCAAAGTGCAGCCCGATCCGCGACTGGCTGACATCCTGGAGGGACACTTCCGTCCAGGCTTCTTCACCGGCGTGTGCACGGTAGTGATGAAACTGCTGGCCTGCGTGTTCAGCGGCGGCCCGGGCACGGCCGTGTTTGGGCGCAAGGACTACCAGCAGGTCCTGGTGATCCGCCGCATGGTGGAGCAGTTCGCGCTGCCCATCGACATCGTGACCGGCGACACCTGCCGCGCCGGCGACGGTCTGGCGCTGAGTTCGCGCAACGGCTATCTGGACGAAGCAGAACGTGCCCAGGCCGTGCAACTGAGCCAGGCGCTACGCGCGCTGGCCGATGCGGCGCTGCAGCTAGGCGCCAGCCTGCCCGCGCTGGAGGCCCAGGCGGTGGAGCGCCTGCGCAAGCAGGGCTGGCAGCCCGACTACCTAACCGTGCGCCAGCGCGCTGACTTGCTGCCGCCTGCAGAGGCTCCGCAGCCGGGCCAACTCGTGGTTCTGGGCGCGGCGCGCCTGGGCGGCACGCGGCTGATCGACAACTTGGAATTCTGAGCACCGCACCCCGGCCCGTCCTACTCGCGGTTCATACCTTTCCAGTTTGGAAAAGGACAGTTTTATGGAGCCGCACAGGGGGCGGCTGTGCACACGAACATGAGCAATCAACATACGATGGATACGCCGTGACCCTCAAGATCCGCAACGAAACAGCATCCGATGTAGCGGCCATCGAGGCCGTCACGATAGCGGCGTTCCATGATGCCGAGCACACCAGCCACACTGAGCACTTCATTGTGAACGCGCTGCGTCATGCGGGGCAACTCACGCTGTCGCTGGTGGCTGACGACGATGGAGCGGTGGTCGGCCATGTGGCGATCTCGCCGATACGGCTCTCCATTGGCCCTGCGGATTGGTTCGGCCTGGGGCCGTTGTCGGTCTTGCCGCAGCGGCAGAGGCAGGGGATCGGCGTGCAACTCATAAACCATGCCATAGCGCAACTGCGTTCGATGGGCGCGTCGGGCTGCGTGCTCCTGGGAGATCCGCACTACTACCAACGCTTTGGTTTCAAGGCCGAGAGCGCACTGGTGCTGCCCGATGTGCCGCCTGAGTACTTTTTGGCCATTGCCTTCGAAGGGGCAATTCCGGCGGCTGTGGTGGCCTACCACGATGCATTCAACTTAAAAGCCGCAGAAATGTGCCGCTGAGTCAGCACGGGCGCGGCCTTGAGCTGATTCGGCACACTCACCCTACGGATGAAGCAAAACGTAAGGTGCTGACAACGCGCGGGTCAATGGCCGAGACCCCACAGATGTAGGCGGTGGATACGCTGGGTGGGCGCGTGCGCGTCCAACGGAAGGGAAGCGGGGAGGCCACGCCGCAGGAGCTGCCGCGCGCCATCCATTCAGGGGAGGGAATCGCGCGCGGGCGGCGCAGGCAGCTCACAACTTGTTAGCGTTTCATTGAATGGAGGCTTCGTTTCCCGCACTCTTGAGGCTTACCCAGAGTCAACAACGCCAACAAATGCTCGACGTTTGCGACTGATCAACGGTATTCAGAATGAATCTCCCGTGAGTGCCAGATGAGCCTTCCCGGTGATAGCAGAGTGCATTCATGGGACGGGTCGCCGTGCCTCTAGCGATTGCGCTGCAGGGGCTGAAAATCGGCAGCCGTCGTGACCTCCCGGATGATGGAAGCGAGCGTGGCCTGGGCGGGGTCCACGGGTGCCCCCTTCAGCCGTACGAGACCAGGCGTGCGCATCGGCGTGGGGCTTTCAAGAGCAATGATCTTGAACCCACTGTCTCCCTGGACTGCATGGCGCGACACAATAGTTGCCAGATGACTCTGGCGTACCGTGCCGAGCATGGCTGTGATGGAGTCAGACTCAGCGCGCACAATGGGCGTCGCCCCCGCTGCAGCAAATGCCTCTTCAATCATGCGCCGCGTGGTGTAGCGCGATGATGGGAGGATCATCTCGCGCCGGTGCAACTCCACCATCCTCATGCGCTTGCGGCTGGCCAGGGGATGTTTCGCGCCCACCAGCAGCACCAGTTCTTCGTTGCACAACGGCTCGAAGCTGAGCTTGGGCTCATCGCCGGGGTGGTAGGAGATGGCGATGTCGAACTCGCGTTGCAAGACCTTGCGCGAGATGCTGGCGGCCGTATCTTCTTCCACCGTCAGCCGCACGGCCGGGTGCCGTGCAGTGAATGCTGTGATGGCGCGTGGAATCACATGGATGTCGAACGTCGGCGTCGTGCCCACGCGCAGTTGGCCGGTGAGTTCGGGCGAGGCCGGGCTCAGCAACGCTATGGCGATGTCCAGTTCTCCCAGCGCGTGCACCGCACGCGGCAGGAACAGCTCGCCCGCTGCGGTGAGGGCCACGCTGCGCTTCGTTCGCTGGAAGAGAGCCTGGCCCAGCTCCTCCTCGAGCTGGCGTATCTGGTGCGACAGCGTCGACTGCGTCACGTGCACTTGCGCGGCAGCGTGGGTGAAGTTCAGCCGCTCTGCCAGGGCGATGAAGTACCGCAGGTGTCTCAGTTCCATGGCCATCCCCAAATAATCGACAGCATCAATCATAGTCAGCGAAATAAGTCATTTGCCCGATTGCTCCGTGCGACCAAGAATGCGGCACGCCCACCGTTGCGGCGTCTGGAGACATCGACATGAAGATTGGCAAGCAGGAGCCGTTCAGCACCATCGCGACATCGGACGCAGACTCCATCACCATCCGCGGCAAGGATCTGTGCAGCGAGCTCATCGGCAAATTGAACTTTGCCGATTTCTATTTTTTCCTGCTGACCGGCGAGATGCCTACGCCGCAGCAAAGCTTCTTCGTCAACGCGACCCTTGTCACCATTGCCGAGCATGGACTGACGCCCACGGTCCAGGCTGCGCGCATGACCTACGACGCCGATCCAGCCGCCCTCCAGGGTGCTGTGGCTGCAGGCATTCTTGGCGCCGGCTCCGTGGTCATGGGCACATCCGAACTGTGCGGGCGTTTCCTGCACGAGATCATCACATTGGCCGAGACTGACAGTCGGCCGCTGAAAGACGCGGCGCTCGAGAAGGTCACGCAGTTACGCGAGGCCAGAAAGACCGTGCCGGGCTACGGCCACCCACTGCACACGCAGGGCGACCCGCGCACGCACCGGCTGCTGGCCCTCGCCAGGGAGCAAGGTGTGACGGGCAGATACATCGAGGCTCTGTGCACCGTCGAGCAACTGCTGCCCCAAGTCTATGGCCGTCCGCTGTTGGCCAATGCTTCCGGGTCGATCCCTGCTGTGCTGCTGGATGTAGGGTTTCCCGTCGGAGCGTTGAAGGGCATTCCCATCCTGGCGCGCACTGCCGGTCTGTTGGGCCACTTGCACGAGGAAGCCACGCGGCCTATCGGGTTCTACATGTACAACGTGGCAGACGAAAGCATCACCTATGACGGGCCGCCGCCCAGATCCCTACGGAAGGATCTGGCATGAGCGGGGTGCTGCACGGCTTGCGCGTGATCGAGATGGGGACTTTCATCACTGGCCCGGCTGCCGGAGTGCTGCTGGCCGACCAGGGGGCCGACGTTGTGAAGGTCGAGAAACCCGGCACAGGAGACCCGTTTCGGATGTCGGCAGACGGAAGCTTGTACGACACCAACTTCCAGGCCTTTAACCGCAATAAACGCAGCCTCGCGCTCGACACTGTCGATCCACAGGATCTTGCCGTGTTCGACGCATTGATTGCCGATGCAGACGTGTTCATTCAGAACTTTCGTCCAGGTGCGGCAGAGAAACTCAATGTGGGTGCGGAACGGCTGCGATTCATCAATCCACGATTGGTGTATTGCGCCATCAGCGGCTTCGGGCCTGACGGTCCAGGCGCCAACCAGCCTTGCTATGACACAGTGGCGCAGGCCGCCAGCGGCTATTTGGACCTGACGCTCAATCCTGGCAACCCGCGCGTGTGCGGTCCTGCGGTGGCCGATTCGATCACGGGGATGTACGCGGCCTACGGAATTCTGGGCGCGCTGCATGAGCGGCAACGCACTGGCCGGGGACGGCTGGTGGAGGTAGCCATGGTGGGTGCGATGGCGCATTTCAACATCGACGCCTTCACGCACTACTACGGTGACGGCGAGCTGATGACTCCATACAGTCGGCCGGGTGCGTCGCAGGCACACGTGCTCACCTGCAAGGATGGCAAGCGCGTGGCGCTGCACATGTCCTCACCGCTCAAGTTCTGGGAGAACCTGGTGCGCGCCACCGGCCATATGGAGCTGCTGGACGATCCGCGCTTCAAGCAGCGCGGCGAGCGCATACGTAATCACGGCGAAGTAATTCGCGTGCTGGATGGCTACTTCAAGGAGTACGACCGATCCGAGTGGTGCATCCGTCTGAAGGAACAGGACGTGCCACATTCGCCGGTCTACGACGCGAGTGAGGCACTCAATGATCCGCAGGCGCTGCACATGCAGCTCCGACAGGCCGCAGAACGACCTGGACGCGGGATCTTTACAGCCGTGAGAAATCCGGTGATCTACGACCGCTCGCCGCCCGCGAGACTCGTACCGCCGCCGGAGCTGGACGAGCATCGCAGCGAGTTGCTCGCGGGGCTCAAGTACTAGTCAAACAACAAAGGAGACAACATGTTCACGTACACCCATCGACTTCTCGCACGGGCGGCCCTCGCGCTGGCCTGCGGCCTCGCAGCCGTCCTTTCCGCCACCCAGGCACTGGCACAAGACTATCCAAACAAGCCTCTAAAGCTCATCGTGCCTGCGGGTGCTGGTACGTCCACCGACATCGTGGCACGCCTGATGGGCGAAGGTCTCGCGCGTGAGCTTGGTCAGCCCGTGGTGGTGGAGAACAAGACTGGAGCTAGCGGCAACATCGCGCACGAGTTGGTCGCAAACTCACCTGCGGACGGCTACACCTTGATCCTGACCAACACTGGGCCGTTCTCCATCAACAAGGCCCTCTACAAGAAGATTAATTTCGATCCCATCAAGGACTTCACGCCGCTGACCATGATTGGCTACACGCCCACCTTGCTGCTGGTGCGGGCCAACGCGCCGTGGCACAGCGTGGCTGAACTCGTGCAATACGCCAAGGACAACCCCGACAAGGTGACCTACGCATCCGCAGGCAACGGCACCACCGGTCACTTGGCGGGAGAACTCGTCAAGGCCATGAGCAATGCGAAGATGGTCCATGTGCCATATAAGGAGGGAGCACAGGCCGTCACGTCAGTTATCGGGGGGCAGACCGATTTCATGTTCTACCACCCGGCCGTGGCGATGCCGCAGATTCAAGCTGGCAAGCTGCGCGCGCTGGGTTTGAGTAGCGTTGCCAAATCACCGGCGGCGCCAGGCGTGAAGCCGCTGGACGAGCAAGGCTTTCCAGGATTCGACTTGACCGGATGGTGGGCCGTTGCCTGTCCGGCCAGCCTGCCACCTGCGGTCATGCAAAAGCTGGTGCAAGCTGGCGACAAAGTCGTCAAGTCGGGAGATTTCCAGACCAGGCTTGCAGCGGTGGGCATTGACCCTCTGGTCATGACACAGCCGGAGTTCGCGCGCTTCGCGGCAAGCGAACTCGAGAAGTGGGGCGGTGTCGTCCGGCTTTCGGGTGCCCAGGTCGATTGACCGCGAGAGCGGCGCGGCCTGATGCGTGCGCGCTCTGATGCGGAGCAGTGCAAGGGCATCGCCCCCCCGGGGCAACGTTGCTGCCCTATGTTGCTGACCGCATTGCGCTGCTCATCTGCCCCGTGCCACCCAGTGGGCAGTTTGTGGGCTCGGGGTCACTGCGGCTTTTGGGTTCAGTACGACGCAGCAGTCATCTCTGAAAGAGATGACTGCTGAATGAACGAAGCGGCCCGATTGTCAGTTTTCAGGCAACCCTACGATCCTGAAAAAGAGCTGCTGCAGGCGCTCGACAACTTGCATGCGGCTGGCGCTTGTTTCGCCAGTCAAGGCGTCACCGACAACACCACGGAGCCCTCCAAGCAGAAAGTCGGCGGTGACTCCTGGATCGACGACGAACCAGGCACCCGCTTCTGTGCCAGCCCCGAGCAATTCCTCGAGATGCTTGCCGATCGCGTTTGGCCTTTTGTCCGGAATGTGCGGGAGAGCATCGAAAAACATGCTAACCAACGGCCCATCGTCAAGAAATCCCGTTGCGGCAGCCTTGACCCAAGCGCCGAGCTTGCCGCCCCAATCTGTTCCAGGCCATTGCCCAGTCGCCCGATCCAGGTTGCCCACATGCAGGGCATGGAACCGCTCGGCCAATGCGATATGGATGTCTTCCTTGGATGAGAAGTACAGGTAGAACGAGCCCTTCGCCACTTCCGCGCTATCAGTGATCTCCCTGATCACGGTAGCGCCCACCCCCTTCTTCAGGAACAACGCCTGGGCGGCATTCATGAGTTCTTCTCGCCGTGCTTCCGGCGGTTTCGTTCGTGGACGTGGCTGAGCTTGTATCTGCATCAAAGGGTACGTTTCGTGGACTGGCGACCGAGGCGGACCCCATCCCTGATGCTCGACGCTGGATAGCGGCTTCGCCGCCACGCTGGATGCCGCCTGCACCGCCTCCATCGGTCTTATTTTAGACGGTATGGATAAATTTGTTCAAATTAGGTGAAAACCCGGAACCGAGAAAAAAATTCTAAATGCAGAATTGCAAGCGGCATACAGAATGAAGACGAGCTGCGCTGGCCAGCCCTGGCACCTCAGGGGGACGCATGGGAGGGCTGACTGAAGCTTGTGTCAAGTAGCAGGTAAACCCCCAACTGATGGAGACAAACTCATGAAAAATCGACAAACGAGGACGGCTCCCTCCCGGGCCGCAGTGCACATGATTGCCGCTGCAGTGGCATTGGTCGCAACCAGTGGTGCACACGCACTGGAGCTTGACACTGGCAATCCCGACTTCAAGGTGCGTGCCGATGCGACGGTTCGATACAACTTGGGGGTTCGTACCGAGGCACAAGACCAGCGACTGTTGAATTTTGCCACCACCGACGAAGGCAACGCCAAGTTCGGCCGTGGAGATATCGTGTCCAACCGGCTCGATCTTTTGGGGGAACTTGACCTTAACTACAAAGGGATCTTTGGGGCGCGGATCAGTGCCGCAAGCTGGTACGACCATGCGTATCGCGATAGGTCGGTGTCTTCGCCTGCTGGTTCCGCGACGTCGTACAACAACAACCGGTTCAACGACGAGGTCAACCGCTTTGTACATGGCCCGTCCGGTGAAATCCTGGATGCGTTCGTCTGGTCCAACTTCGATCTCGGTTCTGTTCCCGTCAACGTCAAGTTGGGCCGCCACACGGTGGTTTGGGGTGAAGGCATGTTCATCGGCGCCCATGCCATTTCCTATGGCCAGTCGCCCGTGGATGGCATGAAGGCTGTTTCCAGCCCGGGCATTGAGACCAAGGAAACTTTCTTGCCCATCAACCAGTTGACCTTCAAGGCGCAGGTGACCGACAAGCTCTCTCTTGCAGGCCAATATGCGCTGGACTGGAAGGCGACGCGCGTACCGTATGCCGGAACGTATCTGATGGGCGCCGACAACGCGCCCGGGGTCGATCGTTTTGCCCTGACGCCCTGCAACCCGGCACTGGGTCCTTATTCCTGCCTGGCTATGGCCAACACGGCAGTCAAGACCTCGGGCGACAAGAATTGGGGGCTTTCCGCGCGTCTGGATGTGGATGCCATCGATTCCACACTGGGTGCCTACTACCGGCAGTTCAACGATACCAATCCGGAAACGGGCATTCAACTCACCAGTTTCGCTCCAGTGTCGGCACCCTACAACGCTATCTTGGGGCCTGCGTTGCCGGGTACCTTCAGGTTTGTCTATCCGGCCGCTACCAAGCTCTGGGGCCTGAGTCTCTCCAAGTCTGTGGGCCCGGTGAGCGTTGGCTCCGAAGTGTCCTGGCGCAAGAACGCGCACCTCAATTCGGTTGCCAGCTATACCGCTACCAGCACGGGGGCGACGGGAGACACTTTCCATGCCGTGGTGAATGGCACCTACGGGCTGCCCAAGACACCCCTCTGGGATACCGGTACGCTGATCGGCGAACTCGCGTACAGCCGCCTGCTGAAGGTCACGGGTAACGAGCAGTTGTATCGCGGTGTCGGGTATGCCGGTTGCGTGAGGCTCGGAACGAGCGGTGCCACCGCCCAGCCGGGGGACGTGACCGACACCTGCTCGACCAAGAACTATTGGGAGCTTGCGCTGCGCTTCACGCCCCAATACCTGGGCGTGCTGCCGTCCCTGGATGTGTCGGTTCCAGTAACCGTCAGCTACGGACTCAAGGGTTCGGCCGCCACCGGCGGTGGCGGCTTTGAAGGCCTCCTCAAGTGGTCAATCGGCATTGCTGCCACCTACGCAAGCAAGCATGAATTCAGCCTGACCTATGCGGACATGTCCGTGCCAACCAAATACAACGCTGCCGGTACGGCCGCCATTGGTGGCAACGCACTCAACAGCAGCGTGGGCGCAACCGATCGTGGTCGCCTGTTTTTCACCTATAAGACCTCTTTCTGATTCCCTGGAGCCGCAATCATGAAATTCCACAACATCCTTTCGCTGGTTGCCATTGGCCTTGCCACGCCAGCTTTCGCGGCCGTGACAGCGGAGGAGGCCAAGCAACTGGGCACCACCCTGACCCCGTTCGGAGCGGTCAAGGCAGCCAATGCCGATGGCAGCATCCCGGCCTACACCGGGGGGTTGACCAAGGCTCCTGAGGGCTTCAAGCCAGATAGCGGCTTCTGGACCGATCCGTTCAAAGACGAAAAGCCCGTGCTGCGCATAGACAGCAAGAACATGGCACAGCATGCAGCCTTGCTGAGCGAAGGGCAGAAGCACCTGCTGTCCAAGTACCCAGGGTACTACCTCAATGTGTATCCCACGCACAGAACGGCGGCCTATCCCAAGAAGATTCTGGATGCGACCGTCCGCAATGCGACCACGTGCAAGGCAACCAAAGAGGGCCTTGCCATTGAAAAAGCCTGCCGCGGTGGCATCCCGTTCCCCATTCCGAAGACCGGATACGAGGTGATGTGGAACCAAATCCTGCGTTACCAGGGAGAGACCGCGATCACCACTGCGGCCTCCCGCTCCTGGGTGATTGATACTTCGGGCAAGGCCGTGGTGACGGCGGAGCAAGCGACGTTCCAGGACTTTGTGTACTACCAGACTGACGTGGCAGATCGCGATCCGGACATGGCGTGGCGGGTGTATTCGATCAGCAAGGTGCCGGCACGGCGTGCAGGAGAAATGACAGGCTTGGCCGACTATCTCGATCCGGTGGCTCGTCCGCGCAAGGCATGGAGCTACACCCCGGGCTTGCGCCGCGTGAAGCTCTCGCCGGAGTTCGCGTATGACACTCCCGTGGCAAGCATGGGGGGCGTGACCTTGTTCGACGAACTGTTCGTGTTCTCTGGGACCATGGATCGATTCGATTTCAAGCTCATCGGCAAGAAGGAGATGTACATCCAGTACAACGCCTACAAGAATCTGTACGATTGCCCGACGGCCGAAAAGGCTTTGCTGCCGAACCACGTCAATCCGGAGTGCGAGCGCTGGGAAAAGCACCGTGTCTGGGCCGTGGAAGCCACGCTCAAGCCGGGCCAGCGTCATGCGTATTCCAAGCGCATCTACTACTTTGATGAAGATTTGACCGGCGCCGCCAACTACGATGCCTTTGACCAGAATGGTCAGTTGTACCGTAGTCTGTTTCAGGCTGCTTCGCCGATGTACGACAAGCAGATCCCCTTTGCTGCGAAGAACGTGGTGTACGACTTCAACAAGGGCATGTACGCCTATGTCAACGATGTGATGGTGGGAGGCTACAAGGTGCTTCCGTCCGCGCGCAGCGAGCGCGAGATGAATCCTGAAGCCATCGTGTCGCGTGAATCGGCTCGCTGAACCTCGTGCATGACGAACCTCGATCGGATCCCCGGGCCATGACTTTCCTGCATCCTTTCCTGCGGTTGCGTTGGGCTTGCGCCGCGCTCGTTGGCGTGTGTGTACTGCTGCCGGTGCCGTGGGTGATCGCAGCGCAAGGCGCAGCCCGCCTGGATCTGATCGACGCGCCATCACGAGCCCTTGTGGCGGCGCAGCGGGCGATGGTCAGCGGGGTGGCGAGCCAAGGCGGGCGCACCATTGCGGTGGGTCCGCGCGGTTTGATCCTGCTGTCCGAAGATGGTGGGGTATCGTGGCGCCAGGTCGGCAGCCCGGTCTCCACCGACCTCACCACGGTGCGCTTCGCCAGTTCCGGCGTGGCGTGGGCCGTGGGGCACGATGCCGTGGCCCTGAGGTCGCCCGATGGCGGCGCCTCGTGGACGCGGGTGCTGGACGGGCGTGCGGTACTGATGCTGCTGCGCGATTCCGCCAAAGGCTCCGAAGAGAGGGAGGCGGAGATCCAGCGGACAGTTGGGCAATCGGCCACGGCGGACGTCTGGCCCGCGCCGTTGCTCGACATTTGGTTCGCTCCCGATGGCCTCACCGGCTTTGCCGTGGGCGGTTTCGGCTTGATCCTGAAAACCAGCGATGCCGGCAACACGTGGCAACCCTGGCTATGGAAAACCGACAATGACCAGCGGTACCACCTCTATGCACTGGCAGGTGGGGAAGGGGGCGTCTTCGTCGCAGGTGAGCAGGGCCTGGTGATGCATCTCGATGCAACAACCCAGCGCTTCAAACGTGTGCAGACGCCTTACAACGGCAGCTTCTTCGGGATCTCGCAGTTCGGTGCCCGCTTGGTGGCCTACGGCCTGCGTGGCAATGCCTTTGTCAGCGAGGACGCTGGGCATGCGTGGAAAAAGATCGAGACCGGTCTTGATGCCAACCTGGTAAGTGCGGTCACCCTTGAGGATTCCGCTTTTCTAGTGTCGCAGCAAGGGAGTGTGCTCGCCGTGGATTTCGCTGCCGCTCGCGCCACGGTATATGACCAGGCACCAGGTGCTGAGGTCTATGACGCCGCGATGACCGACCCCCATCGTCTGGCTCTGGCACGCCTGAACGGTGTCGGAGTCATCGCGCTCCCCACGCAAGGTAAATGAAGGCCGCAGATCCCATGGATCTCCCTCACGAAAGTTTTGATGTCTGCTCATTCCCAGCAACCCGCCATGCCGGTCGTTCGCGATCCGGCACAGTTCGACCGCAAGTCAGGCAGCCGCCTGGAGCAACTGGTGTTCAACAACCGGCTGTTGGTGTTGCTCCTGTGCCTTGCGGCTACCGCAGTGCTGGGCTACTTCGCTCTGAAGCTGGAAGTCAATGCCAGCTTTGAGCGGATGATCCCATCCTCCAGCCCGTACATTCAGACCTACTTTGCCTATCGGGAGGAACTCCCCGGGTTGGGAAACACGGTGCGGGTCGTCGTGGAGAACAAGAGCGGTGATGTCTACGACGCAGCCTACCTGGAAAAACTGCGCAAGGTCAATGACGCTCTCTACCTGATTCCAGGGGTCGACCGCTCGTGGATGAAATCGCTCTGGATGCCCATCGTGCGCTGGCGGCAGGTGACGGAGGAGGGCGTGGTGGGGGGGCCTGTCATGCCGCCGGACTACAGCGGCAGCCAGGAATCGATCGGCAAGCTCAAGGAAAACGTTGGGCGGTCAGGCATTGTTGGAAGCCTGGTGGCCAATGACGCGCGCTCTACGATGATCATCGTGCCGTTGCTGGATCGGCATCCCAAGACGGGCGAGCCGTTGAACTATGGCGAGTTCTCCCGCATCCTGGAGAAGGAGATCCGGTCGTTCGAGGACGAGAGCACCGGCATTTACATGGTCGGGTTTGCAAAGATCGTCGGCGATCTGATCGCAGGGCTCCATGAGGTGATGCTCTTTTTCGGACTCTCGGTGGCGGTCGCCGCGCTGTTTGTCTACCTCTATACCCGGTGCATCCGCAGCACCGTGCTGCTGGTGAGCGTGGCCGTTGCCGGGGTGGTGTGGCTGCTGGGGTTGATGAACCTGCTGGGCTACGAGCTGGACCCCTACTCGATCCTGGTCCCATTCCTGATTTTCGCGATTGGGCTCTCGCACGGTGCCCAGAAGATGAACGGCATCCTGCAGGACGTGGGCCGTGGGACGCACAAATACGTTGCCGCGCGCTACACCTTCCGGCGCCTCTTCATGGCGGGCCTGACGGCGCTTTTGACGAACATTGTCGGCTTCGCCGTGCTGGTGATCATCGATATCCCGGTTATTCGCGATCTGGCCCTGACCACCAGCATCGGGATCACGGTGCTGGTCTTCACCAAGCTCGTGCTGATCCCGGTGACCTTGTCCTACATCGGCGTGAGCGAGGCTGCGGCGCGCCGCGCCCTCGCCGAGGACACGACGCGCAAGCAAGGATGGCTCGGACGCACCTGGAGTGCGCTGGATCGCCTGACGGAGCGTCGCGCGGCCACGGTGACGGTGGCGCTTGCCGCCGTGATGACCGCGGTCTGCACGGTCGTGATGTTCGACCTGCGCATCGGCGACCTGGATCCGGGGGCGCCCGAATTGAGGCAGGACTCGCGCTACAACCGCGACAGTGCCTATATCACGGCCCACTACGGGCTGTCGAATGATCAGTTCGTGGTCATCATGACCAATCCTGACGATGGCTGCCGGCTGTACGGCACCTTGCAGTTGATGGACCAACTGGCCCAGGCACTGCGCCAGACCGAGGGCGTGCAGGCCACCAGTTCGCTGGCGGAGTCCACGCGCTTCATCACTGCAGCCTTGAATGAGGGCAGTGGCAAGTGGCTCACCATCAGCCGGGACCAGGGCATCACGAATGCGGCGGTGGGGGCCGCCATGATTGCGAGTCCGGACATCACCAATACCTCGTGTTCCGTCTCGCCACTGATTGCCTATCTGGCCGATCACAAGGCGGACACGCTCAAGCGCGTGCTTCAGGTGAGTGAGGCCTTTGCCGCGGAGCACAACAGTGCTTCTGCCGACGGCGGGCCGCGCTTTTTGCTCGCGGCGGGTTCCGCGGGAATCGAGGCGGCGACCAACATTGAGGTCGAGCGCGGCATCTTGCTGATGTACCTGGCCGTGTATGGCGCCACGGCGCTGCTGTGCCTGCTGACCTTCCGCAGCCTGCGCGCCACCATCGTGGCGATGGTTCCCTTGGTGATCACCACCATCATCTGCAAGGCCTTGATGGTGTGGATGGGCATCGGGCTCAAGGTGGCCACGTTGCCAGTGATCGCGGTGGGTGTCGGCGTCGGGGTGGACTACGCCCTGTACCTGCTGAGTGTGCAGATTGCGATGCAGCGCCGTGGCTCGACGCTCGCCGAGGCATACCGGAGGTCGCTCGACTTCACGGGACGCGTGGTGGCGCTGGTGGGGCTGACCATGGCCGCGGGCGTGATCACCTGGGCGTTTTCGCCGATCAAGTTCCAGGCGGACATGGGCATTTTGCTGACCTTCATGTTCCTGTGGAACATGGTGGGTGCCCTGGTGCTGATTCCCGCCTTGTCCCATTTCCTGCTCAATCCACGGCAGACCAAGTCTGCACTGCCCGCGGATGGCGCACTTCCTCTTTGACTTTTTCCTTCTCTTGGAGCAACGCCTGTGTTTGATCTGTTGATGAGTGCCGACATGATGCTGTCCGACCCGGACGGCATGGCGCAACTGTTGGTGACGAAGCTGGGCCTCCACGGCCATCCCAACTGGCGCCAAGCGTTCGATGGCCATCCCTACATTGCCCATTTCCTGCGGGTTCACAAATCGTTGGCGGTCGCCCCCACCCGCATCGAGCCGCAGTGCCACTTGGACCAACCAAACCCGGGCGATCCGATGTTCCACGACTTCCTGGAGAGCCTCAAGGCTTACCAGGGCGCGCACCGGCCCATGGTGACCCACTCGATCGTGCTGGCCGCGCGCGGCGACAAGTTCGACCTGCTGGTCGAGAAGCTCATGCGCCGGCGCCTGCGGTTCCGCATGGCACAACGCACCCCCGACATGCCGTTCGACCGGCTCTGGCTGGGCGCGACGCCCGAGGATCCCCGCTACCACCCATCGGTGGACGGCGGTCTGTGCATCGAGGTCATGCCCCTAGAGCCGCTGCAGATGCCGGCCGACACCTTCAGCGTGCCCCCGCCCGAGCCGCGCGATCCCAAGCCGGGCGACATGGTGCGAGTCACCTCGCGCGGCTACATCGTCCGCAATCTGGACGAAACCCTGCGCACGGTATCGGCCAACCTCGATTGGGAGCCTGGCAGCCCTGTGGAGTCTCTGGACAAGGAGGGGTACCGCCGCGCCCGCATGGAATTCACGGTGCCGCACAGCGCTTCGCTGGACGTGATCGAGGCGACCCGCTGGAACGGTGATGCCGGCGTCTACCTGAATTCCTGGGGGCCCGGCCCCTACTACATCCGCATCGCGGTGAACGGTCTCCAGGCCAAGGCCGAGGACCTGAAGGCACGCGGTACCCGTTTCACCTGGATCGACGAATGCGAGGCCGTGGGTGGGAAGCCGCTGATCCGGGTCGATCCGGCCGACGTGCGGGGGCAACTGTTTGAGTTCGAGGAGTATTGAACCGATGATGGAAACCTCCTTTCACAAGCCGGCCACCCCGACGCGTGACGAAGCTGCGGCCCCCGGGAATGCCGTCGAGGTGGAGCGCCGGGGAGGCGTTGGCTGGATCGTGCTCAATCGCCCGGACCAGATCAATGCGATCAACGACGACATCCGCCGTGGTGTACCCGCGGCGCTGGCCGAGCTCGATAGCGATCCGTCCGTTCGGGTGATCGTGATACGCGGCGCGGGCGCGCGCGGGTTTTGCGCCGGAGCCGACATCAAGGAACGGCGGGCGACGGAAACATCGGTGCAGGTGCGTCGGCGCATGCAGAAGTCGCGTTGGATCGAGGCGCTGGATCGCACCGAGAAACCTGTGATCGCCGCCATTCATGGCTATTGCATGGGCGGGGGCATGGAACTGGCCTTGGCTTGCGATCTGCGTTTCGCGGCCCCGGACGCCGTGTTTGCCCTTCCCGAAACGGGGCTGGGCCTGATCCCCGGAGGGGGAGGAACCCAGCGCCTTGGAGCCGTGGTCGGCCCGGGGCGTGCTCTGGACTTGCTCCTGACCGGTGATCGCGTCGACGCACGCCGGGCATTCGACATCGGCCTGATCACCCGCATGGCCGACAGCGCTGACTCGCTGCTCGCGGAGGTCACTGCCCTGGCCGAACGCATTGCCCAGAAGCCGCCCACGGCAACGCTGTTCGCCAAGCAGGCTGCACGCGCGGCCTGCCACCTTGACCTCAAGAGTGGCCTGGACCTGGAATTGGATCTGTTCGCCATGCTGGTTCCAATGAACGACGTCAAGGAAGCCGCGCTGGCGTTTCGCGAGAAACGGGCGCCCTGTTTTTCTGGTGAATGAATTTCAAAACATCGCTTTTCTGGAGATGCAATGAGCGAACGCAAACTGGATGGAAAGGTCGGCATCGTGACCGGTGCGGGGGCGGGTCTTGGGGCTGAATGTGCGCGTTCGCTGGCCCGGCATGGAGCCCGTGTCGCGGTGGTGGACATCAACTTGGAGGGCGCTCAGTCGGTGGCCGCCGAAATCGAGGCGGGGGGTGGCAAGGCTCTGGCCATCCAAACCGACCTGACTTCCGAGGAGGGGGTCGCGGCGATGGTTTCCGCCGTGCTCGACCACTTTGGGCGGATCGATGTCCTGCACAACAATGCGGCCGCGTTGGATCCGGCGCAGCGTGCCGGTGACCGCGATGTCTGCAACGTGGACCTTTCCGCATGGGACAGGGCCATGAACGTCAATGCGCGCGGCGCCATGCTGTGCTGCAAGCACGCCATCCCGCACATGCTCAAGGTCGGCGGTGGATCGATCATCTTTGCGACGTCGGGCTTCGGGCTGCTGGGTGATGCAACGCTGACCGCCTATGCCGCCTCCAAGGCGGCCCTGATGGCGCTGGCACGTTCCGTGGCCGCTCAGTACGGCAAGGAGGGTATCCGATCCAATGCCATCATGATTGGCTTTGTGCTCAACGAGCACGCGCAGAAGGGCGTTCCGCAGGAGATCAAGCAGATCCTCCTGGATCAGCACCTGACGCCCCAGCTCGGTTCGCCAAAGCAGATTGCCGACGTGGTGAGCTTCCTGGCCAGCGACGAGTCCTCATTCATCACGGGGGCGGTGATTCCAGTGGATGGCGGCTTCACCAGCCACGCTCCGTCCATGGTGCCCATGCGCGAGTTCTTCGCACGCATGGGATCCAACAAACTCTGAACCCAACCAACCATATCCGACCATGTCTTTATCCATGCATGCCGCCAGCGCGGAAATCTATGCCCGCATGCTGCGCAACCTGCTGACCTGGCTTGACAAAGCCGAAGGCCATGCCCAGGCCAGAAGTTTTGACAGCGCGGCCTTCCTGAATACGAAGCTGTCGCCCGACATGCTGACCTTTGGCAAGCAAGTTGCCATTGCCAGCGAGGTGGCGCGGCTCGCCGTCGCGCGCCTGGGTGCCGTGGAACTGCCTGCCGCTCAAGGCTCCGACGAGAGCTTCGAAGGGTTGCGTGTCCGCGTCCGGGACGCCATCGGCTTCGTGGAAGGCGTTTCGCCGCAGCAATTGGCCGGGAGCGCCGAGCGGCCCCTGGTCGTGCCGCAGCGGCAAGGCGATCCGCTGCACTTCACGGGGCAGACCTTCTTACAGCAGTGGTCGCTGCCGAATTTCTTCTTTCATGTGACCACGGCCTATGCGTTGCTCCGCCAGGCAGGCGTGGAGCTGGGCAAGGCTGACTTTCTGGGAGCCATGGCCTGACCGGGCCGGACCTGGACACGTTCTCCAAGGTGCAAGTACCGGAGGCAAGGCCGGTGATTGACACAGTACCCCGTGGAATCCGGGGTTTTGAACCCCCTGGCAGACCTTCACGGCTTGTACCAGGGGGTGTTTTTTTGCGGGTGGATGTCCACGCGCTCCGAGTGCGCGTGGCACGTTCGTCACCAGCGGTCCAGGTTGGCGCTGTGGCGGGGCTGATCTCATCTTCAGTGCAGGGCAATACTTTCGCAGGGGCCCGGACGCGTGCACGGAAGATACGGGCCAAATTGGCCTCAAGCGCCCATTCAGAACGCGCAAGCAGCTATCAAAACTTCATAGAGGACGTGTTCACCGCTCAGGCAGATCCCGCGCCAATGAACGGGGCATTCATTCGCGTGCTGATTTCCCGCCGAAGAGTCCAGACCGCCGGAAACTCAGATGCGCTTCCAATCGCCCCCACTGCCCATGGCGGGCGGCGCGCTTTCGTGTGAGACGGGCGCGGCATGGCGGCTGGGCCTTGCCGCTCTGATGCTTGCGGCCCTAGGCTTAATCGATATTCATTCTCTAAGCTCGGAGGATGGTCACCCAGACCCGCGCCCTGGTGGATGGGTTCAAGCCCAGCTACGTGCTGGCCGGCAAGGGCTACGACAGCCCGGAATTGATACAGGCCATCGAGCAGCAAGGGGCGCAGGCCGTGATCCCGCCTCGCAATTGCGAGCGGCCGCGCGCCCCTATGACAAGGCTCGCTACCGCCTGCGCAGTCGAATCGAGCGCTGCTTTGCCAAGCTCAAACAATGGCGGCGTGTGGCCACCCGCTACGACCGCAAGCCCGCCAACTTCATGGCAGCGGTCTTGGCTGCTTCAATCTGGCTATGGCTACAGTGAATGTCGATTCAGCCTAGTGCTCGCTGGCGAGCAGGATGGCTTTTATCGGCGCGCTTGCGTGGAGCGTGCGAGGCACGGGCACGGCACTGATGGTGCGCACGGCCTCTCCGTCCGACAGCTTGAATACCGCCACAGCTTCCACCAGCGCCTGGGACTGGCTGCTCAGGCTGCTGGCGGCCGCGGCCATTTCTTCGACCAGCGCGGCATTTCGCTGCGTGGTCTGGTCCATCTGCGCGACCGCTTCTCCGATTTGTCCCATGTCCTGGCTCTGTGCGCTGCTCGCGGCGCTGATTTCGCCCATGATGTCCGTTACACGGCGGATGGCGGTGACGACCTCCGTCATCGTGGCACCGGCCTTGCCCACGAGCTGCGACCCCTGCTCCACGCGCTCCACGCTGTCGGTGATAAGCCGCTTGATTTCCTTGGCTGCTTCGGCGCTGCGGCCTGCGAGGCTGCGCACCTCGCTGGCTACCACAGCAAAGCCGCGGCCTTGCTCGCCCGCGCGGGCGGCTTCCACTGCGGCGTTCAGGGCCAGGATGTTGGTCTGGAAAGCGATGCCGTCGATCACACTGATGATGTCGGCAATCTTGTGGCTGCTGTCGTCGATGCCCTTCATGGTTTTGACCACTTCGGCGACCACTTCGCCGCCTTGGGTGGCCACGGTGGAGGCACTCAGGGCGAGCTGGTTGGCCTGGCGCGCGTTGTCGGCGTTCTGCTTCACCGTGGAGCCCAGTTGTTCCATCGACGCGGCGGTTTGCTGCAGTGCGCTGGCCTGCTCTTCGGTGCGGCCCGACAGGTCATGGTTGCCCGCCGCGATCTCGGTGCTGGCCGAGGCGACGCCCTGTGCATTGCTGCGCACCGCCGTGACCGTCTGCGCCAGGCTGTGCTGCATGCGCTGCAGCGTCTCCAGCAGGTGGCCCATTTCGTCCTGGGACTGCACGGTGATGTGCCCGCTCAGATCGCCGCTGGCGACGCGGTCGGCCACTGAAACGGCCTGCATCAGCGGGCGAGTGATCGAGCGGATGATGGTGATAGCGAGGAACAGGGCCAGAGCAATGGTCACGGCGCTCGCGACCAGGAGCCCCCGCGTCAAATTGCGGGTGGCCGACTCGGCCCGATGGCCGGCTTCGGCCATGACCTGCGCCTGGAGTTCCGCTTGCTTGCGGATCGCGTTCTGGTATTCGATCTGCGCGGGGCGCTGTTTGCTCTCCAGCAAGGCCAGCGCCTCCACCCATTGTTCCTTGGCAAACAGTTCAAGAAACTGATTGCCCAATGCAAGGTCCTTGGCGCGCAGAGGCTTGATGCTCTGGTGCAAGGCCTTACCTTCGTCGGATTCGATGAGCTGATCCAGAATTTGCGTCTGTGCGGCGATGTTGCCGCGTTCGACCTTGATCTGGGCCAGCGCCGCCTGCTGAATGTCCGGGGACGAGAACAAGGCCAGATTGCGGAACTGGATGGTTTCCATGTTCGACCCGTCGATCACCGCACTCAATGCCTTGGTGATGGGGTTGCTCCTTTGAACGATGTCTTCCATCGCCTCACGCTGCGCGGCGGACAGGAACAGCACCATTGCGCCCTGCGCGACCAGCAGCAGCACCATGGTGGAGAACGAAATGGCAAGCCGGGTGGAGATTTTTAAGCGATTCATGGCGCGGGGTAGTTGGCAGTGGCGGGCGTGGGCGTGGGTGGGGGTGGGGTCGCCGCGCAGGGCCGCTGAAAGCCCGGCGGAAGCCGCTGGATCGGCGCGTTTTCAGGCGGTCTCGCGTGTCGAGACTTCGAACGCCTTGAGATCGAAGCCTGGAGCGGCCGCCTCGGCAGGACTGAGCGGCGTGTTGCGTGCAATGAGCTTGCGCGCCGCCATGTGGTCGGCTGGCCGATTGCATGATTCCACTGCCACCAAACGGCCGGCGCGGAAGCAAAGGACGCTGATCTGGTGCTGCTCGACGGAGCCGAGCACGACGGTTTCATCGTGCCCGTCGGCGAGGCCGGCGATTTGCAGCTTGAGTTCTCCCTGGTCGGTCCAGAACCAGGGCAGGGCGGCATAGCCGGCGGGCTTGCCCATGAGCCGGGCCGCCACGGCCTTGGCCTGGTCCACGGCATTCTGAACCGACTCGAGCCGGATGGCCTGTGGTGACCAGGGGCTGGGAAAGCTGACCACGTCGCCGATGGCGGAAATGGCCGGGTCGCTGGTGAGCAGATGGGCGTCGACAACGATGCCGTTGTTGACGGTCAACTGTGCCTGAGCAGCGAGTTCCGCGTTGGGCAGCACGCCGATGCCATAGACCACCAGATCCGCCGGCAGGACTTCGCCGCTGGCCAGCTCCACGCTGCGCACCTGGCCGCCATCGCCGTGGATTGCGGCGAGGCTCTGGCCATAGTGGATTCGCACACCCCACCGGGCGTGGGCGTGATCGAATACCTGGGACGTGACCGCAGAGAGGGCTCGGGCCATTGGCCGCGTGCCCAGCTCCAGCACGTCCACCGCGATGCCGCGTGCGGCTGCGACGGCCGCGAACTCCAGGCCGATGAAGCCCGCGCCAATGACCACTGCGCGCTTCGCGCTGCCCAGGCGCTGTGACAGCCCGTCGGCATCTGCCAGGTTGCGCAAGCCGAATACGCCGCCGAGCTCGATGCCCGCGACCGCCGGCACACGGTTGCGCGCGCCGGTTGCCAGCACCAGGTGCTCGTAGGCGAGTCTTTCGCCGCTGGCGAGGACAAGCTCGCGGCGTTCCCGGTCGATGGCAGTGGCACTGCCCTGTATGCGCGTGATGCGGTGCTCGTCAAAGTACTCGGGGGGGCGAAAGCGTAGCGCCGCCACGCCAACCTTTCCTAGCAGATAGGCCTTGGACAGTGGTGGACGCTGGTAGGGAACGCCAGGTTCGTCGCCAATGAGGGTGATCGCGCCTTCAAATCCCTCCTGCCGCAGCGATGCTGCAACCTGATAGCCGGCTTGGCCGGCACCGACGATGACAATGGAATTGTGGGACATAGAGTTCTGCTTCAAAGAGTTTGGTCAGGGGCGGTCTTGCGCTCGAAGATCGGATAACGGCCCAACGAGAGCAACGCGAGGCCACCAAAGAGAAACATGGGCCCGCAGACCCACAACGTCGCCTGGTACGAGCCGGTGCTCCGGTAGAGTTGCCCGAAGAGCCATGGGGCCAGCGTGGAAGCCAGCGTGATCAGCCCGAGGTGGATGCCGAACAGGCGGCCGTAGTCGCGCATGCCGAAATACCGCGAGACGAGAAAGGCCGCCAGGTCGAACTCGGCACCCGCGCCGATGCCCACCAGCATGACACCCAGCACGAGCCAGCCGGTATCGTTCGCGCCGCTGATACCCAGGAGCAGGCACCCCAGGGCCGGCAGCCCCAGGGCGACGGCGGCCACGCCAGGCGCCCAGAGGCGGTCCACCAGGTAGCCCACGACGACCCGCCCCAATATCAGCGACAAGCCAAAGCTGCCGAAGATGCGCGCTGCATCCCCTGCCTCCAGGCCTTTGTCGCGCAACAGGGGGACACCATTCGTGACCAGCGTCACCACGCAGGCCACAACCATGGACAAGGCGATGTTCAGAAGCCAGAAGCGGGGATTGCGCAGGCCTTCGCGCAGCGAGGCACCCGTGATCACGGCACCTGCTGACGATGCTGACTCGCTGTGCTTGCGGGCCGGGGCGCGGGCAGGCTCTTTCATCCAGGCCAGCACCAGGGGCAGCACCAGGATCATTGGCAGGGCCGCCAGAAGCCAGAAGGCCGCCTGCCAGTTCCATTGCGAGATCACGGCGCTCACCGCCGAGGGAATGAGCATGGCGGCTAGACCGGTGCCGGAAAGAACCAGCGCGAGAGCCAGGCCGCGGTTGCGCTCGAACCACAGGTTCACCAGATGGGTCCAGGTGACGTGCATGGTGCCCATGCTGGCCATGGACATCAGGAAAAAGCCCAGGTAGAGCGTCACGATCGAAGGCCCCAAGCGCGTCATGGCGATGAAGGCCAGGGAAAGCATGCACAGCGAGATCACCGTGACGCGCTTCATGCCAAAGCGCAGATTGAGCCAGCCCACGATCTGGGATGCGACCACCGATCCCAGAAACATGAAGCTCACTGCCGACTGAAGATCCGCGCGGGCCCAGTCAAAGGTCTGCTGCAGCGGAACCATCATCGCGCCGTAGGCATACAGCATGGATGAGTTGGAGTTGATCGCCAGTCCCAGCGTGGCCAGAATCACGATGCGCCACGCGCTCTTGAACTCGGTCAGATCGATGCCCAGGCCATGCGCGGTATGTGAAGAGGTGGGGAGAGGTTGTGTCATAGGGTGCCGGCAATGGGGAAGGGAAGGGCAGGTAGGGCCAGGGCCGGTTCACTCGCGCACGAGCAGAAGCGAGCCGGCCAGCGGGCCTCCGCCGGCCGCCGCGACCGCTACCTGGTGCGGCGCGATCTGGCGCTGTCCGGCGCGCCCCCAGAGTTGGGTGCAAGCCTCGTGCACATACCCAAGGCCGTGGGTTCTTCCCCCCGAGAGCTGGCCGCCATTGGTGTTCACCGGCAGGGCGCCGTCGCGGGCGATCCGCGTGCCGCCTTCGACGAAGCGGCCGCTTTCGCCCGCCGGGCACAGGCCCAAGGCCTCCAGCCAGAGCAGGGTCAGGATGGAAAAGCCGTCGTACAACTGGGCGCTGCGGACATCAGCCGGCTTGAGATCGGTTCGCTGCCACATCATGCGTGCCGCGTCGATGCTGGCCCCGCCGGTCAGGGAAACCTGATCCCAGGACCAGGGCTGGTGCAATGCCGAACCGATGGCCTCCAGGCGGATGGGGGGATTCGGTCCATGGCGCGCCGCATCCATGCGCGAGAGCACGATGGCCGTCGCCCCGTCGCAGTGCACGTCGCAATCGAACATGCGCAGGGGCGTCGAGATCATGCGGGAGGCCAAGTAGTCGTCCATGGTCATGGGCGTGCGGTACACAGCCTTGGGATTGAGCTCGGCGTTGGCACGGCAGGTCAGGGCGATTTGCGCCAACTGATCGGGGGTGGTCCCGTATTCGTGGAAGTGCCGCTGCGCGTACATGGCCATCAGGTTGATGGCCGAGTGCACTTCATAGGGGGTGTACCACTGCCAGAAGAAGCTGCTGTCGCGCCCGGCGGTCTTGTTGCTCAAGGCGTTGGCATTCTTGTCGAGCCGCCGCGCGCTCGCTTCGGTGATCGTGCGGAACACCAGCACATGGCGGCACAGGCCCGCGGCAATGGCCATCGCGCCGTTGATCACGCCGGCCAGTGGCCCCGGCCCTTCGTAGCCGCCGCCATACCAGTTGACGTGGAGCCCCATCGTGCCGATCAGCGCATTGGGGCCCACCGGGGAAAAGCTGTTGCCATTGTTGTTGTCGCCTGGCCAGCAAGCCACGCCGTCGATGTCCTTTCGCGTGAGACCCGCATCGGCAATGGCTTCCAGACATGCGTCCAGGGTCAGGCGCATGGCGGACTTGTCGGATGGGCGGGCCACTTCGGATTGGCCTACGCCGGCGATCGCCACGTTTTTTTCGTACAGATGGTCGAACATCATTCGGCTTTCTTGAACAGAGGGAGCCAGACGTCTTCGTGCTGCTCGAAAGTGACATGCACCGGCATGCCGATTCGCACCTGATCGGGCACTAATTCCACGACGTTGCTGAGCAGGCGCAGGCCGGGCTGATCGTCGAGCTCGACGATGGCCACGACGTAGGGGGTGGCCAGCTCGGGCTTCCACGCCTGGTGGTTGATGGTGTAGGTGGCGATGCGGCCGCGGCCGCTTGTGGCCTGCGGCGCCACATCCAGCGAACCACAGAATGGGCAGATCGGAGCGGGTGGATGAAAGAACCGCCGGCAGGTGCTGCAGCGATGGATCATCAGTCGGCCCGATTCCCCTCCCTGCCAAAAGGCCGATGAGTCGCTGGTGATCTGGGGCAGTTTTCGTGGCATGAACGCGGGGTATGTCGGGCTGGCAGTGGGTTGAATCAGGGCCGCTACGAATTGACGCAGGCGGGTTGAGAGAGTTTAATATCTGAACAAATTGCGTCAATGTGTCTAACTAATGGTTTCTACCAACCATCTGCATCTATGAGTGAACATTCTTTGGCGAACCGCCATATCGTTGTGACCGGCGGCCTGGGCGTGCTGGGCCGTGCCGTGGGGGCCGTGCTGGTCGAGCAGGGAGCCCGCGTTGTCCTGCTCGATCGTGTTGCGGCCC
Source organism: Acidovorax sp. FG60 (assembly GCF_057808995.1). Lineage (NCBI taxonomy): Bacteria > Pseudomonadati > Pseudomonadota > Betaproteobacteria > Burkholderiales > Comamonadaceae > Acidovorax > Acidovorax sp. FG60. Next base: position 128,508 of record NZ_JBMDJC010000008.1, read on the forward strand.
AGGATGTGCCTGGGATCACGGCGGTGATCGGCGGCATTGACCTGACCGACCCGGATGCCACACGGTCCGCATTCCAGCAGGCAAGCGAGCGGCTCCAGGGCTTCGATGGCCTGGTGAACGCCGCCGGGGGGTTCCGATGGGAAACGCTGGAGAGCGGAACCCTGGAGTCGTGGGATGCGCTCTATGCGATGAATCTGCGCAGTACCGTGGTGGCGTGCCGGGAGGCTCTGCCACGGCTGTTGGCGGCCGATGGCTCAGGCATCGTCAACGTGGGAGCGCTGGCTGCACAGAAGGCCGGAATGGGAATGGGGGCTTATGCGGCGTCCAAGGCTGGCGTCGCGCGGCTAACCGAAGCGCTTGCCGAGGAGGTCAAGGATCGTGGCGTGCGTGTGAACGCTGTGTGCCCCAGCATTCTGGACACGCCTGCCAACCGGGCCGATATGCCCGATGCCGACACCGCGCGCTGGGTATCGCCGCGCTCGCTGGCCGCCGTCATCGCGTTTCTGTTGTCGGACGATGCCAGCGCCGTCACAGGCGCGTGCATTCCGGTGGCCGGTCGGGTGTGATCATGGAAGACATGCGCTTGTCCCAGGAGCACTCGTCACCCGGGGCCGTTGGAGAGGGCGGCGGCAATGCCATGGCTTGGTCCGATCGCTACTTGCTTGGGCACGGTGACATGGATGGCACCCATCGCGAATTTGTCGCGTGCGTGGCGGCCCTTCAAACAGCGAAAGATGTCGATCTTGCGGGGTGCCTTGCCGCTTTCGAAGCACATGCCGTCGAGCATTTCGAGCAGGAGCGGCGCTGGATGGACTCCACCGGGTTTCCTGCCGCACAGTGCCATGTGGACGAACATACGGCGGTTCTGCGTTCCGTGCACGAGGTGCAGGAGATTCTGCGCAATGGCGGTCCAGGGCAGATAGCCCGCGATCTCGCCCATGCGCTCGCGAATTGGTTCCCAGGACACGCTGATTACATGGATGCTTCGCTTGCCCAATGGCTGGTCAAGCGCAGCCATGGTGGAGCGCCGGTGGTGCTTCGCCGCCGGCTGGAGCCCGCTGACGCGCCGCCTCTGCCGCCGGCCAACTGAGTCTTCGTTCCCGCTAGAGGCGCTTTGCCCCTGGTTTTCAATCCCCCCACAAGAGAAACGATCAATATGAGACTGGTAACATTTCAGGCTGCAGGCGAAGCCGCCCGCGCAGGCGCATTCATCGAGGGCGACCAAGCGGTGCTTGACTTGCGGCAGGCGGCGCAGACCGTGCATGGCGGCAGCGCGGACGCACTGGCGAGCATCCTCGCGCTGATCGAAGCGGGGCCCGCTGCCTCCGAGCTTGCGCGCGACCTGATCGCGCGCGCGCCCCGTGCGGCCGTCCGGGAGCGCAGCGCGGTCAGAATCCTGGCGCCCATCCAACCGCCACCGCAAATGCGCGATGCCTCTTGCTTCGAGCTGCATCTGCGCCAGAGCTATGCGGCAGCACGGCGGGCACGCGCGGCGCGCACACCGGATCCGGAGGCCACACTGAAGGCCATGAACACCCGCTCAGACGAGCGCGCGATCGAGACCTTCCTGCGCCAGCCCATCTACTACAAATGCAACCGTTTTGCGACCATCGGCGTGGACGACGATGTCGTGTGGCCCGGCTACAGCAAGGCGCTCGATTTTGAGCTCGAGTTCGGCTTCTACCTAGGCGCGCGGGCCAAGGACGTGCCCAAAGAGAAGGCGCGCGAGTACATCTTTGGCTACACGATCTTCAATGACATCAGCGCGCGTGATGCCCAGGCCGTGGAAATGGGCGGCATGCTGGGGCCGGCCAAGGGCAAAGACTTCGATACCAGCAACGTGATGGGGCCCTGCCTGGTCACTGCCGATGAGCTCCCCGATCCCTACAACCTGAACATGGTCGCCCGTGTCAATGGCGAGGAATGGGGGCGCGGCAATTCGCGCGACATGTATTGGAAGTTCGAGGATGTGATCGCGCATGTCTCGCGCTCCGAAACCCTGCATCCCGGTGAGTTCATCGGGTCGGGAACGGTGGGCAATGGCTGTGGCCTGGAGCAGATGCGCTACCTCAAGCCTGACGATGTCGTGGAACTAGAGGTGGAGGGCATCGGCCTGCTGCGTACGCGCATCACGCAGCCTTGATGGGCGTCCTCCACCCACGGGCGGGCGCCCTGGTTCCGTCGCCGCGGTGGCATGCAGCATGCTTCCGATCGGCGCCTTCACACAACGCAAAAAATCTGCCGCCGGTCGCGGCAGGGCACATCGAATGAGCAAAGACATTGATAGCGCACCTGGCTGGACGCCGGGACTGCGCGACACTCCCGTGGCGGCCTTGGCCCGCGCGGTTCTCGCGCATCCGGACAAAATCCTGTTCGATTTCAGTGGCGAGAAAACCACCTACGCCGAGTTTGACGCTCTCAGCAACCGCATGGCCCATGCGCTGCAGGCATTGGGGGTGAAGGCCGGCGCCACCGTCACTTCGCTGTTCGACAACCACCTTGACGCCGTGGTTCTCTGGATCGCGCTCAACAAGCTGTCGGCCGTGAGCGTTCCGTTGAACACGGCGCTCAAGGGCGAGTTCCTGCGCCACCAGGTGGCCGACTCGGGGGCCGAGATCGTGGTGTGCGATGCGGCCTACGCTCCGCGCCTGTTCGAGGTGGCCGGGCACCTTCAAGGCATTAGGCGTCTGTTGGTGCGCGGGGTTGTGGAGAATGGCTGTCCAGACGTTGGTTTTGCAATCGAAAGCCTTGACGAACACCGGGGGCACGACACCACGCCCCTGGCCGAGCTGCCCGACCCGGCCGCGCTCAACGCCCTTATCTACACGTCCGGGACAACGGGGCCTTCCAAGGGCTGCATGATCAGCGGCAACCAGATGTGCCATGTGGCGCGCCTGCTCCTGCGGGCTGCGCCGTTCGGCCCGAAAGACGTGCTGTGGACCCCGTTGCCGCTGTTCCACATGAACGCGATCGCGACCGGCGTGGTGTCCACGCTGCTGGTGGGTGGAACGATCTCGATCGCCCCACGGTTCTCGGTCAGCGGCTTCTGGCCGGCCGTGGAGGCATCCGGGGCCACCGTGGTGTCCATCCTGGGCGCCTTGGGTACGCTGCTGGCCCAGGCACCGGACAATGACGCGATGAGGCGCTGCTTCGGCCAGATCCACACGGTCAAGGGCAATCCGTTCACGGAAGACATCAAGGCGATCTGGCGCATCCGCTTCGGCGCGCGCCACATCGGCTCCAACGCCTACGGCCTGACGGAGGCGCTGATCACGTCGGTGCCAGCCGGCGAGCCGGTTCCTCCAGGCTCGTCGGGGCGGTGCGCTCCCGAGTTCGACGTGCGCATTTTCGACGACCAGGACAATCCGCTGCCGCCCGGGCAGGCCGGCGAGGTCGTGTGCCGGCCCCTTCATCCCGACATCATGTTCAAGGGCTACTGGCGCCGGGCCGAGGACACGCAGAAGGTGATGGGGAACATGTGGTTCCACACGGGAGACATTGGCAAGTTCGACGAGGCCGGGTTCTTCTACTTCGTGGACCGCAAGAAGGACTATCTGCGCCGGCGGGGGGAGAACATCTCCAGCTTCGAGATGGAATCGGCGATCCTGCAGCACCCCGACATCGAGCAGGTCGCGGTTCATGCCGTGCGGTCGAACCTGGGCGAGGACGACCTGAAGGTCACAGCCAAGCGGGTGGCGGGTGCCCAACTCACCGAAGAGGCCCTGTGCCGCTGGATGGTGGATCGGGTGCCTTATTACGCCGTGCCCCGTTACATCGAGTTCCGGGTCGAACTGCCGGTCAATCCGCAGGGGCGGGTTCTGAAATACCAGCTGCGCGATGAAGGGGTGACGCCTGCCACCTGGGACATCGAGTCCTCCACCATCAAAGTGCAGCGTTAGAGGAGCGCCACCATGTCCGTTTCAGAATTGGCCGGCCGCCGCATCCTCATCACCGGAGGGGCCAGTGGCATGGGCGAGGGCCTTGTGCGCTCGCTGACGGGCATGGGGGCGCTGGTCGTGTCCATGGACCTGAACCGCGAACGCGGCGAAGCCGTTGCCACGGCGGCGGGAGCATGGGGCTTCATGGAGGTCGATGTGGCCGACGAGGGCTCGGTTGCGCGCGCGGTCGATGCCGCCTGCACCCGCCTGGGCGGCCTGGATGTGCTGATCCATGCCGCGGGCATCGCGCCGTCTTCGCCGGCGCAAGGGACCAGTCTGGCGTTGTGGGAAAAGGTCTTTGCTGTCAATGCCACGGGTACCTTCCTGATGAACCGGGCGGTGTTTCCTCATATGAGGGAGCAGGGCGGCAGCATCATCAACTTCGCTTCCGCAGCTGGCGCGCTGGGGCTTCCCAACAAGTCTGCCTATTCGGCCGCCAAAGGGGCTGTCCTGGCCTGGACCCGCACCGTGGCCCAGGAATGGGGGCCCTACAACATCCGCGTGAATGCGATCGCCCCGGCCATCTGGACGCCCATGTATGACCAGACCCGTTCCGAAATGAGCCCGGAGCAACTGAGCGCGCACGATGCACTGATGGCCAGGGTGATCCCGCTGGGCGGCAAGCTGGGCGACCTGGCGCAGGATCTGGTGCCGGTGCTCGCCTTCCTGGCATCTCCCGGGGCGCGTTTCATGACCGGCCAGATCTTTGCCGTCGATGGCGGGACGCTGATGGTGCGCTGAGCCGGTGGTCAGGCAGGAGCGGCACCTGCCAGCGGACGCAGTTCTCCCGCCAGCAGCGCTTGCCGGACTGCAGCGCGGCCAACTTTGCCGGCATCGGTGCGCGGGACGTGCGCGAGGAGGAGGTGCCTGGGCCGCTTGAAGGAAGCCAGGTGCTGCCCGCAGTACGCCATCAGCTCGGCACGCAACGCCTCCAGCGCGTGCGATGGGGCCGGCTCGCGGGGTTGGACCAATGCGCAGACACTCTGGCCCCATTCGGGATCCGGCAGTCCCACGACGACTGCGTCGGATACCGCAGGATGCTGCATCAGAACGGCCTCGATCTCGGCAGGGTAGATGTTGACGCCGCCGGAAAGAATGAGATCGGAGCGGCGGTCGCAAAGGTAAAGCCAGCCTTCCTCATCGAGGTATCCATAGTCTCCTGCGGTGAACAGGTCACCGCGCTTGACGGAACGGGTCTTCTGCGGATCGTTGAAATACTCGAAATCGAAGCCATCATTCATGTAGATCAACCCGGGCTCGCCGGCAGGAAGCTCGGCTCCGCCCTCATCCAGGATGGCGAGCTTGCTGAACGGATACCGGCGGCCCACTGTCCCGGGGCGCCGCAGCCAGTCGTCGCTGCCGACATAGGTGCCCCCTCCCTCGCTGCACGCGTAGTACTCGTGCAGAGCAGGGCCAAGCCACTCGATCATCCGGCGCTTGGTCTCCGGCGGGCATGGGGCAGCCGCGTGAATGACGGTTCTGAGGCTCGAAAGGTCGTAGCGCTGCCGGATAGCCTGCGGAAGTTGCAGCAGGCGGTGGAACAGGATCGGCACCAGTTGCACGCTGTCGATGCGTTCGCTTTCGATCAGGGCGAGCACGCGTTCGCTGTCCCATTTTTCCAGCAGCACGATCCGATGCCCGAGATGCAGCATCTGGATGGCGCGGGAGCCGGGAGCCGCGTGGTAGAGCGGTGTGCAGACCAGGTGCGCCCCATTGCCCGCGCGCAGGCCGAACATGCCCGAATAGAGCGGAAGGGTGCGCGCCAGTGCCCCTTCGGGGGGCAATCCTGTGAGCGGCCGCCGAATTCCCTTGGGGCGTCCCGTGGTGCCGGAGGAATAGAACATGATGCTGCCTGCCAGCCGGTCGCCAAGAGGGCCATCGGGCTGCGCGTCCAGCAAGGACTGCAGATCGCGAAAACCCGGTATGTCTCCGGCAACCGCCAGGCGCCCTTGCTCGGGGAGCGCCGCCTGTCGGGCCGCTTGGCTGGCCGTGGAGGCAAAGCGATGATCGGCAATCAGCACGCGGCTCATGCTGTTGGACAACAGGTAGGCCAATTCTTCGGCCGTCAGGTGCCAATTCAACGGCACCAGGTAGGCGCCTATTTGCGAGATGGCGAGCGCGCTCGCCAGCCAGTCGCTGGAGTTCGGCAACAACACCGCGACGGCGTCGCCGGTCTTCGCACCGCAGCCGCGCAGCGCATGGGACAGGCGATCGACGCGGTCGCGCAGCTCGCCGAACGTGCTGCAGCCGCCATTGGATTCCGTGATCGCGATGCGGCTGGGCTGTCGCTCGGCAATTTGCCAGAAGCCCAACGCACCCTCGCAAAGGTAAACGGGATCGACTGCCGACATGGGGTTGGCGTTGGCCGGGGAACTGATTTCAGGCATGGACTATTCGATCGTGATGCCTGCCGCCCGGATGGCCTGTGCCCAGGCCAGCGTATCGCGCTTTTGCAGGGCGGCAAGCTGGTCGGGCTTGCCAAGCAGTGGCTGCAGCCCGATGCTGGTAAGGAATGCCTGGCCCTCGGGCGCTTCCAGCACCTCGTTGATCAACTGGTTGAAGCGTTGGATTGCGAAGGCTGGCATCCCGGCCTTCCCGTAGAGAGCCAGCCACGCGGAGACGTCGAAATCAGCGACGCCCGACTCCGCGAGGGTAGGAATGTCGCTGGCGGCGGCGATGCGCGCGCGCGTCGTCACGGCAATTGCACGCAGGCGGCCGGAGCGCACATGTGGCAGGTAGCCCTGAGGGTCGCCAAAGGCGTAGTCAAGATGGCCGCCGATGATGTCGGAAACCACCTGGGCCAAGGTCTTGTACGGCACGAAGGTCGCCTGCAATCCCGTGCGCTGCTTGAGAATCTCGCCAGCGAGCCTTCCGGTGATCGCCGAACTGGCGTAGCTCAACTGGCCCGGCCTGGATTTGACGAAGGCGACGAACTCCTGAAACGTGCTGACCGGCACGCGCGCGGGGTTGACCACCAGGATGTAAGGCACGGTGGCCATGGAGGCGATCGGCGCGAAATCCTTTTCCGGATCGAATGGGAGGGTCTTGTACAAGCTGACGTTGGCCGCCTGGGTCGAGGACCCTGTCATCAGGAACTGATGCCCATCGCCTTTCATGCGGGCGACAGCGTCCGCCGCAATGTTGCCGCCTGCACCAGGCTTGTACTCGATGACGAACACGATCTCGGGATGGCGCTTTTGAATCTGCTCGGTGCAGTAGCGAATCAGCCCGTCGATGGCACCGCCACCGGCGTATGCCACCGTGATCGAGACAGGCTTGGTGGGCCAGGTGGTTTGGGCGTAGCCAGGAGCTGCCCATGTCGGGAGTGCACTGGCCGCGAGGCCAAGCATCTGACGCCGGGTCCAGAAAATCATATGGATGTCTCCGTTTCGATTGGCCGGGAGGCCATGTCTGCCATTTTCACGGGTTCCTCCGAGGCTCTTTCGTGCGAGTTTCCCGGACATTTGCCATGGATGGGCGGGTTCTCCAGGGGCGCTGGTCTGTCGCTCAGCGCCAGCCGCCACTGCGAGCCGCAGGAGGTTCGTCAAAGTGGGGAGGGTGGGGCGACACGCTGGCTCCCCCGTGCATGCGCGGCTGAATGGCGCTCAGAAAGTTGTAGGGAAACAGCGGTGGCAACGCGCTCACCTGATCAAGCCGGGTACGGAGTTCGGAAGGCAACTCGAAGTCCAGCGCGCCCAAGCTGTCCTGCAGCTGTTCGAGCCGGGTGGCGCCCAGGATCACCGAGCTGAGCGCCGGGCGGCCCGACAGCCAGTTGATGGCCACCCTGGCCATGGGCTGCCCCAATTCATTGGCGACGGATTCGAGCGCCGCGACGATCTCCCAGTTGCGCGGCGTCAGCTTGTTCAGCGCGGGTGTCGCCACCGCGGCGGTGGCCTTGATGCGCCCAGCCTGCTGTGCTTGTGCCTCCACATTGGGCTGGTACTTGCCGGACAGCAGGCCGCCGCCCAAAGGACTCCAGGCCACCAGCCCGAGGCCCACTTCCTGGCACATGGCGGGAAACTCGTACTCGATGCCGCGCTGCACCAGCGAATACTCGAGCTGCACCGCGCAAGGACCTTCGAGGCCATGGTATTGCGCCAGGGTGGTGATGCGCGCGCCATACCAGGCGGGCACGTCCGAGAGCGCCCAGTGGCGGATCTTGCCGGCGCGCACCAACTGATCCATGCTGCGCAGAACCTCCTCCGCCGGCGTGATGCCATCCCATGCATGGAGGTAGTAGAGATCCACATAGTCCGTCTTCAGCCGCGCCAGCGAGGCATCCAGGGAACGGATCAGATTCTTGCGGCCGTTGCCCGCGGCGTTCGGGTTACCTTGCGGGTTCTGGTGATTGAAGCTGTACTTGGTGGCCAGAACGACGCGATCGCGCATACCCGTTTCCGACATGAATTCGCCCAGCCAGGTCTCGGCGGTGCCTTGCGTGTAGATGTCCGCCGAATCGATGAAATTCCCCCCGGATGCCAGGTAGGCGCCGAACATCGCGCGCGCTGTCTCCCGGTCGCAGCCCCAACCGTTCTCGGTGCCAAAGGTCATGGTGCCCAGGGACAGGCGCGAGACGCGCAAACCGGTACGGCCAAGCAGGTGGTATGTGGTGGATTGCATCGGGTCTTTCAGGTTTTTACTGAAATTGAAACACATTGACAATAAGTGTTCAATCATTAGACTGTGCTGGCTCGGCTGATGTCAAGTCCGGGCGGCTGTCCCGGGGGCCATTCCCCGTCCCATCACCCTGACGACCTATGCTGATCGACGCCCACGCCCACCTGCTGACTCCTGGAATGCTCAACCGCCACGATTTCTGGGGGCCTTTCATGAAGATGCAGGGGTTCACCGTCGGGCACTTCGCGCTGGGAACCAAGCAAAAATCGAAGGCCACCTCGGACCAGCAGGCGGAGGCGAACCTGCTGGCAAAGATGACGCATGCCGCGCGCCGCGAACTGATGGCCCAGCGCGGCGTGGACCAGATAGTGGTGTCCACGCCCTCGCATGCATTCATGTACTGGGCGGACGACTTCGGAAGCGAATACGCGCGCATCTGCAATGACGAGATGTCCGCCTACTGCGCCCAGGACCCGGCGCACTTTGCTTTCTGGGCACACGCCAACCTGGCCGATCCGGTGGCGGCTGCACGCGAGATCGAGCGCGCCGTCACGCAACTCGGGGCCAAGGGGGTCTGCGTGGGGGGCGCCAATTTCAAGGGCCTGCAGGCCTACAGCGAGGAATTGTTCCCCGTTTGGGAGGCTGTCACGCGGCTGGATGTGCCACTGATGGTGCATGGTTACAACCAGTCCGTATGGTGGGGCGACAAGCATGCGGAAGACCGTTTCGAGACCACCTCGATCGTGGGCGATTGCGTCGATGAAACCCTGTTCTTCTGGTACCTGATCTGCGGCGGCGCGCTGGACGTGTTCCCCGCACTGAAAACCTACATCAACCACGCCGGTGGCATGGCGGTGTTCCAGCTCGGGCGCCTGGCCGAGCTGAACAAGTCGATGGCGCCCGACGCACGCAACAAGCGCCCGTTCATGGACTACCTGTCCAACTTCTGGTTCGACCTGGACGTGCACCATCCGGCGCTGCGCCGCGCCGTGGTGGAGGTGGTGGGCGCCGACCAGGTTCTCTATGGCACCAACTTCGGGGGCGCCTACGACAATGGCGACCTGACCGCCGGACTGGGCCTTTCTGACGCCGACGTGGCCAAGATCCGCAGCGGGAATGCGCGCCGCCTGCTGAAACTCGATACCTCCGTCGCGGCATGACGGGTTTTGTCCTGAGCCGACGCCAGGTCTGGCTGCTCGTGTTCGTCACCCTGTTCTGGGGGGTGAACTGGCCCATCATGAAATCAGCCGTCAGCGCCTATCCCGCGATGGCATTCCGGGCCTGGTCCATGGTACTGGGCCTGCCGTGCCTGTGGGTGGGGCTGAAGCTGCTGCGGGTTCCCCTGCAGCTGCCACGACGGTACTGGGGCGAGTTGCTGCTGCTGGCAACCACCAACATGGTGGCCTGGCACCTGTGCCTGATGTGGGCACTGCCGGGCCTGAGTTCCGGGCGGGCGGCGATCATCGGCTACACCATGCCCGTGTTTTCGGCGCTCTGGGGCATGTTGCTGTATCGCCAGCGCCTGTCCCGGCCGCAATGGGTGGGCGTGGGGAGCGCGACTTCAGGCGTGGTGTTGCTGCTGTGGCATGAGTTCTCGCGCCTCAGCGGGGTTCCCTTGGCCGGGCTCACCCTGCTGGCCGGAACCGCGGTGTGGGCCCTGGGAACCCAGCAACTGCGGCGTAGCGCCATGGATGTGCCTGTGCTCGCGATCGGGTTCTGGATGACGGCGATCACGACAGTCGCGGTTCTGCTGTATGTGGGGATCACCGATGGCCTGCCCGCGAACCAGCCCTCGCCAGGGGTCTGGGCAGCGATCGCCTACAACGCACTGTTGATTTTTGGGTTTTGCCACGTGGCGTGGTTCGCCTTGGCCCGCGCCTTGCCGCCAGTCGCAGCGAGTGTCAGCATTTCCCTGATCCCCGTGCTCGGGCTGCTGTCGGGCGCGCTGTGGCTGAACGAGGCGCTGCATTGGCAAGACGGGGCCGCGGTGCTCTTGATCATGCTGGCGATTGGCGTTGCCTTGCATCCGGCGGGAACGGAGACTTCTTGAAGGCGCCTTTCATGGCCAGTCCCCCCTGGTAATTTGCGATAGATCAACAGGGCAGGCGTTTCGGCTTCGGGTAAACCTCTAGAAGTTGAACACAAATAGAAAAACTGTCCTAAATTGTCTCCATGCCGGCAATCGTGCCGGTCCCAAGGAGACGATGAAATGTTGACGCGTAGCAATCCGGTGTTGTCCGACGGAACCAGAATCTCGGACCTCATCAACCTGGATACCCGTGAAGTGAAGATGCGGGTCTTGTCCGATGCCGAGCTGTACCAGCTCGAGATGGAAAAGATCTTCGCCAAGACCTGGGTCTTCCTGGCCCATGAAACGGAAATACCCAACTCGGGAGATTTCGTCCAGCGGGACATGGGTTCGGATTCGGTCCTCGTCACGCGTGACCGCGAGGGCCAGGTGCACGTGGTGCTCAACGTCTGCACCCACCGGGGCATGAAGGTCTCCACGCTGGACGTGGGCAACACCCAGGCCCACATGTGCATCTACCACGGCTGGGCCTTCAAGCCCAATGGGGACTTCATCGGCGCCCCCGTCGACAAGGAGTGCATGCACGGGAAGATGATGAGCAAAGAGCAACTCTCGCTCACCAAGGCCCGCGTGGCGGTCTACGGCGGCATGATTTTCGCCACCTGGAACCTCGACGGCCCTTCCTTCGACGAGTTCCTGGGAGACGCAAAGTTTTACTACGACACCATGTGGTGCCGTACCACCAGTGGCATGGAGGTTTTGGGGCCGCCGCAGCGCTTCATCATCAAGGCCAATTGGAAGACAGCTGCCGAGCAGGGGGCATGCGATGGCTATCACACGCTGACCCTGCACCGCTGGCTGGGTGAGATCGGCCCCTATGCGAAGAAGCCCAATGCCGAAGGGGGTGGGGCGGACCTGACACCGGAAATGTATGGCGTTGAAGTCTGGACTGACCATGGCCACACCATGCGTTGTATCGATCTGGGCCGCAAGGTTCACCGGATCACGGGCAGGGATCCAGCCGAGCTTTCGCCCCAGGAAAAGCTCACTGTCCTGCCCCCCCCGGGCTTGACGGCCGAGATGATCCCCGACGTGGTGAGCCGCCTCTCGCCTGAGCAGATCGAGATCATGAGCTCCAACCCGCCGCAAGTGGGCAACTTCTTTCCCAACGGACTGTTCGAGTTCATCTACCTGCCGACGGCCGATGGCAAGGTGACGGGCGCGATGGCCCTGCACACCTATGTGCCCATGGGGCCGGATAAGTTCATGTTCATGAACTGGATCCTGGCAGAAAAGGATACGCCGCCCGAGCAGAAGGCCGCGATGCTGCGCATTTCCTGCCAGTTCCTGGGCACTTCCGGCATGGTGGAGCAGGACGACTCGGACACCTGGCCGCACCAGACCATCGTCTCCAAAGGGGCGATGAGCAAGAACATCACGCTCAAATACCAAGCCAAGTATGAGACCGGCAAGCCTGACGGCTGGCCGGGTCCCGGTCATGTTGGCAGCGGCTTCACCAAGGACGACACCAACTGGAGCTTCTGGCAGTACTGGCACGAGCTGATGACTCGCGAGTCTTGAGCCGCCGATGCCAACCCTTCACCACCAGGAGATCACCATGCTTGCCAACCTGCTCGAACCCACACCTCTGCCATCCACCGTGCGCGGCAACCGCATGCCTGTCGGCAGTCCCCTTTACAACGAATGCGTCGAATTCCTCATTGACGAGGCGGAGATGCTCGATGAACTGCGCTTTGACGAATGGCGCGCGCTGCTGGCGCAGGACATCGAATACAACGTCCCGCAGCGCTTGACACGCCCTGTGCGCATGCAGGACGGCACGACCATTCGAACCGTTCAGCACATGCACGACAACTATGCCTCGTTGATGCTGCGCGTGCGCCGTATCACGGAAACCCGCAGCGCCTGGTGCGAAGACCCTCCCTCGCGCACGCGCCGGATGGTCAGCAACGTGCGCGTCTACAAGACCGACAAGCCGAATGAATTCAAGGTGCAGAGCTACATGCTTCTCACCCGGAACCGATTCGATTTTGACTATTTTGACCTGATCCCCTGCGACCGCCATGACGTGTTGCGCAAGGAGGGCGGCGCCTTGCAACTGGCGCGGCGCGAGGTCCTGATTGACCAATCCGTGCTCGGCACGCCCAACCTCGGCATTTTTCTGTGACCTGCGGTGTCGCCTTCCACCTTTGAGGAAAAAATGAAAACCACCTATCGTTCCGAGAAGCTCGAAGAGGCTTTCGCTGCACTTTCGGCCAACTACCGAGGGACCGACATCGACCTGTACGCGGTGTGCCGCGACAGGCGCGCGACGTCGCCGGTCGCGACCGGCGACTTCATGAACAGCATCGGCGTGCCCACGCATGCCGGTGCCAACCACGGCCACCCGACCTTCACCCTGTTCAAGTACAACGACGTCAAGAACGTGCTGCAGGACTCCGCCACCTTCAACAGCCGCTTCATGGCCAAGGGCTTCGGCAGCTTTTTCAGTGCCGACGGACTGGTCATCACGGCCATGGATGGCGAGGCGCACCGCAAGGCCCGCGGGCTGCTGCAGCCGGTGTTTGCACCCGATGCCGTGCTGCCCTGGCGCGCCGCGATAGAGCACCAGATTCGCGACGAGTTCATCCTGCCCCTGGTGCCCGACAAGCGCGCCGACCTGCTGGACTTCGGCCTGTACTTCCCGATCCGCGTCATCTACGGATTGATCGGCTTTCCCGACGAGGAACTGGGCAATTTCTACGAGTACGCGGCGATGGGCCTGACCGTGCTGGCTGGCCCGAAGATCGACCCGGCCGAGGAGGCCGCGTCCCGCGAGCGCGCGATGAAGGCCACCAACACCTTGTATGAGACCGTGATGGCGCTGGTCAAGCGCCGCCGCGCCGAAGGAGCTCCCGGAGACGACCTGGTGTGCCGCCTGCTGCGCGCCGAATTCGAGGGGCGCAAGCTCGACGACCACGAAATCACGACCTTCGCGCGTTCGATGGTGGCCGCCGGCGGCGAAACCACCACCCGGACCTTCAGCTCAATCATGACGCTGCTGCTGCAGCGTCCCGCCCTGGTCGAACGGGTCCGCAACGATCGCAGCCTGGTGTCCAAGCTGATCGACGAGGGGGTGCGCTTCGAGCCCGTGTCCACCGTCAAGGTGCGCCAGGCCGTTCGCGATGTCGAGATCCGGGGCGTGCAGATCCCAAGGGATGCGATGGTGCAGTGCGTGGTCGCCTCCGCCAACCGCGACGAAGAGATCTTCGATAACAGCGACACCTTCGACATCGACCGCCGCCAGAAGCCGTCCTTCACCTTCGGCTTCGGCCCGCACATGTGCATCGGCCAGTACCTGGCGAAGATGGAGCTTTCCATCGCCATCAACGCGGTGCTCGACCTGTTCCCCAACATCCGGCTCGATCCGGATCGCCCCGCGCCCGTGATCGCCGGCAGCATGCTGCGCGGCGCGTCCTCTGTGCCCGTGATCTGGGACTGAAGCCCCAGGCCGTCAAATCAGCCGCACGGTATTCCCCGCCGGACGTGCCCGCCGCGATGTGCGGCGCGGCCGGCGCGGCGCAGATTCCCGATCGTCCCAGGCGCGATCGGGGTTTCATCTTTTGTTTGCATATTCCTTTATCTGGAGTCCATCATGAAACTCGACGACCTCATTCTTGTCAGCGTTGACGACCACGCGATCGAGCCGCGCGGGGCTTTTGATCGCCACATGCCAGCCAAATTCAAGGGCCGCCAGCCCAAGGTGGTTCAAAGCAGGGGCCGTGACGTCTGGGTCTTCGAAGACCGCGCGACAGGCTACATGGGCCTGAACTCCGTGGTGGGGCGCCCCAAGGACGAATACGGCATGGAGCCTTTGGGCTACGAGCACATGCGCCGCGGGACGTGGGACATCAAGGCCCGGGTGGACGATATGAACGCCAATGGTGTGCTGGGCTCCATCTGCTTCCCGACCTTTCCCGGTTTCGCGGGGCAGCGCTTCCAGCAGTACAGGGATGCGCGGGAGGTTTCGTTCGCCGCCATCCAGGCCTACAACGACTGGCACCTGCACGACTGGTGCAATGCAGCGCCGGGGCGGTTCATTCCGCTGAGCCTGATTCCATGGTGGGATGGTGAACTGGCTGCCCAGGAGATCCGCCGCATGGCCAAGCTGGGGGTTCACGCGATCTCCCTCTCGGACAACCCCGCGCTGCATGGGTTCCCCTCGATCCACTCCGACCATTGGGATCCGGTGTGGAAGGCTTGCGCGGACAATGACGTGGTGATCTGCTGCCACATCGGCACCGGCGTCAAGGCCGAGCATGCCTCGGACCTCACGCCGATCGATGCCTGGATCACCTCGATGCCGATCTCGATCGCCAACTCGGCCGCCGACTGGATATGGGCCCCCATGTGGAAGAAGTACCCCAATCTGCGCATGGCCCTCTCCGAGGGCAGCATCGGATGGATTCCATACCTGCTGGAGCGTGCCGACTTCACCTACCGGCACCATCACGAGTGGACCATGACGGACTTCGGCGGCGGCAAGCCCAGCGACGTCTTCAGGCAGCACATCATCACCTGCTTCATCGAAGACGAGTTCGGCTTGCGCAATCTGGCCGACATCGGCGAAGACAAGGTGACCTGGGAGTGCGACTACCCGCACTCCGACTGCACCTGGCCGGGTTCGCCGGAGATCTTCCATGCGCAGACCCGGCACCTGACGGACGCGCAGATCGACAAGATCGGCCACCTCAACGCCATGCGCGAGTTCTCCTACGACCCGTTCTCCATCCTGGGACGCGAGAACTGCACCGTGGGAGCGCTGCGGGCGCAGGCCAAGCACGTGAGTGTCGAACCGATGCTGGGCATGGGGGGGGCCAAGCCGGTGCGGCAGACGGGCAAGCCGGTGACCTCGGGCGACATCAACAAGATGTTCGCTGATGCGGACGCAGAGACCGCGCTGTAGCCTTTGGGAGCATCAGATGAGCCATCTCTACGATCTGGGGGCTGCATGATGCGGGCGGCCGTGATTGCCGAGCGCGGACTGCCGCCGGTTCTGCAGGACTTTCCCGAACCACAGGCTCGCGAGGGCGCGACCTTGATCAAGGTCGATACCGCGGGGCTGGGAGGCTGGGATGTTCTGGGGGCCTACCGCCTGGGCGTGCAATTCCCGTGCGTGATTCGGGGCGAGGGGGTAGGCCACGCCCCGGACGGGCGCCGGGTCTATTTCGGCGAGCGCTCGGTGGCGCCCTTCGGGGCCTGGGCCGAACGCACCTTGGTACCTACCGAAGAGGTGTGGGACGTTCCCGACGATGTCGACGATGCGCTGGCCATCACCATGGGCATCGCGGGCACCGGCGCACTGCTGCCGCTGGAACAGGCCCGCATCCAGCCTGGCGAAACCGTGCTGATCTTGGGGGCCACGGGAACGCTCGGGCAGCTCGCCCTGCAGCTCGCGCGCATTCTGGGCGCTGGCCGTGTGGTGGGGGCGGCCCGCGATGCGGCCGCCCTGGAGCGCTTGCGCGCGCGGGGCCTGGCCGACGCGGTGGTGGCCCTGGGCGGCACCGACGATGCCGTGGCCCTGAAGGCCGTGGCGGGCGAGGGGTTCGACGTGGTTCTCGACGGCGTATGCGGTGCGCCCATGCTCGCGGCGCTGAAGGCCACGCGCTGGGGCGCGCGCATCCTCACCGTCGGCACGGGGGGCGGGCGCGAAGTGAAGCTCGATATCGCCGACCTGCTGTTCCGCACGCTCAGTTGCGTGGGTACGGGGCAGCGCTCGGCCAGCGATCGCGAGGCCACCTGGCGCCGGCTCCTGCGGATGGCGCACGAGCATCGCATCACCTTTGACCATGTCGGGTATCGCTTCGACCAGATGCCGGACGCCTGGGCAAGCCAGGTGGCGGGGCCACATGCCAAGATCACCGCTTCTCTCAAGGCCTGATCGGAATTCGGCACGAACCAGAAGGATGGCGCGGATGCCAGGCTGGGAGGGTATGCGCGAACCTAGTGTTAACCCTGGTTTTTGGCCGCATTTGGGCCACTGGAACGGGCTTTATATGTACAGACTTTGCTAGGTTGTTTATATTTCGTCCCCACAGCTGCCCAAACAGATGAAGGAGACGCGCATGCTAAGCCCCACCCCCCCCACGCTTTCCGATGGAACCAAGGTCGTTGATCTGGTCAATGTGAACACACGGGAGGTGCAGATGCGCGCGCTCTCGGACCCCGAGCTCTACGAGCTGGAGATGGAGCGGATCTTCGGCAAGATCTGGGTTTTCCTCGGCCATGAGTCCGAGATTCCCAACTCGGGGGACTTCGTCACTCGCGACATGGGTTCCGACTCGGTGCTGGTCACGCGCGATAAGTCGGGCGAGGTTCACGTGCTTCTCAACCTGTGCACGCACCGGGGCATGCGGGTTTCGACCCTGGATGCGGGCAACACGCAGATCCACACCTGCATCTACCATGGCTGGGCTTTCCGTCCGAACGGAGCCTTTCTCGGCGCGCCGGTCGAGAAGGAGACGATGCACGGCAAGATGATGAGCAAGGAGGAACTGGGGTTGAAGAAGGCCCGGGTCACCTTGTATGGCGGGCTGATCTTTGCAACCTGGAACATCGATGGCCCCTCGTTCGAGGAATTCCTTGGCGACGCCAAGTGGTACTACGACATCCTTTTCAAGCGCACCGACAAAGGCATGGAAGTGCTGGGGCCGCCGCAGCGCTTCACGGTGCGTGCCAACTGGAAGGCAGCAGGGGAGCAGTCTGCCGCCGACGGCTACCACACGCTGACCCTGCACCGCTGGCTTGGCGAGGTCGGCAACTATTCCAAGAAGGGCGAAGGGGAGGGCAGCGGTGGCGACCTGAGCCCAGAGATGTACGGGGTGGAAGTCAGTTCGCCGCACGGGCACGCGTTGCGATGCATCGACCTGGGGCGGAAGATTCGCCGCATGACCGGGCTCGATCCCGACGTGCTGAGCGTGGACGAAAAGCTCAATGCGCTCCCGCCAGCCGGCATGACGAAGGAGATGGTCGAGCAGCTCAAGCGCAACCTCACGCCCGAACAGCTGCATGTGCAGACCAGCATGCCGCCGCAGGTCGGCGGCATCTTCCCGAACGTGCTGTTTGGCTTCGTCTACATCCCACAGGCCGATGGCTCGGTGGTCGGCTCGATGACCATGCATGCCTACGTCCCGAAGGGGCCCGACAAGCTGGAGTTCGTGAACTGGATCTTTGCGGAAAAGGACGCCCCGCAGGAGTTGCGCGACAAGATGCTCAGGCAGACCATCCAGCTGTTTGGCACATCAGGCATGGTGGAGCAGGACGACTCCGACACCTGGCCGCACATGACCCTGGCCGCCAAGGGCGCGCAGGGCAAGAAGATGACCCTGAAGTACCAGGCTGTCTATGAAACCGGGGCGCCCAAAGGCTGGCCCGGCCCGGGCATCGTCAACGAAGGCTTCACCAAGGACGACACGCAGTGGCACTGGTGGTTGTACTGGCGCCAGCTCATGGGCGACGCGGTCTGATCCTTCCTTGCAACTCGATACCATCCAATCTCGGAGACTCCCATGAGTGAAGCCCAAGGCGCCCTGGTGCCTATCGGATCGCCGGTTTACAACCAGATCCTTCAATTTCTGTACGTCGAGGCGCGCCTGCTTGACGAAATCCGCCTCAAGGAATGGGGCGCCCTGCTCGCGCAAGACCTGATCTACTCCGCTCCCTTGAGGGAAACACGGCCGGTCAACCAGCAGGCGGCATCGGTGGTGCGCACCATGCAGCACTACCACGACGATTGGCGCTCCGTGATGGGGCGCATCGTGCGCCTTACCGGCACCAAGAGCGCCTGGGCGGAAGATCCACCATCGCGCACGCGCCGACTCGTGACCAACGTTCTGGTCGAAGAGACGGACAAGCCCCAGGAATACAGTGTGCGCAGCTATCTGCTAGTGACGCGCAGCCGGTTCAACTTCGATGAATACGACCTGATCAGCGCGGAACGCAGGGACATCCTGCGGGCTGATGGCGAGGGGTTCAAGCTGGCCAAGCGCGAGATCCTGCTGGACCAGGCCGTGCTGGGTACGCCGAATCTGGCCATCTTCCTTTGACCTCGCGCTTGCCTTCAAGCCTTGAACGCGAGCCATTCCTGGTCATCGCGGCATAGCTGGCCGGGCTGCCACGTGAAATTCCAGGTCGAGCCCACTTGGCGCAAAGCCAGAGGGGCTCTTCCAGGCTGCTGCGCATAGCAGGCCCCGGTCGTTCTGGCATGGCGCTGTGCATCGAGGGGACGATTCTTCCCCATGGAAATCACGGCACATCGCCGCAATACCAGTGCTGCTTCGGCCATGTCTTCGGTCAGGTGGGCAAACGCCCAGCGCGCCATGCCCTGGCGCAACCCGATGCCTTCGTAAGGGGGAGGCCCTACGATGTCCAGGTCCTGGATATCCCAGGCCAGCAGCCGGATGCCGTCGCGATCGAGGGTCGCGTATGTGCGTCCTTCGATTCTCAGTGGCACCTCGATGTCATAACGGCGTCGCGGCAGGGCCCGGGACGCGGCGGCCGCGGCCAGGCCGCTGAGTTCCAGCATGTGGGTGCATTGCTCGCTGGGATCGACTTGGCGCATCACGCCGTGAGCGCTTGTCGCAGGGGGAGTGCCGACCAGCTGTTGGAGTTGGCCAGCCGCCGAAGGACACAGGCTGTAAGGGTGGCGAGGAGCTTCGCCACGCACGAAGGCGATGAGCCCATCCCGGACGACGAGTTCGACCCGGAAATGATGGAAGTCATCCTCCAGCGCGGCCCGGCAGCGAAAGCCGGCTTCCACGGGATCGGTTGCGATCAGAATGCGGCGTCGGAATACAGGCATGGGAACTTTCTTTCGGGGCCTCTGCCGTCGGCTGGCAACGCGCGAAGCCTGATTTTTCCGGCTGACACGAAGTGTCTTAAAGTGTACGATAAAAAGAATTCTGTCTAATATAAGGAGATTCAATGGGCTTGCTGAAAGACAAGGTGGCGCTGATCACCGGAGCGGGCGGTGGTATCGGACGCGGCATTGCACGCTGCTATGCGCGAGAAGGCGCTGCGGTACTGATTGCCGAGCTCGATCCCGTGACCGGCGCCGAGGCCGAGGCCGAACTCCAGCAGATGGGCGCGCGCGCCCTGTTCGTGCCCACCGACGTGCTCCGCAAGGACAGCGTGGAAGCCGCTATTCAGGCCGCAGCGGATAGCTTTGGCGGGCTCGACATTCTCATCAACAATGCCTTCGTCCCATCCGAGAACGTGTTGCTGGAGGACAAGACGGATGCGATGCTGGAGCGTACGCTGACATCTACCGTCTGGGCGTCCTGGTGGGCCATGCGCGCTGCCTTGCCGCACATGCGTGCGCGCGGTGGTGGGCGCATCATCAATTTCACGTCGATCGACGTGGACATCGGAGCCTGGCAGCATGCCGACTACAACACGGGCAAATCCGGTGTCGTCGGACTGACGCGCAGCGCGGCGGCCGAATGGGGCCGGTTCAACATCACTTGCAACGCCATTGCACCGACAGCCATGGGGGCGACATTCCATAAGCTGGCCGCCGAAATCCCCGGTTTCGCCGAGCGCTCGGCCGCCGCCCGGCCCATGGGTCGCTCGGGTGATCCGGAACTGGATATCGGGCCAGTGGCCGTCTTTCTGGGCTCGGAGATGGCGCGGTTCGTGACCGGAATCACCATGCACGTGGACGGTGGGCTGCATTTGCCAGGCTACAACTCGCGCCCGGCCCATGTGCCGGTGCGCGAATACTGATGCACCGGAGACAGGCTTCAGCGCTTGGTGACCTGTATGCCGCTGGTTTCCTGGTCCCAGGTGGCCGGTGTGCAACCTTGGTCGCGCAGTTCATACTTCAGAACCCGCCCCTGGGGGTTCTTGGGAAGGCTGTCGCGGAATTCGATGTAACGCGGCAGGGCGTAGTAGGGGACGGCGTCGATGGCCCACTGGAAAAGATCCTCGGGCGCCAGCGCCATGCCAGGGCGCAGCATGGCGGTCACCTTGACGTCGTCTTCCCCCTTGTCGGACGGGACGGCGTGCACGGCGACTTCGGCCAGGGCCGGGTGGCGGGCGAAGGCAGCCTCCATCTCGAAGCTGGAGATGTTTTCGCCGCGTCTGCGCAGGTAGTCTTTCTTGCGATCAACGAAATAGAAAAAGCCTTGCTCGTCGAACTTGCCAATATCCCCGGTGTGCAGCCAGAGGTTGCGCATGATCTTCAGCGTGTCTTCCGGCCTGCGCCAGTAGCCCATGAACATGATGTCCGGGCGCAGCGGCCGCACCACGATTTCGCCAGAAGTCCCGGTCGGCACTTCCCGGTCGAGGTCGTCCACGATGCGCACGTCGAAATCGGGAATGCGCTTTCCAGACGAACCGGGTGCGGCATACTCGCCACCGGCCAGCGAAGTGATCACTGCCGCTTCGGTGAGGCCATAGCCGTTGCCGCCCACCTGTTTCGCGCCGAAGCGTTCGCGCCAGATGGATTTGACTTCCTCCGTGAACGGATTGCCCCGCACTGTATGGATCTGCCCCTTGCAGCGCCGCCCGGCCTCGGTATCCGGCGCGTTGGCCAGCATCGCCCCCATGCTGCCCAGGATGGAGGCGATGGTGGCACCGCTGCGCTCCACTTCGGGCCAGAAGTTCGACACCGAAAAACGCGGAACGAAAGCGACGCGGGCGCCGACCAGAATCGATGCCAGCACGCCCACGCACATGGCGTTCATGTGGAACAGCGGCAGGGGCGTGATCGTGACGTCGTTTTCGTTGGCCGGCCCGGCGCGCAGTTGCAGACGCGCCAGATTGCACATGTAGTTGTAGCTGATCATGCAGCCCTTGGACGGTCCGGTCGTGCCCGAGGTGTAGATGAGGCAGGCCAGTTCCCAGGGCTGGGGTTTGCGCTCGAACGCGCTGTCATCGCTGCCGCGGTGTTCGTCGAGCGAGGCCAGGGGCAGGGTGCCGCACTGCCTGTCGCCGGGCGTTCCCCGGGTCAGGACCTGCTGCACGTCCGGCAACCCGTCCGAAACCGCCGCGATGCGTTCGGCATACGCAGCCTCGCAGACCACGAGCGCCGCGCCAGCATCGGCAATCTGGTGGCGCAGGAATTCACCCTTGAGCGCGGTGTTGATGGGTACGCTGACGGCGCAGAGCTTATTGATGGCGAACCAGCACAGCACGGCATCGATGTTGTTGTCGAGCATCGTCACGACCGTCTGGCCGGGTTGCACGCCCAGCGCCGCGAACGCATGGGCCAAACGGGTCGACTGGCGATCCACTTCGCCGTAGGTATGGAGTTCACCCGAGAAGTCGAGCAACACCCGGTCGGAATGTTTGGCTACCGCGCGTTCGAGCGCCGCAATGACCGTATCTTGTTGACCGAGGGACCACGTGTCGGGATTGCCGATTCCTGCCATGCAAAACGCTCCAAGCCACACCCAAGGATGCAAAAAATTCTAGATAAAGATGAGAATTCTATATTTAGATTTTTCACCGCGCGTGCTGGTAAACCCTTGGCCGCATCGCCAAGCGCCGAATCTCTCACTGAACCTCAGAAAGCATGGAAATGACCCTCAAGAGCACGAACAAGCAAGCCGCAGTCGCATCGAAAGCGGTTGGCAAGCCCCGTCGCAGGGTGGTGGATCGTGGCGTTGCGGCGCCTGTTGTGCAGAAACCTGCGGCGGCTGTCGCCATGGTGGAGAAGAAGAGCCCGGTGGCCGCAGAGACAGGGCCGGTTGGCGTACGCCGTGGGCGCAGCAACCGGCGTTCCGAGCAAACGATTGCGAACATCCTGATGGTCACCGAGAACATCGTGCTGAAATCTGGCGCCGAGCGGATCTCGATACTCGATGTCTGCCGCGAGGCGGGTATTTCCCGCGGCACGTTCTATCGCTATTTCGCGTCTCAGGATGAACTGCTGGATGCGTTTGCCCGTCACAAACGCGAGCAGTTCCATGTCACCTTGGCAGAGGCCGTCCAACCCTACCAGGACCCCGACGAGCGCTTCGACGCGTTGATTCGCTACCTGGACCACTACTTGGAGCATGGCCGCGCGCGCCGGTTGCTGGTCGCCGCACCGGAATACGCCCTTGGTTTCTTTCGCCGCATCTTCCACGACTCGGTGGTCCGGTTCCAGGACGTTCTCGGCTCTGTTTTCGATGCCTGGGAGGCTCGTTTTGGCGTCAAGGTGGATCGGGAACTGGTATGCGAACTCCTGATCCGCTATGTGTTGAGCGAGCAACTGGTGCCGGGGGATGCTGATCGCAAGACGTTGCCCCGGCGCATTGGCCGAATGGTGGAGGCCCTGGCCACAGGTGCACCCCCCCGCGCTAGGCGGTGAATTGTCTCCTGCGGCAGTGGCATGCACCCGTCACCCTATTGCAGGGCGGTAGCGATGCGCGCGAACAATTGCCTCATCGGCATCTCGGGGGAGTGGCTGAAAAGGGGGTCGTGGTGCGCGGAAAAGGCTTTGTAGACAACTGACCAGTCGGCGCTGGTCAGATGCCGGCGTGCAGCCGGGAAAATGACGGTCTCCTCCAGGGACATGTGCTCCCAGACCGCGCCGCTCAGGCGCTGGACGGCAGCGGTGACTGCTTCCGCGGCGTCTGCATCTCCATGCCCGTGACGGGCGAGGGCGGTGAACAAGGCATCGATCAAGGTGTTTTCCAGCACATGCTGCCGTTCCAGTTCGTCCAGCACTGCATTGTGTTCGCTCGTGCGCTGCCGGAGCAGGCGGAAGATGAAGGCCTCTTCCTTGGGGTGGTGCAGCCTCGTCGGAAACTGGCGCAGGTAGTCAGCCATTTGCCGCATCAGCGCCACGTCGGGAATCGTGCCATCGATACGCCCTGCGCGATCCAATTGCTGCAGGCCGGTGAGTACCGCAGCGATGGAACGATGTTCTCCCGCCACGATGGCGAGCGCGCGGTTCGCGTCGGCCTGCTCGTCATTCGACTCGATGCTGGCCACATGCACGGGAAGGTTGGCGATTTGCAGCAGCTGGCGGGTCACGCTGCTGTGCAGCCAACCCCGCAAGCCAGGCACGCGGCCGTGGGAACTCACGAAGAGCAGATCGCAGGCGTGCCGTTGCGCCGCTTCGAGAATGGCTTGGGCCGGATGGTCGCTGACGAGCGCATCCGTCGAGCATTCGACGCCGCCGATCCTCGCGGCCGTGGCCGCCTTGAGCAGCACCGCATGTCGGGGCATGTCGCTTTCGGCGGTGAAGGCTTGGCGGTCGAGCGAATGCAGCATGGAGCCTTCGCCGGTGGCGGCCAGATCGGGGGCCGCGTGGAAAAAGGTGATCCGAGCCCCCAGGGCCCGCGCAAAGCTGACCGAATGGGTGACGGTTGCCATTCCCAGCGGGGTGTCGTCCAGGGCGACGAGCAGGTGTTTGTACATAAAGAGCTCCATGCAAGACAGTCTTCAGGGTGTCTGTAGCGGCTGTGTCGTCGCCTCAGTGTTTTCGATAACTTGAACAGAATCGCTGTTTTTGATTAATATCGCATTGACGCAGTGCAAACGCATGCCGGATTTCTGGCGGCTGTCACTGCTTCAGTAGCACGCGAACGACATCTGCACCGGCCCTTGGGGCCGTGCCCGAACCTGAAAGAATCACCATGCTGATCGACCTCCACGCCCATGCCCCGCTACCGGGGTACTACAACCAGCATCCGTTTTGGGGGCCGTTCTTTGAGCGGCACCCGGATGGCGACGTCAAGCTTCGCGTTGGCCATTGGGTGCTGCGCCTGGGCTCGCCCGAACGCAAGGCAGCGGTTCGTGCCGGGAAGGGACCGAGCGTCGAGGAATACATGGCCCGTTGGGCGGATCCGAAGAACCGCCTCAATGGCATGGATGCCGCAGGGCAGAATGCGCAGGTGCTGTCGGTGCCTTCGCACTGCTACATGTACTGGGCCGACCCCGAGTTCTCGGTGCGCTTCGCCACCAAGGTCAACGACATCCTGGCCGACTACTGCTCGGCCGCGCCGGATCGCCTGATGTTCTGGGCCCATGCGCCGCTGAATGCGCCGCACGACGCAGCCAAGGAAATCCGCCGCGCCTGCACCGAACTCGGCGCGAAGGGCCTGGTGGCCGGCGGCGCGAACTTCGGCGGGCTGGAGGCGGATTCGCCGCAGCTCGACGTCGTCTGGAAAACGATGTGCGACCTCGATCTGCCGATCTTCATCCACGGCTACAACCAATCGGTCACCTGGGGCATGCAGGCCGACCATGACCAGTACGAAACCACGGCCATCGTCGGCATGAACTACGACGAGACGCGATTCTTCTGGTACCTTATCAATGGCGGCGTTCTGGATCGCTTCCCCAATCTCAAGGTCTACATCACCCATGGCGGCGGGTACATCCCGTACCAGCTCGGCCGTCTGGCCCAGACCAACCGCAATCTCGACGTGGCGTTCAACAAGAAGCCGGTCGAGGAGTATCTGAAGAACTTCTGGTTCGACGTCGAATTGCACGAGGTGCCGATGCGCCAGGCACTGGTTGACATCATTGGTGCCGATCGCGTTCTGTATGGCAGCAACTTCGGCGGCAGCGATGCCGTTCGCCACGACCTGACCGATGGCCTGCGCCTGTCGGACGACGATCTGCAGAAGATTCGCTGGAAGAATGCGTGCGAGCTGCTGCACCTGGATCCTGCCAAGCTGGGCAAGCCCGCCGTCCAACCTGCTGCCAGAGTCGCCGCATGAAGCTCGCACGCTGCACCGATGGCGGTGCCCCGTTCTGGGCGCTGGTCGATACCGAACGCGACGAACTGCGCCCGATCGAGGGCGGGGTCTCCGATTGGGGCCCGGCTATCACGCGCGGCGAGGGGGAGGCTGCGCTGCGCTTCCGTGGCGCCGTGCGCGCGCTCGACTCGGTGCGGCTTCTGCCACCCATCGAGAAGACCAACCGGGTGGTGGTCGCTGGGGCCAACTACGCCAAGCACCTCGCGGCCGACTTCGGCATCAAGAGCCACAGCCAGCCTATCGCCTTCCTGAAGGCCCATGGCGCGCTCATCGGGGCGAACGACGCATTGCGCTACCCGCCCCTGACGCAGGAGCTGGATCACGAGGTGGAACTGGTGGCCGTGATCGGCGACACGGTCAACCGCGATGACCCCATCTCCAGCGTGCTGGGATACACCGTGGGCAACGACGTGAGCTCGCGCGATCTGCAGCGCAGCGGACCGCCCGGTGTCGGAATGGATCTATTTGCGGCCAAGAGCGGTGACCAGACCACGGGCCTCGGCCCGTGGATCGTGACGCGCGATGAGTTTGCGCGCGAGGGAAAGCTGTCGCTGCGCCTGCTGCTGCGCGTGAATGGGGAAATTCGCCAGGACGGCGACACGGCTGAGATGACCTGGGATGTCGCGGAACTGGTGAAGTTCGTGGACGAGCGCTCGCGTTTCGAGAGCGGCGATGTCATGTTCACCGGCTCGCCGGCCGGCACGGGGCAGGGTTCCGGCAAGTTTCTCAAGCCCGGTGACGTGGTCGAGGCCGAGATTCCCGGCATCGGTCTGTTGCGCAACATCGTCACGACAGCCCAATAAGCAATCAGGGAGACAGTACATGAGCATTACGCAAAACAAGGTGGTCGTCGCCGGTGGCGGCCTGATGGGAACCGGCATCGCCCATGCCTTCGCCAGCTCCGGCTTCGTCACCGTGCTGGTGGACAGCAACGAGGCTGCGGCCGCCAAGGCACTCTCCGCCGTGGCCAAGATCCTGGACGACGGGGTTCGCCTCGGCAAGCTCGATGCGGCGGTGGCCGAGGCGGCGAAATCCAGGCTCACGACGCAAGCCGATCTCGCTGCCGCATCCGCGGGGGCCGCACTGCTGGTCGAGACCGTCACCGAGAACATCGCGGTGAAGAAGCAGGTGGTGGCCACGGCCGCCGCCCACATGCTGCCCGACGCCATCATCGCCACGAACACCTCCGCGCTGAGCGTGACCGAGATCGCCACGGCCGTGCCCCAGCCTGAACGGGTGGTGGGCATGCACTTCTTCAATCCGGTGCACAAAATGAAGCTGGTCGAGCTGGTGCGCGGCATCGCCACCAGCGACGAGACCGTGGCCAGAACCCGCGAATACAGCGACGCGCTGGGCAAGACGTCGATCATCGTCAACGAGTCCCCGGGCCTGACCACCAGCCGGATGTCGGCCATGCTGGGCAACGAAGCGATGTGGATGCTGCAGGAGGGCGTGGCCACTGCCGAGGACATCGACACGGCGCTGCGCATGGGCTTCAACCATCCGATGGGGCCCCTCGAACTCGGAGACCTGACCGGATGGGATACCCGGCTGTCGGTGCTTCGTTACCTGCACTCGACGCTGGGCGACAAGTTCCGTCCCTGCCCTCTGATCATCAAGATGGTGGCCTCCGGCCGCCATGGGCGCAAGACCGGCGCGGGCGTGTACCAGTACGACGAAAAAGGCCAGCGCATTCCTGGCTCCGGCCTGAAAGCGAGCGTTCTGTGAGCCGCCCGGATGTGGTGATCGTCGGGGCGGTTCGCACGCCCGTCGGAAAATTCAAAGGCAGCCTGGCGCCCGTGCGCGCCGATCACCTGGGTGCCGTCGTCCTGGACGAGCTCATTACCCGTTCGGGGCTTGAGCCGGAATTGGTGGACGATGTCATCTTCGGCTGCGTCACCCAGGTCGGTGAGCAGTCGGCCAATATCGCGCGCACTTCACTGCTGGGGGCCGGCTGGCCCTGCACGATTCCTGGCCTGACGATCGACCGCAAATGCGGTTCGGGTGAAGAGGCCGTGCACGTGGCTGCGGGCCTGATTGCGTTCGGGTCGGCCGAGGTGGTCGTGGCCGGCGGTGCCGAGAACATGAGCCGGGTGCCCATGGGCAGCAACCGCAGCATCCATGGGGAGGCCTTTGGCTGGATGGTCGCCGAGCGCTACGAAATGACGAGCCAGGGTGAAGCGGCCGAGCGCTTGTGCGACCAGTGGGAGCTGGGCCGGGAAGACCTCGATGCGTTCGCCGCGGAAAGCCATCGGCGCGCTTGCGCGGCTGCCTCTGCCGGCCATTTCGAGAAAGAAATCGTGCCGGTGCCCGTTATGCAGGTGCGCGAGAAGGGCGCAGAGGGCGAGGCGCACTTGTTCTCCGCAGACGAAACGATCCGTCCCGGTACGGCCGTCGAGAAGCTGGCGACCCTCAAAACCAGCTTCCGCGCGGACGGTCGCCTGACTGCCGGGAACTCTTCGCAGATCTCGGATGGGGCGGCGGGTTTGCTGCTGATGTCTTCGGTCAAGGCCCGATCGCTGGGCCTCAAGCCCCGCGCGCGCATTCTCGCCATGACCACGGTGGGCTCCGATCCCACGCTGATGCTTACCGGGCCGGTCGCGGCCACCCGCAAAGTGCTGGCGCAGGCGGGGCTCACACTGGACGACATCGACCTCTTCGAGATCAACGAGGCGTTTGCCTCGGTTCCCCTGGTCTGGATGAAAGAGCTGGGCGTGTCTTCCGAGCGTTTGAACGTCAACGGCGGCGCCATCGCGCTGGGGCACCCCTTGGGGGCGAGCGGAGCGCGCATCATGACGTCGATGCTGCACGAGCTGGAGCGCCGGGGCGGACGTTATGCGCTGCAGGCGATCTGCTGCGCCGGCGGCATGGGGACCGCCACCCTCATCGAGCGGCTGTGACCGTGGCGCGCCTGCCGCTGGTGCCGCTGGCCGATTTTCCGGCGCCGCTGGACGAGGCCATGCGGCGGGGCGTCGAGACACGCATGCTCAGTTCCACCGTGCCGGTGCAGGTCTGGGCCCATCGGCCACAGGCCGCGCTGGCATGGCTGGCGCTGCTGGACCAGTTCTACAACCACGGCGTGCTGGACGGGCGGCTGCGGGAACTGGTGCGGCTGCGCATCGCCAGCATCACGCAGTGCCAAGCCTGCCAGTTGGCGCGCAAGAGCGACCGCGTGGACGTGCAAGACCTGGAAGCCCTCAATTGCCAGCAGATCGGCAGCGCCCACTTTTCGCCCGCCGAGCGGGCCGCGCTGGCGTATGCCGAGCTGTTCGCAGCCGATGCGCATGCCGTTGGAGAAGGGCATTTCGCAGCGCTGGCCGAGCACTTTTCGACCGCCGAGACCGTTGAACTGCAGATGTTCTGCGCTTTGATGCTGGCGGGCGGCCGCATGACTTTGGTTCAACAAGCCTACCAGGAGGTATCACCGTGAGCACATCGATCTTCGACATTCCCCTTCAGGCCCTGAACGGCTCCGATACGAGCCTTGCCCCCTTCAAGGGACAGGTGATGCTGGTTGTCAACGTGGCTTCCCAATGCGGGCTGACCCCGCAGTACGCCGGCCTGCAGTCCCTGTACGACCGCTTTCGCGACCGTGGCCTGCACGTGCTGGGATTTCCGTGCAACGATTTTGCGGGCCAGGAGCCGGGAAGCGAGGACGAGATCCGCGACTTCTGCGACACCAACTACCGCGTGAGCTTTCCGCTTTTCACCAAATTGCGGATCAACAGTGAGCCCAGACACCCGCTCTATGCCGCCCTGATCGCTGCGCAGCCTCATGCCGTCGCGTCCGGCGATCCACGGCTGCGCGACACCTTGTCCAAGCATCAACTGCTGCCCAAGGCAGATACCGATGTGATGTGGAACTTCGAGAAATTCCTGATTGGCCGTGATGGGGCCGTGGTGGCCCGTTTCGCTCCCGACGTGGCACCCGATGATGCAAGGCTGATCGCGGCCATCGAGGATGCCCTCGGTTGATTCCATGGCACGCAGCGGGCGTTTCAGTTTCGGATGGACGCTGCTGACGCTGGTCGCCGCGCAGGTCGGATTGCATGGCTGCCTCAACGGCATGCGCATGACCGTCCCCTTGTTGGCGGTGAGCGAATCGCGGGGCCCTGCCGTGATCGGGTTGTTGATGGCGCTGTTTGCCGCCTTCCCCTTTGTGCTCGCCATTCCTGCCGGGCGCCTGGTGGATCGTCGGGGGTACCACCTGGGAACGCGCATTGGTGCCTTGCTGGCGCTGGCGGGGGCCGGTCTTGCCGCTTCGGCGTCCCATGTCTGGGCTCTGGGAGGCGCCGCGGCCCTGGTGGGGGCGGGCTCTGCGGTGGGCATGATTTCACTGCAGCGCACGGCAGGCCGGCTGGCCCGGGGCGAGGCGGAACGCCTGCGGATCTTCAGCTGGGTGGCACTCGCGCCGTCCATCGCGACTTTCATCGGCCCGGTCCTGGCGGGCATGCTGATCGACCATGTGAGCTATCGCGCGGCTTTCGTCGGACTGGCTCTGCTGCCTCTGGGGACGCTGCTCGCCACCACCCGAGTCCCTGCCGAGGCGCCTCGGGCGCCCGCGAAACGGACCGATACTCCCCCGAAGGCTTGGGACCTGCTGGGCGACCGCGATCTTCGGCGACTGTTCTTCATCAATTGGCTGATTGCCGCCTGCTGGGATGCCCACGCTTTTGCGTTGCCGATCCTGGGCCACGAGCGGGGCTTGAGCGCATCGGCCATCGGCACGGTGCTGGCCAGCTACGCCGTCACCTCAGCGGCCGTGCGGCTGGCGATCCCCTTTTTGGCGGAGCGTCTCCAGCCCCGGTGGGTGATGACCGGTGCGCTGACCTTGACGGCATCGGTTTTCCTGCTCTATCCCTGGTTGGACAGCACGTGGGCCATGGCGGCTTGCGCCGGCACCATAGGCCTGGGACTGGGGGCCATCCAGCCCGCTGTCATGTCCAGCCTGCACACCTTTGCACCGCCGGAGCGCCAAGGCGAGGCCCTTGGCCTGCGGTCCACCGTCATCCATTTCTCCACCTTGGTGATGCCCTTGGGTTTTGGCGCCGCCGGCGCCGCGTTGGGTGTTGCCCCGGTGTTCTGGATGACCGGTGCGGCGCTCTCCGCGGGTGCCTGGGCTGCTTTTGGGTTGCCGACCCAGGCCAGGCACGACTGACAAAGAACGATGACGCGGTTTTGCACGGGCGTCGATCACATCGCCTATCTCGCTACAAGGACACATGATGCTGAAGCTGTATCACGCACCCGGCTCCAATTCGGCGCGCATTCTGTGGCTGCTGGAGGAATTGGGCATGGAACGGGAGGTCGTGGTGGTGAAATACCCGCGCAACGATGGCAGTGAAGCCGATCCGCGCAATCCGCACCCGCATGGGTTCACGCCCGCGCTGGAGCACGATGGCCACTTGGTATCCGAGACGGCTGCCATTGCGCTTTACCTGACCGATCTGCATCCCGAGGCCGAGGTCGGCGTGCCGGCGGGGCATGCGTTGCGTGGAGCCTATCTCACCTGGCTCTTCTATCAGGTGGGTTTGACCGAACCCCTGGTCTACATGGAGGGGAAGGGCCTGCTGGCGCAGGATCCGGCGATGCGCGGCCTGAATCAATCAATGATGCAGCACATCCGGCACACGCTGTCACGCGGCCCCTACCTGCTCGGGCAGCGTTTCACCGCTGCGGACATCCTGTTCATGAGCTTGTTCGAGACTGCGCGCCCGCTGCTGGGCGGCTGCCCGGTCATCGAGGCCTATCTGGCCCGCGCCGATCGCCCTGCGCGGCGCCGGGCCTTGGCGCTGGATCGCTGAGCCGCGGTACGGCGGCCCGCCGCTTTTCTGCCTGGTATTTTTTATTGAGAGCCTGAACCGATGTCCCGTTCTGTCGTGCTTGTTACCGGCGGTGCTCGCCGCATTGGACGCGTGATCGCGCTTGATCTGGCTGCGGCTGGATGGAACGTGGCGATCACCTACCGGCACTCGTCGGAGGAAGCTCAGGACACGCTCAGGGAACTGCGCCGCAGTGAAGGACAAGCGGAAGCGCTCTACGCCGACTTGAGCGATGAGACCGGTTGCCGAGCGCTGGTGCCCGAGGTGGTGAGGCGATTCGGCCGCATCGATGCCGTGGTGAACAATGCGTCCGTTTTCGAGTACGACAACGCCGAGACCTGCGGATTGGCGGCGATGGAGCTTCACTGGAAGGCCAACACCGCGCCCGCCATCTTGCTGGCGCAGGCCTTGTACCAGCATCTGCTGGATACCGGGAGGACAGGGTGCGTGGTGAATCTGCTCGACCAGAAGCTGTGGAACCCGAACCCTGACTATTTTTCCTACACCCTGTCCAAGGCGGCGCTGGAAGCAGCCACAAAAATGTTGGCCATGGCCATGGCGCCGCGCTTGCGCGTAGGAGGTGTGGCCCCGGGGCTCGCCCTGCTGTCCGGGCCGATGAACGAGCGGGAGTTCGAGTTGGGCCAACGGCTCAATCCGCTGGGGCGAAGCTCCCCGCCGGAGGATATCGCCGACGCGGTCCGCTTCCTGCTGACATTCCCGGCTTCGACAGGCTCCACCATCCTTGTCGATGGAGGCCAGCACCTGACTCGCCAGCCGCGCGACGTGATGTTCCTGGCACGCGAGATGGGAGCCCGCTGAAATGTCCAACACCCTTCTGACTCCTGCATTGGCGCGGTGTCGCCGCCTTTTCCTGCGCAACCATGTGGTGGACATCAACATCGGGGCGCATGCCTTCGAGCAGGGTCATCCGCAGCGTGTGCGTATCAATGTGGATCTGTACGTTCCCCTGGCGTGCAGCACACCGGTGGATGACGATCTGGGGGAGGTCGTGGACTACGATTTCGTGCGTGAGGCGGTTCGGGAGCGCGTGGGCCGCGGGCATATCCAGCTTCAGGAGACGCTGGCGGATGATCTGCTGCGCGCGCTGCTCGCGCATCCCCAGGTACTGGCAGCACGCGTCTCGACCGAGAAACCCGATGTCTACCCCGACTGCGAAGCGGTCGGCGTCGAGGTGTTTGCATTCAAGGACGGCGTGACTGCTGGCACCCTGGGGCCGCAAGCTCAGTGACGGGCGCGCTCTTCCAGGCTGGCGCCACGGGTCCACAGCAGTAGCAGCAGGCTGGCAATCGCCGATGCCGCCAGGGATGCACCCACCGAGGTGCGTTCCGCGATGGTGCCCCACAGAATGGCCCCCGCCGCGCTGCCGCCCATGATGCTCATCTGGTAGATCGCCATGCCCCTTGCGCGCAAGGTGGCCGGCAATGCCAATTGCGCGCACATGGTGAGCGTGTTGGCCACACACAGCCAGACCGCACCGGACAGGGCGAGCGCTGGCGCGAGCGTCCACGCGCTGGGCGCCCAAACTGCGCCCAGCGTGGCCAGCGCGTGCAGCCACACGCCCCCATCGATGATCCGGTTGCGCGCCGCCAGTGCCGGGAGGCGGGGCAGGGCCATGGCGGCGAGCACGGCCCCCGCGCCCATGGAGGCCAGCAGGGTGGTGTAGGTGGTTTCGTTGGCGCCGATGTCCTTGGCGACCAGGGGCAGCAAGGCCACCAGCGCCACGGCCTGGGTGAAGAAGATGAAAGCGCGGAACAGCACCGCCCGCAGTATGGGAGAGGTCCGGGCATGGCTCACGCCATCGCGCATGGCCTGCAGCAGGCGCGGGCGTTCGGCGGGGGGAACATGGGGGACAATGGGAGCGCGCCAGATCAGTACGCCGGCCAATATGGACAGCACGGCGTTGAGTGCGAACACCATCGCCGTTCCCTGCCAGGCCAGGACGATGCCCGCGACGATAGGGCCCAGCACCCGCGTCAGGTTGATGGCCAGGGCGTTGAGGGTCAGGGCAGAGGCAAGCAGGCGCCGCTCCACCAGGTCCGGCACTAGGGCCGAGAACACCGGAAACCGCAACGCCAGTCCAACGCCATTGAGCAGGCACAGCAGCAACAGCGTTCCTGGGGTCAGGGCATCGGTGCCTGCGAGCGCCGCCAGCACGGCCGCCACAACGGCGATCCAGGCTTGCGCCACGGCGAGAAAACGCCTGCGGTTGAGCAGGTCGGCCAGCGCGCCGCTGGCCAGGCCCAGCACGAACAGCGGCAAGGTGCCGGCCGCCTGTACCCAGGCCACCCACGCGGGACTGTCGGTGAGCTGGGCCATGCGCCAGGCGGCGGTTACCTCGTGCATCCACATGGTCATGTTGCCGGACAGCCAGGCCAGCCACAGGTAACGGAAGCCCGACCCTCGGAACGGGGCGAGCAGCGAGTCGGCGTCGGCGGGGGTGTGTGGCATCAGGCCGATTTGTCCAACGCCTTGCGCCAGCCGCTATGGAAGAGGTTCACGTGGTTCAACTGCTCTTCTTGGACTTGGCCATGTCGACGAGGTCGGCCATGGTCGGGTTGTGCGCCAGCATGCCGCCGTCGGCGATGTACGTCTGCCCGTTGATGTAGCGCGCCTCGCCTGAGGCCAGGAAACACACCAGCGCTGCGATGTCCTCAGGCTCGCCGAACTCGGGCACCAGCAGGTGGCGCTGCATTACGTCGATCACGCTCGCGGCCGCGCCACGCGTGCCGGGAGTGAGCACCAGGCCGGGCGCGACGGCATTGCAGCGCACGCCCTGGGCGCCATGGTGGGTGGCAATCTGGCGGGTCAGGCCGATGATGGCTGCCTTCGACACGCTGTAGGCCATGCGCGTGATGTCGCCCGAGAAGCCGCCGGTCGACGCGGTGTTCACGATCGCGCCACCGCCTTGGGCGATCATGGTCGGCAGCGCGTACTTGCAACCCGCCAGGTAGCCGCGCAGGTTCACGGCCATGACCTGATCCCAGACCTCGAATTCGATGTCGATGGCGTTCTTGTCCTTGGCATGGATGACCGGAGAACTCAATGCGGCATTGTTATGCAGCACGTCCAGTCGCCCGAAGCGCTCGACCGTGCCCTGAACGAGTCGCTCGATGCTTCGCACGTCTGCGGCGTCGAAGACCTGCGCACTGGCACGTGGGCCCAGCTCCGAAGCCAGCGCTGCGGCCCGTTCGGCGTTGACGTCGGCCACGACCACGGTGGCGCCTTCGGCGACGAGGCGACGGCAGGTGGCCTCGCCGATGCCGGAAGCGCCACCGGTGACGATGGCAACCTGGTCCTTGAAGCGGCCCACGTGGGGGCCGGGAAGCGCGGGCTTGCTCATGGGGTGTCCTGCGACGGGGTGGCGGCGAAGCCGCGGAACTGTTCCAGGTTCACGACGGCATCCTCCGGAGGCTTGAGGAAGTAGCGCACGTGCAGGCTGCCGGGACCGAACCGGTAGGTCTCGATGCTCTC
This sequence comes from Acidovorax sp. FG60, assembly GCF_057808995.1. Lineage (NCBI taxonomy): Bacteria > Pseudomonadati > Pseudomonadota > Betaproteobacteria > Burkholderiales > Comamonadaceae > Acidovorax > Acidovorax sp. FG60. The sequence goes on from NZ_JBMDJC010000008.1 coordinate 163,162, forward strand.
GATCACTTGGTTCGTGCCGAGGATGCAGTTGCGGTGGTGCACAGCGGCCTCGTTGCCGTTGATGATGGTGCTCACGACCTCTAGGCGGAACTGGTGGTTGTGCTTGTCGTACATCTCTTCGATGACGAGCCAACCATCGGCCTGCTGCGTGCGGCCCACGTATTCGATGTCGAGGAGGTCTGGGGCCGCTTCGCGGTACAGGGCCAGCAGGCCGGCCTTGTCGTGGTTGTTCCAGCAGCGGACTTGGCCGCTCATGAAGCGCTTGATCTGTTCTGAAGGGATCTGATGCATGGTGATTTATCTTTGTGAAGGCAGCACTCATGTCGGCAGCCCATGGAAACGGGATGAGATCGCAATGATTTCCGGGATCTGCAGTTTCGGCAGAGCACTTTCGCTATAGGCCCAGCGGGCAACCGTCACGCGCGGCTAACGGTCTGCCTCGCAGGGGCTCAAGCACCGGCCGTGGTGTTGCTCGTTCAGCGATGGCGGCAGAGCTGCGGAGCGCGCTTGCCAAGGCTTTCGGGTCGGGTGCAGGGCATCTTTCACTGCTTCAAGGCTGGTGAATGAAATAGCGCACGGTCAGCCTGCCATTGTCGAAGTGGTATAGCTCGATGGTCTCGATGGTCAGCGAATTGCCCCGCACCTTGTTCCGGTTGTGGCATGCGACCTCGCTCCCATTGATGATCAGGGCCACTTCTTCGATCTCGATCTTGGAATTTTGCTGCGCCCACATGCCTTCCAGGATCGTCCAGCCTTCGGCCGCAGGACCTCGACCGACATACTCGATTTGTAGGCTCTCGGGCGCTACGGAGCGGTAGGCAGCGAAGAAGCCTTCCTTGTCGCCGGCGTTCCAGGCCCGCACCTGGGCGTGCAGGAAGTGTTCGATGGTGGTTTTGTCCATGACATGGTCTCCAGTTCAGATTTCGGTGCCACGGACGTTGCGTGCCGTGCCATTGCGCTTGTCGCTTTCGCCCCAGGCCATCCAGCGGTCGGGCTCGCGCGTATCGCCTACCCGGCGCCATCGCCCTTCCTGCTGGGCTGTGATGGGAAAACCGCCCACGAAGTCGAGCATCCGGCCTTTGGGGTCGGGCAGGAACTCCCATTCCTCTTTGCCTTCCAGGATGATGCGCGCGTCCTCGGCGAACCAGCCGTCCTTTTCATGGCGTACCGTGCCTTCGATATCCGTGGTGCAGCGAACTTCGCCCTTTTCGTTCTGGACAATGGCGTAGCCCAGTTTGTCGTGGCCGACCAGGAAGGAGCCGACATCCCAGCTCCCGTCCTTGTAGATCGTGGCAAAGTTCCACCAGATGACGTGCATCTTGTTGTTGACGACCAGGTCCTTGTGCATGTGGATGGCGCCGCCTTCCGCCATCCAGGCCTGGTCTAGGGAAATCATGCCCTTGACCTTTCTGCCCTCGCAGGTGCCCTGCACGTCGTAGAGCTGTGCGACGTAGAAGGTGCCCCAGTCCACCCCGGGCAAATACCACTGCATGCCATTGCCGATGAGTTGGCCGGTGAGGTCGAGCAAGCCTTCTTCCCGCCAACTGAACCCGGTGCCAGAGGCGGTCAGCCGCCAGGGCTGACCGGGATCCTCTGGATGGCTGGACCACCAGGCGGTGTCGCCATCGAGCCCGCGTGCGGGAAACAGGGTGAGCGCTCTGGGGGCGATCTTTTCCTTGTCGATGCGGATGTTCTGGCCATCCAGGCGGGTGCTCTGGTAGATGAACTTGGTGGGGTTGGGCGTGCTGTCCGGCGCGTTGAGAGCCCGCACCACCGAGTAGATGTGGCCTTCATCGTCGCGCACGCTGCCAAACGGCATGTGCTTGGTGAGCTTGAGGCCGAAGTGGTCGCGCAGATCGGCCAGCCTGGCGCCGCTGACCTTTTGCGGGCCGACCAGGCATTGGTAGGCGAAGTCGGAGCGCTCGGGGATCGTGTCGAAGGTTCGCATGATCGGAGGGGCCTTCCTGATCAATCCCAGATGACGTGCACGCTCTTGGCCCCGCGCAGATGGGCGCCTTCGATTTTGGGCGCGGGTTGCTCGGGGTCGAGCCGCACGTTGGGCATGAGGTCCAGAATCCCGTTGATCGCGCAGTTCAGTTCGAGCTTGGCCACGAACTGGCCAATGCACATGTGCGGGCCAAAGCCGAAGCCGAACGACGGCTTCTGGCGTCGATCGATGTCGAACACGTCGGGATTCTCGAAGGCGCTTTCGTCGCGGTTGGCCGAGGCGACCATGCACTGGACGAAGGAGCCCTTGGGGATCGTCACGTCACCGATCTGTACGTCGGCGGAAGTCTCGCGCACCTTGAACGTGGAGGAGGGCTCGAAACGCACGGCTTCGTCGATCAGCTTGGGCACCAGATTGCGGTCGTTGCGCACGCGGTCGAGCAGGCCGGGGATGGTCAGCAGGAACGTCATCGCCGCACTGAAGGTTCGTGTGGTGGTCTCACCGGCAGCGGGCAGCAGCGAGCGGGCGAAGGTCGCGACCTCGTGGTCGTCGAGCTTGTGGCCCTCGTATTCGGCGTTCATCAGGCGGGTAATGAGGTCATCGCCCGTTGCGCCTTCGGCGCGGCGCCGCTGGACCTGCTCCATGAGCGCGTCGTACAGGCTCTTGACCGCAATGGCGGCGACCCGGCGGCCTTCCTCGGCCTTGGCTTTGTCAAGCTGGTTGGCCGCCAGCATCGATAGCGCCCAGACTGCATATTGGTTGTACTGATCGGGGTTGTCTTCCGGGAAGCCTACGAGGGCATACATGGCACGCACCGGAAAGTTCAGGCCCATTTCCATGAGGTCGGCTTTCTTGTCGGGCAGCAGAGGCATGATGAAATCCTCGCGCGCGACGCGGTCGATCTTCGGGCGCCACTTGTTCACGTTTTCCGGCATGAACGCCGGCTGCAGCAGGGCGCGCACCTTGCGGTGGGCCTCGCCGTCCATGCCCAGGATCATCAGGCCATCCCACACCTTGCCCATGCCTTCGAGGATGAATCCGCTGGTGAAGGTGTTGGCGTCTTTGAGCACATTCATCACGTCCTGATACTGGAACACGGCGTAGGTCGGCCGGGTCTGCAACCCGGCGTTGGTCGGAACCCCAAGGAACTTGGCAATGAAGTCGCCTTCGTAGACGCGTGTGGTCTTGCGCATCTCGCGGCAGGCGGCATACAGGTCGTCCGTTTTGCCGCGATAGAGGTCGGACACGCTGGCATAGGCCGCTTCGAGCTTCTGGGCGTTCTCGGTGGTGGTTTTGGTCGTGGTATTCATGGTGCGTCTCCTTTAGGGATGGATATGGGAAAGTGGGGATAACGGACTTACTTCAGATAGCGTTTCACGCGGCCAGCGGCTATGCGGCCCGGCAGCCCATTGATGCCACCGCCGGGATGGATGCCGGCGCCGCCGAAGAACAGCCCCTTCACCGGCAACGTGTCGCCGCCGAGCCCGAAGGCCGGCCGCATGAGCCCTGTGCGCGAGGCACCGGTGTCGATGTGCACCACGCAGCCGTTGGGAACATTCAGCCGACTGGCGAAGTCGGGTGCTGCTTCGGCGCGGCGGCCAATCTCCTGTGACTTGAGCCCTGGCAGGTACGCGTCCGTTTGGTCGATGACCATTTGTGTCACCGGGGCACGGATGGCATCCCATCCTTCGCGTGGTTCGAGGGGCATGGCGATCGGATACAGGTAGGCGATGTCCTGGCCTTCGGGGGCCTGCGTGGGGTCCACGGCACTCGGTGCCGTGGCCCACAGATAGGGCAGTCGGGAGACATCGCCACGCGCTGCGCATTTGAAGTTGTCGAGCACCGCTTCCACGGTGCCGATCAGCAGCACGCTCTTGCGAAGACTCAGTCCGTCGGCGCGCAAGGCTTCGTGGCGGCTGGCGCGAACCTGGCCGCGAAGTGCGACGTCGATCTTCATGGGCGAGCCGCCGTGGGCATTGGCTGGCGCCAGATCGACCCGCGTCAGGTAGCGGCGTTCTATGGCGCCAGGTGTCACCATATTCAGGGCAATCTTGGGGTGCACCGCCGCGACAACGCTGCGTGACTCGAGCACTTCGCCGCTGGCAAGCCGGACGCCCTGGGTTTGACCGCCACGGGCCACGATCTCGGCAGCAGGAGCATGGAGCCGAATCTCGCCCCCCAGTTCCGTCAGGCGGGCCGCCAGGGCGTCAGACAGAGTCTGCATGCCTCCCACGGCGCGGCCCAGGCCGAAGCGCTGGATGAAACCCAGAAGCGCGAAATAGACCCCGGTACCCTCACCTGTGATAGGGCCGGCGGCACCCAGCAGGCAGCACAGGGCGGATTGCGTGACCGGGTGCTCGAACCGTTCCATGATGGAGGTGTAGGCGGGGCTTTTCATCAAGCCCATGAGTTCCGGCCTGAGGTGCCGGTTCTTGATCAGCACCTTGAGCGCCTGCCATTTCGCTCCTAGGTTCATCTGCGCGGGATCGACCCGCATCATGGGGATCGCCAAGTCGATGAAGGTGTTTACCAGTTGCATCAAGGCCAGGAACTCCGTGGCGTCTGCCGTGCTGAAACGGCGGATCTCAGCGGCGGTCTGCTCCGCGCTGCGGCCGAATACGAGTGAGTTGCCATCCGGATGCAGATAGACATAGCCAGGCTCCATTTCGGTCTGACGAAAGCCGTGGCGCTCCAACTGGAGCTCCTGCGGCATCATGGGATGCACGCGCAGAGACATCAGATCGAGGGCGCAGGGGTGCACCAGATGATTTGGGGCTTCGGGTATCAGATAGCCGGAGGAGGCCATGCCACCGACCTTGCCGAGGGATTCGACGACGATGACCTTGCGGCCCTCGGCGGCGAGATAGCAGGCGCTGGCCAGCCCGTTGTGGCCTGCGCCGATGACGATGGCGTCATAGAGAGGTGTAGTGCTCATACAGATTCCTGGAAAAGAAGAGGGCGGGCTTAGGCTGGCGCGACTGGCTTCCACCAATGCAAGTGTTCGGACGCATCCTGGAGCCGCTGCCAGGCGATGGCCACGGCGATCCTGGCCGCCGGGAGCTTCATGCCCAGGCCGAGCAGGATCATGACCACGGTCTCGCGGATGCAGGCCCCATTGAGCTGTCCCGTACGGGAGATGCGCCGAGCCCCTTCGACACTGGTGCCTATCACCAGATCGAAGGCGGCCTCGATCGAGTCGAACTGGAAGACGCCTTGCTCGCGTCCATAGTTCAGGCTGCGGAAAGCCAATTGGCGGCGCGGATCGTCGCCGTTGATGCGATCGACCAAGTCCGCATGCGAAACTATGGCGCCATGGGCAGGATCCATCGCCGCACGGGCCAGCGCCATCAACGGGCCCGTGGCGAGCATCACTGCGCCGTCATCCAGGGGCTCGAATAGGCGTTCGAAACTCTGCAGCATTTCGCTCGCTGTGGTGCGGCCGATCTCCGCAAGAACTTCGTCCAGCGTGTCGAAGTATTTATAGAAAGTGCCGCGGGAGACATTGGCCGCACGGATCACGTCATCGATCACGGGGCGGCGTTTTCCCGCGCTCTTGCGGTAGGCGTCCATGGTGGCCGCAATCAGGCGTTCGCGCATGCGCTCGCGCCGCTCCCGCGCCACCCGGCGGCGGTGATCACCCAAGGGATGTTGATCCTTTATTGGGTCGATCGGAGGCAGATGCGCGTCCATGATCGGGCGGCCTACAGCGCATTCATCGAGGTATTGGCCATCCGAGAGGGTTCTGTCAACCTGCCTCGCCGCTCCGGCCACGCGGCCAGTGCTTTCGCCGACTCCTTGGGCCTTTGGACGGCGAGCCTCAGAGAGAGGCGGGCTTGAGGAATGGTTGTGCATGGAATAATTGAACACTTTTTTTGATTGTGCTCATATGTTCATCGGAATGACATAGGTGTTTACTATGTGCCTTCACGGGTTTACGAGTTATTTGATATGTGTTAATTGATGCACAATTCAAAAAAATGTCTATAAATCACCGAGCGCCATGCATAGTTTGCGAAGGAGGCCTGCGATGACCAGCACCAGAACTTCATCCCTTGAACGGGCATTTGCGGGGGTCGCGGACAACTACCGCGGATCCGACGTCGATCTCCATGCGGTCTACGCCGCCATGCGCCGGAATTCCCCCGTGGTGGCGGAAAACTTCATGGCCGGGCTCGGTGTGCCCAATATCGCGGGCCAAGATGCGAACCGTCCGACGTTCACGGTCTTCAAGTACCGTGACGTGATGGCGGTGCTTCGGGATCCGACCCGCTTTACCAGTGGCTTCATCGCGGAAGGCCTGGGCGCTTTTTTTGACGGCTTGATCCTGACAGGGATGGACGGAGAGGAGCACCGCCGGGCACGGGCACTGCTGCAACCGGTCTTCATGCCCGACGTGGTCACCCGGTGGAAGCCGAAGATGGACGCCATCATTCGCGATGAATACCTGCTGCCGCTGGTAGCCTGCAAGCGCTCTGACCTGATGGACTTCGCGCTGCACTTTCCCATCCGACTGATCTATTCGCTGATCGGTTTTCCGGAAAATGATCCAGAGCGCATCCACCAGGTCGCCGCCTGGGCCCTGGCCATCCTCGCGGGACCCCAGGTCGACCCGGAAAAGGCAGCCCGGGCGCGCGGAGCGGCCATGGAGGCCGCCAAGATGCTCTATGACGCAGTCAAGGAAGCGGTGGTTCAGGTGCGGGCCGAAGGCGCGACGGGGGAGGATTTGATCAGCAGGCTGATTCGCGCTGAGTACGAGGGCCGCCAGTTGGACGACCATGAGATCTCGACCTTCGTGCGCTCGCTGCTGCCGGCCGCCGGTGAGACCACCACGCGCACCTTCGGGTCGCTGCTGGTATTGCTGCTGGAGCGGCCGGAACTGCTCGAGCGTGTGCGCAATGATCGCGCGCTGGTCGGCAAGGCGATCGACGAAGCGGTTCGGTTCGAGCCCGTCGCGACATTCAAGGTGCGCCAGGCGGCCGAGGATCTGGAGATCGGTGGCGCGCAGATCCCGAAGGGCGCGATGGTGCAGGCGATCGTGATGTCGGCCAATCGTGATGAGGATGCCTTCGAGCAGGCCGATCGGTTCGACATCGACCGCAAGCCCAAGCCCTCGTTCGGTTTTGGCTTCGGTCCGCACATGTGCATCGGCCAGTTCATCGCCAAGACCGAGATGCAGGTGGCGCTCAATGCCGTGCTGGATCTATTGCCCAACCTGCGGCTGGACCCTGCGAGGCCCGCTCCTCGGATCTCCGGAGCCCAGTTGCGCGGCCCCCATGAAGTGCACGTGGTGTGGGATTGAAGGAGTTCCCATGAAGAACCCGTTCCAGATGTCTCGTCGCCGTTGGCTGCTCGTGAGTGCGGCCAGCATCGCTTCCAATCCGCTTGCTGCCCAGGATGCCTTTCCTAGTCGGCCCGTGAACCTGGTGGTGCCTTTTCCGCCTGGAGGCCTTGCCGACAGCGTGGCGCGGCAGTTCGCGCCGTCGCTGGAGCGGGTGCTTGGCCAGCCCGTGGTGGTTCAGAACCGCGCGGGCGCGGCCGGTGCGATCGGCGCGGCCGCCGTCGCCAGCGCCAAGCCTGACGGCTATTCGATCCTCTTCACGCTGTCGAGCTTGTCAACTTTGCCTGAGCAAGCCCAAGTCAACCAGCAAAAGCCGGCATTCCTGCTGAGCCAGCTCAAGCCGGTGGCGCGCATCAGCACCGATCCGCTGGCTATCGTGGTGAGGGCCGATAGCCCTCTGAAAATCTTGAGCGACCTGATGGTCCGTGCGCGTTCGCGGCCCGGCGAGATGAGCTATGGCTCGTCAGGGAACTACGGCACCGTGCACATTCCGGTGGAGATCTTTGCCCATGAGGCCGGGCTCAAGCTCAACCACATCCCCTATGCGGGAGGCGCGCCCCTGATGGTGGGGCTGCTTGGCGGCCAGGTCGATTTCACGATGTTGCCGCGTTCCTCGATCGCTTCCCATGTCCGGGCGGGCAAGCTGCGCGTCCTGGCCACCGTGGGGGCTGAGGAGTGGCCACAGTTCCCGTCCGCTCCAAGCACCGAGGCCTCGGGACTGAACGTGGGCGTGCTGCCTTGGACGGGGGCCTTCGTACCGTTTGACGTGTCGCCGACCGTGATGGAGCGGTTGCAGTCGGCATTTCGCATCGCCGCCGAGAATCCCGAATTCAAGCAAGCGCTGCTCAAGGCGGAGGGAACTCCCGCCTACCTCGACGCGGACGAGTTCCGGGCATTCTGGAGTCAGGACGCTGCACGCATGAACCAGGCGGTTCGGCGCATGGGCAAGCTCGAATAGGAAGTGACCGATGGATCTGGGCATCGCTGGCCGCAAGGCCATCATTTGCGCTTCTTCGAGAGGGCTCGGGAAGGCATGCGCCTTGGCGCTCGCGCGGGAAGGCTGCATGGTGGTCATCAATGGCCGCAATGCGCAGGCGCTGCATGCAGCCGCTGCGGAGATCGCGGCAGTGTCGGGCCAGCCTCCGGTCGCCGTCATGGGGGATGTCGGCACCGATGCGGGGCGCGCCGCGCTGCTGGCCGCCTGTCCGTCCCCTGACATCCTGGTGACCAACAACGGCGGGCCAGCGCCAGGCGAAGCCGGGCAATGGGACCACGCAACGTGGATCGCGGCCGTCGAGAGCAACATGCTCAGCGGCATTTTGCTGATCCAGGCGGTGGTGCCCGGGATGCGGGAGCGCCGCTTCGGGCGCATCGTCAACATCACGTCGGCCATGGTGAAATCGCCGAAGCTGATGCTCGGACTCTCGACGGCCTCGCGAGCGGGCCTGACCGCCTTCTCGAAGGCCATGTCCAACGAGGTGGTGCGGGACAATGTCACCATCAACAACCTGCTGCCCGAACGCATCGAGACCGACCGCATCGCATACATGGCTGGGCAACTGGCCCAGCGCAGGCAGATTTCCCAAGAGCAAGCCCGCGCGGAGTTGCTCAAACCTGTCGCCGCCAAGCGGTTTGGGCGACCTGAAGAGTTCGCGGATGCTTGCGCTTTCCTGTGCTCGGCCCAGGCGGGCTACATCAGTGGCCAGAATCTGCAGGTCGACGGCGGCAGCTATGAAGGCCTGATCTAGCGGGGGCTGCTGGAAAAAGTTTTCCAGTCTTGGGGCGGGGTTTCGGTTTCGGCGAAGTCCAGTTCGACTTCAATGCCATTGGGATCGGAGAAAAACAGTTGCCATGTCCTGACCGATCCTGGCGCACGGATGAGTCGCAGCCCCACATTGTGCGAACGCAAGGTGGCGGCGGTCTCCTGCAATCCCTCGGCCCAATAGGCCATGTGATCGAGCGCGCCACGACGGGGCATAGGCATTCGATCCACAGCGACCACATGCAGGATGGGCTGATTCCCCGCATAGAGCCATAACCCCGGAACCGGAAATGGGGGACGCGGGCCCTCGCGCATGCCGAGCAGATCCACGTAGAAAGCCCGCGTCGCCTCCAACTGATCCGTCACGATGGTGAAGTGGTCTGGGCGCTTGATCATGAAGCTTCCCTTTCGCATGCGGGCCGTCTGGCGGGACGCGGGGAGATGGGCGTGCAGTGCACGAAGCGGTGGCGAGTTGATGGGGGGGCTCCGCACCGGGCCCCCGTGCCCGCCCGCTACTGCGCTGCGGGCAAGCGCACCACCATACCATCCAGGGCCGCCGTGACCATGATCTGGCACGACAGCCGGCTGTGGGGCTGACGGGGCTCGCCTGTGCAGTCCAGCATGGCATCTTCGGTATCGTCGATAGAGCTGAGCTGCTCGGCCCAGGGTTGCTCGACGTATACGTGGCAGGTCGCGCATTGGCAGGCGCCGCCGCAGTCGGCGTTCATGCCTGGAAGCCCATTGGCGAGCGCGGCTTGCATGACGCTCGTGCCTTCGGCCACGTCCAGCTCGGTACGTTTGCCATCGGGTGTGACATAGATGATTTGCGGCATGGGGTCTCCTTAAAATTGAATCGGTAATCAGAGCGATCGGCTGATGATTTCTTTCATGATTTCACTGGTTCCGCCGTAAATGCGCGCCACCCGGGCATCGACCCAGGCGCGGCTGATCATGTACTCGCTCATGAAGCCGTAGCCCCCGTGCAGTTGCAGCAGTTCGTCCAGGATCTTGCCCTGCATTTCGGAGCCCATGAGCTTGCACATGGCACCGACTTCCGCGCTGAGTTCTCCACGCATCGCCTTGGCCAGGCAGTCGTCGACGAACACGCGCAGCATGGTGGCCTGGGCCTTGCATTCGGCGAGCTTGAATTTGGTGTTCTGGAAGTCGAACACTGTCTTGCCGAACACCTTGCGGTCACGGGTGTACTGGATCGTCTGCTCGATGAGCGAGTCGATCGATGCGGCCGCGCGGATGCCGATGATGGTGCGTTCCCAGGCCAGTTGGTGGGTCAGGTACTTGAAGCCCTGGCCTTCTTCGCCGAGCCGGTTTGCCATTGGAACCGAGACGTTGTCGAAGAAGAGCTCCGACGTGTCCTGGCCCTTGAGTCCGATTTTTTCGAGCCTGCGGCCCTTGGAAAAACCAGGCCGGTCGGTCTCGACGCAGATCAGCGTCAGTTCCTTGGCTGCCGGATCCAGCTTGGTGGCCGTCACGGCAAGATCCGCGTTGCCCCCGTTGGTGATGAAGGTCTTCTGGCCGTTGATGGTGTAGATGTCGTCGCCGCGCACGGCGGTGGTGCGCATGCTGCGCAGGTCGCTGCCTATGCCGGGTTCGCTCATTGCGATCACGCCAATCGTCTCGCCGCTCACCATCTTGGGCAGCCACCGCTGCTTCTGCTCTTCCGTGCCGTAGGCCACGATATAGGGCGCGACGATTTCCGAGTGTGTGGTGAATCCGACCGCGGTGGCGTTGACCCGCGCAAGTTCTTCGATCATCACGGCCGAATGGCCGAAATCGCCGCCCGCGCCGCCGTACGCTTCAGGGACAGTGGAGCACAGCAAGCCGGCTTCGCCAGCCTTGAGCCAGACGCTCTTGGGCACGATACCCTCGGCCTCCCAGGCATGCAGGTGGGGCACGATCTCACGTTCAATGAAGCGGCGGGCCTGTTCGCGGAACTGCTCGTGGTCTTCTCGGAATACGGGGCGCATGGAAATGTCCTGGTTCTGGGGGCTCGCCATCAGCGTCCGGTGAACTGCGCGGGGCGCTTGTCCAGAAAGGCGTTGACGGCTTCGAGGTGGTCTTCGGTGTGGTGGGACAACGCTTGGTAAGCCGATGAGAGCTCCAACAGCGTGTCAAGGCGCACATGCTGGCCTTCGCGCAGCAGGCGCTTGGTCAACCGAAGCGCATGCGACGGGTTGAGGGCGATGCGTTGGGCGAGCGCCTGTGCCTGGCCCAGCAACTGGTCGGCGGGAAAAACGTCGGCAACCAGGCCCCAGGACAGCGCCTTGGCGGCATCGATGGTGTCGCCGGTGAAGGCCAGGAGGCTGGCCTTGGGCATGCCGATCACGCGCGGCAGCAGCCAGGCGCCACCGTCCCCGGGCACGATGCCGACCTTGACGAAGCTCTCCGCGAACAGGGCCTTGTCACTCGCAATCCGGATGTCGCACATGCAGGCCAGATCCAGGCCCGCGCCAATCGCAGGACCATTCACCGCTGCGATCACCGGCACGTCGAGCTCGTAGAGCGCGAGGGGAATGCGCTGGATGGTGTCGCGGTAACTGTCGCGCACCTCGTAGGGGCTGCCCGCGAAAATGCCGCCGCGCTGCTGCATGTCCTTCACATTGCCGCCAGCGCAGAAAGCACTGCCTTCGCCGGTCAGCACCAGGGCCTTGATGCTGTGGTCTGCACGAATCTGGCGGCACAGGGCCACCAGTTCATCCATGTGCGCGGGATCGGTCAGGGCGTTGCGCGTCTCGGGACGGTTCAACCGGGCGGTCAGCACGGGGCCGTCGCGTTCGATCAGCAAGAAGGGGGTAGGGCTTTGTTCGCTCATGGGGTGGGAATTCATGTGGAGGACAGGGCTGCCAGGCGGCCACTGGTTACGGCAGGCCACAGCGAGGCAGAGCCGCCTTGGGCGACGGCCCTTCCCAGCCGCTGTGTCCAGTGCCCCTGGTTGCCGAACTCGCTGCGCCAGGCCCAGAGCCGGCGGGTGCCCAACTGCAGCGCATGCTCGTGCGTAAAGCCGATGGCGCCGTGCACTGCATGGGCCATGGCGGCCACCGCACCGGCGGCTTCTGCGCCGCAGACCTTGGCCGCGGCAATCTGCCAGGCCGCCAGTTGGCTGCCCGATTCCGCGAAGGCGGCCTCGGCGCTGACGAGCGCGCTGCCCGTGTGCTGAGCCATCTGCGCCAACTGGTGCTGAATGGCCTGAAATGCGCTGATGGGCTTGCCGAATTGAACCCGCTCGGTGGCGTAGCGGGTGCTCAGATCCAGCGTGGTTTCGAGGGCTCCGGCCATCTGGGCCGTGCGCAGCATGGCCCCTCCCCACCAGATCACATCGTCGGGCCAATCGGCGGGGACATCCGCGATCGCGATGGGCGTGGTGTTCTTGAAGCTGAGGTCGTCCCGCGGCTCGCCGGCGGTGTTCTGCTTGGTGCTCACTTCCGCGTCGCGGCGCGACAGCAGGATCAACGTCGTTCGTTCGCCGGGGACGAGAGCGACGACGTGCTCCACATCGCGCCCCCAGGGTACGTCGCACAGCGTGCCTGTGACGAGGGTTTCCGCAGGCGCAACCCAGGGTGCGTCGAAGAAAGCTCCTTTTGCGGCATGGTTGAGCGACAGCGTGCTGCGCATGGAGATGCCCAGCGGTTCATTGCGGGCCTCGATCCCGCACTGGCCCAGCAACCAGTTCGCGAACATGGTCTCGGGCAGGGGCAGGGGCAGATTGTGGCGTCCTGCAGCCTTCACGACCCCGTACAGGTCTTCCCAGGAGGCGCCAGCGCCGCCCAGGTGTTCCGGCGCGGCGGCCACAGCGAACCCGGATGATTCGAGGGCTGCCCACAGGTCGGCCGGCCAGTGGCCCGCCTCGCAGTGGCGGATCAGTTCCGGGGTGACGAGATCGGCCAGCAGCCGCTCGATGGTGGATTCAAACAATTCACGCATGCTTGTGTTCTCAACGCAGCCCGAGACCGCGGGCGATGATGCCGCGCAGGATTTCGCGTGTGCCACCACGCAGCGAGAAAGAAGGTGCCATCTGCATCAAGGCCGCCAGCACTTGCGCATGGTCACTGCCCCCGCCGACGGCGGGCGCCACATCGAGCACCTGTTGGGCGAGTTCAGGGATCTCCTGCTCAAACGCAGCACCCAGATCCTTCAGGCAGGAGGCCGCCCAGGCGGGGTTGCCTCCTGCGGCCAACTCGGCCGTGACCGCCAGCGACATCTGGCGCAGCACGACAAGGCGCGCGCTCAGGCGACCCACGGCATGGGCCTGCAGGGCATCCGGTTGTGCTCCGACGGCGTCGATCAGCGTGTGCAGCAGCGCCATGCTGCTCAGGAAACGCTCTGGCCCGCTGCGCTCGAAGGCGAGTTCCGCGGTGACTTGTTCCCAGCCCTGGCCTTCGGTGCCGATCAAGGCATCGGCATCCAGGCGGACGTCGTCGAGGTAGACCTCGTTGAAGTGTTCACCGCCCGCCAGGTCACGGATCGGGCGCACCGTGACGCCGGCGGCCTTCAGGTCAATGATGAACTGCGACATGCCTTCATGGCGCGCAGCCTTCTCGCCCGTAGCAGCACCCGTGCGCACCAGGGCGATCATGTATTGCGCGTGGTGGGCATTGGTGGTCCAGACCTTCTGGCCGCTCAGCCGCCAGCTGCCATCGCCCGCCGCTTCATCACGCACCGCGCGGCTGCGGATCGAAGCGAGGTCCGAGCCCGAGTTGGGCTCGCTCATGCCGATGCAGAAATAGACCTCGCCCTTGCAGATCCCAGGCAAGTACTTCTGGCGCTGGGCTTCCGTGCCATAGCGCAGGATCAGGGGGCCGCTCTGGCGGTCGGCGATCCAGTGGGCGGAGACGGGGGCCCCGGCCGCCAGCAGCTCTTCGATCACGACATAGCGCGCCCAAGGGCTGGCGTCGTGGCCGCCATACTGGTGTGGCAAGGTCATGCCAAGCCAGCCGCGGCACCCCAATTCCCGGCTGAAGGCCGGGTCGGCGCCCATCCACGAGTCCGCGCGGCGCAGGGCGCTCCGATCCTTGAGTGCGGTGGCGAGAAAGCGCCTCACCTCGGCCCGGAGCGGCTCGACGTCTGCGGGGATGCGGTGGTATTGGAAAGATGCAAGCGCCATAGGGTACGGCCGGTTTCCTGGGTTGATGCCGATGGCGGGTTACAAGGCGGTCTGGGCGTCGGCGGCGGCAAACATCTTGTTGATGTCGCCCGAGGTGACCGGACGCTCCGGGTCACGGAGCGGAGCCGCGCCACCCATGCCGCAGGCCGGCTCGATGCTCACGTGCTTGGCCTGCGCCTTCAGCGCGCCGACGGTGCAGTTTTCGCGGCCCAGGATGGCGAAGGGGTCGTAGGAGAACTCGCGCATCGCATTCAGGTGCGTGATCTTGTTGATGACCTCGTCGCTCAGGTGCTGAGATTGCTTCCAGAACACGTTGGCGGATTCCGGCCATGTGCAGTCGGAGTGCGGGTAGTCGCATTCCCAGGTGACCTTGTCGACATTGATGAAGTCCAGATTGCGCAGGCCGAACTCGTCCTCGATGAAGCAGGTGATGATGTGCTCGTTGAAGACGTCGCTGGGCTTCTTGCCGCCAAAGTTGGAGTTGGTCCAGGCGTTGTGGTGGTTGTGGGTGAAGTTGGCGCGTTCCAGCAGGTAGGGGATCCAGCCGATGCCGCCTTCGGACAGGGCCATACGCAGCTTGGGGAATTTCTTCCACATGGGGGCCCAGATCCAGTCGGCGGCGGAGTTGGAGATGGAGATGGGCATCGACGTGATCCAGGCATCGATCGGCGACTCGTCGGATGCATGGGCCGCTTTGACGCCGGTGCCGATGTGGCAGCAGATCACCACGTCGTTGTCCGCGCATGCCTTCCACAGGGGATCCCAGTAGCTGTTGTGGATGGACGGGTACCCATGCACGGTAGGGTTGTCGGAGAACGTGAGGGCATGCACACCCTGCTTGGCCAGGCGCTGGACTTCCGCCGCCGCCGCCTGCATGTCGAACCAAGGAGCCATCATCAAGGGAATGAAGCGGCCCGGTGCAGCGTTGCACCAATCGTGCAGATGCCAGTCGTTGTAGGCCTGGATGGCTGCGAGCGAGACACCGCGGTCTTCGTAGCTCTGAAACCGCTGTCCCGCAAAACCCGGGAAGGTCGGGAAGCAGATCGAACCCAGAACGCCATTGGCATTCATGTCATCGACACGGGCCTTGATGTCCCAAGTGCCGCGGCGCATCTGTTCGTAGCCCAGCGGCTCCATGCCGTATTCCTCTTTGGGGCGGCCGACCACCGAGTTCAGGCCCATGTAGCCCGTGGCTTTTTCCTCGAACACCCAGACGTCGCGACCTTTGTGGTTCTCGACGCGGGGCTCGCGCCCCTTGTACTTCGCGGGCATATGGCGGGCGAATGCATTGGGTGGCTCGATGGCGTGATCGTCAACGCTGACGAGGATGAGATCTTCCAGTTTCATCTTGTCTCCAGAGGGTGAGGCGATGGGGCTTGGCTCGGGGTGGCCGAACCAACGGCATAGGGTGGGATGCTAGATCAAATACTGTACAGATTCAAGAATAATGTTCATATTTGGCAAGGAATACATGCGATTCTAGGGAATACCACTAGCCGAACCGGCTAGGTGGGCGCCTCCCTGGAACATTTCGGCGCCATGCGGATGAGGGGCCTGGAGTCCGGCAATCCAGTGCACATCTGAGCCGAGGTAATTTCGGCTTGCGCCCTAGATCAAAGTGATTTTTTGCTATTAATTTGGAAGCTGTATGCGCTTGCCACGCTTTGTTTTCTTGGGGTTGGTGCCGCAATTGCACGCCTTTTCCGGAGGCGTTATGGCAGCCATCCAGGCTGGCTGCGCAGGAACTGTCCGAGTTCACCTGACGGCAGCGGGCGGCTGAAGTGGTAGCCCTGGGCTTCGTCGCAACCCTCCTCGCGCAGGAACTCCAGTTGCGCTTCGGTTTCCACGCCCTCGGCTGTAGTCTGCATGCCCAGGGCCTGGGCCATGCGGATGATGGCACTGACGATGGCACGATCGTTGTTGTTCCGATCCAGATCCTGGACGAAGGACTGGTCGATCTTGAGCTTGTAAATCTGGAAGCGCTTGAGCTGGCTCAGGGAAGAGTAGCCAGTGCCGAAATCGTCCATCGACAGGCGCACACCACGGCCTCGCAGCTTGTCCATCGTGGCAGCCGCTTGGTGCGGATCATTGATGGCCACGCCTTCGGTCAGCTCCAGTTCCAGCGAATCGGGAGGGATTCCGGTGTCCTGCAGTATGGAGTTGATGATCTCAGGCAGTTGTGGCTGGCGGAACTGAATGGCAGAGAGGTTCACGGCCACCTTCAAATCGCGCAGTCCGTCCTGGCGCCACGTCTGCAATTGCCGCATGGCGGTGCGCAGCACCCATTCGCCGATCTGCAGGATTTGGCCGCTGTCCTCGGCGATGGGGATGAATTCGGCCGGCGAGACGCGGCCCAGTTCGGGATGATCCCAGCGCAGCAAGGCTTCCACGCTGTGGACGCGGCCGGTGCGTAGCGTGACCTGGGGCTGGTAGTGCAGCGAGAGTTGGTTGCGATCCAGTGCACGGCGCAGCGCGTTTTCCACTTGCAGCGCGCGCCGCGACTGGGCCTGCATCTGCGGCGTGAAGAAGCGGTAGGTGTCGCGGCCGGCCCGCTTGGCGTGGTACATGGCCGTGTCGGCGGCCTGGGTCAGGGAGTCAATGTCATGGCCGTCATCGGGATACAGCGCGATCCCGATGGAGGGGGCGATCATGAGCTCATGGTGGTCGATCCGATACGTCAGGCGCGATGCCTTCTGCAGTTTGGCGGCGATGCGCTCGGCGCCCTGGGCATTGGCGTTGGGTAGGAGCAGCACGAACTCGTCGCCGCCGATGCGTGCCACGGTGTCACATTGGTTCACGACTGTGCGCAGCCTTCGAGCGAACTCAATCAGCAGCGTATCGCCGACGCGGTGGTTCAGCGAGTCGTTGACGTGCTTGAAATGGTCGAGATCGAGAAACATCACTGCCAGTTGCCTGCCGCTGGCTCGGGCCAATTCAATGGCTCGCTCGGTGCGCTCGGCCAGCAGTGTCCGGTTAGGCAGGCCCGTGAGCGCGTCGTAGTGCGCCATCCAGTAAATGCGCTCCTGGTCGAGCTTGCGGTCGGTGATTTCGCGGTGCAGGTTCTCCACGGTGGCCCTGAGCCCCCGCTGAGGCCGCTGCTTGAACTGCTCGTGCGCTTCATTCAGGGCCTGTTGCGCGAGCAGGTTCTCCCCCATGTCACTGACGATCCAGATTGAGCCCTCGTGCAGGTTGTCGGCGTTAATGAGGCGGCCCGTAAGCTCTCCCCAAAACAGGCTGCCGTCCTTGCGCCTTAGGCGACGCTGTGTGCGGTAGGCATGGCCCGCGCTGAGCGTGGTGTAGGCCTCGCGTCCAAGGCTGCGCAAGTCGCCTCGGCTGGGATGGAGTTGCTCGCTGCCCACGCCTACCAGCGCGTGCTCGTCTGGGTATCCGAAAATGTCCGCGCATCGCCGGTTGCAGCGGACAATGACACGTTGGCGGATGTAGACGATGCCGACGCCCGCAGTGTCCAGCGCGTGCTGTTCCCGCAGGTTGCACTCGACGGAGGCGGCCATTGCTGACGGATAGTCCAGGATATCCCTGCGGGTTGGGTCCCGCCAGGTTATTTCACCGTGCTCTGGGCCGGAGCCTGGAAACCAACCAGTGGTAAAAGGCTGACAAGAGGTGTGCATCTGATGGTGCTCTTCATGAGATCCAGCCGCTTACTCGGCTTGGATGCCTGCGGCCCTAATGATCTTTCCCCATAGATCACGTTCTTTTGTCTGGTATTTCCCAAGCTGGCCCAGGGGCTGGATGAACGCCAACGTGCCCGATGCCTTCATGGCTGCTTGCACTGCCGGCGTCTCATTGGCTTGAACCAGCAAGCGGTACATCTTTTGAACGATCGGCTCGGGAGTCATGGCTGGCAGATAGGCTGCCAGCCAGAAACCTATGTCCATGCCATCGATTCCGCTTTCACGGAAGGTTGGCAGGTCGGGTGCGAATGGGCTGCGGACTTCATCGGTCACGGCCAGTGCTTTGATTTTTCCGGAACTGACGTAAGTCCAGGCCGAAAAGTCGGTGAACATGAAGTCGATTTCTCCACTGATCAGATCCGGCATCATCGAATTACCGCTGCGATAGGCTGCCCCTACCACTTTCACTGCGGCGGTCTGCTGCAGTACCTCGGCGGGCAAGCGGCTGGTGATGCTCGTGTAGCCGAAAGTGAACCGGCCTGGATTGCTCTTAATCTGCTGGAGGAACTCCTTGGCAGATGCCGCCCTGACCTTGTCCGGATTGACATACAGGTACATGGGGCCCTTGGAGAGTGTCGTCAAAGGGACAAAGCCGTTGACTGGATCGTAGGGCAGGTTCTTGATCACGTGGGGGTTGCCGGTGAATGCCACGTTCCCCGAGATCAGAAGGTTGTATCCATCGGGTTTCGCCGAACCGATCAATTGCGCCGCAATGCCGGAACTGCCGCCAGGGCGGTTTTCGACCACAACAGGCACTCCTGCAGCTTTGGACATCTCGCTTGCGAGGGCTCGGGTGTAGACGTCTGGGGCCGAACCCGGCGTGAAGGGAGTCACGACCTTGACGGGTTTTTCCGGGAAGCCGGCGGCCCCGGATGCATCGGCACCCGCCAAAAAGAACATGAGCATGAGCGCCTTGACCCAAGCTGGAGCCTTCTTCATCGTTTGTATAAAGAATTAAATTCTGTATCTAGAATTTTGTGATTCTGCTCGGCCCGCGCTGCCTTGGGTATTGGGGTTCACCCTGGCTGGCCATTCCTTTCTGTTGTCTTGATTGGCTTGGGCTGTACTTGCAGGTCCCGACCGGCCGCAGGCGATGCGCATGAATGCGCGCCTGGGGCGGGTAGTGCTGGTGACGGGGAGGCCCTTGACCAAGGGGGGGAGCGGCCCAGTGGAGTGGGGCGGGCGGTCGTCGCGTCTCAGTCTGCTGGATTGGGTTGGGATCGGTGTTTTCCTTGGTTTTGGGCGGAAAGAGGCGCATGGAGCGCTTTCTGTTTTGACGCAGGAAGTTGGAATTTGTACATTTATGGAAAAAGTGCCTTTGATTTCCTGTGTGCACAGCCGTCCTGCCATCAGAGGATCGAACCATGGAGACAAAATGCCTTCCTTGATCTTTACGACCGTCTCGAGCCTTGCGGTGGTTGTTGCTGTGCTGTGGCATTTCGCCGATGCCGCTGTCCACCAGCCCAGTCATGTTGGTCATATGCATGCCCACACGCCCCCTATGGCGAGCGATTTTTGGACACTGATGTCTCACGGCTTCCGCTAGATTTCAGCGCATCACTTGGGGGGCGAGCCTTGTGGGCTCGTGCGAACGTGAGCAGCCGCCGCTAGATGCGGGATTGGGGCATGGCTGCAGTGGTGGCTGGTGTTTGAGCCTGTTTTCCAGGCCTGGGTCTCAAAAAAGCACAGATTCCAGCCGGGTGCCCAATTCCTTCAGCGACTGTCCAAGCGCCTTGATCCGGACTTCGGCATCGCTGTGCTGGCTGCGGATCATGACAGCCGAAACAGTGTAGGCAATGCTGCGCGTGGTGTCGCGCACAGGGGCGGCGATCGCAAGGACGCCGTCGGAGAAATACCCGTCGTCAACGGCCCATCCGTGGCGTTGAGCTAGGTGAACCTGTTCCAAATACTCCTCAAACGATAGCGCGCGTGCCCAGCGAATACGGGCGAATTCAGCGCGCAGATCGTTTTCAGAGAGATTCATCTGCCCAACGAAAAGCCGGCCGCTGGCCCCCATCAGGACAGGCAGGCGCTGGCCCAGCGGCATGTAGATGTGCAGATCCGTAGGGCTGGATTCGGAGCTGACGAGCACGATCCTGTCATTGCCCATCCGGCGCCAGAGCGTGACCGTGATTCCGCGCGCGATGGCAAGTTCGCGCATGAGCGGCAATGCCAACTGGACGCGCTGGCCCTGTGTCACCAACTGCTCTGCCAAGCGAGCCAGCCCAAGGCCTGCGGAGTACGTTTTGGACAGCGGATTGAAATCGACGACATCTTCCGAGACCAGGGTTCGGAGGATGTTGAAGCAGGTGCTTGGATTGATTTCCAGGTGCCTCGCTATGTCCGCTGCTCGCTCAGGAGCCCCCTTGTGCGCGAGGTATCGAAGGACTCCGATGGCATTCACCACGGGCTTCACGATGACGCCGTGGCTCGATCCTGATTTCTTGGAGTTGTCGGCCAAAGTCGGAGCTTTGCCCGGCGCGGAGCTGTCTTCGGTCACGACGGATTCCATGTTGTCCAGTGGTCAATTGAATGCAGGTCACTGCCTCGGAAGTGTTGGAACGAGGGGGCGTCACAAAACTTCCACCTGTCTGCAGCAGCGGGCATTCTAAGTGGCGAAGTGCATTCTGTATGGAGTTTTATCTATCGTACGTCTGTTCAGGGGCGTCCTGTGGGGACGGGAGTACCGGGTCGGCTCGTGGGTCGTTGCGCGCAGGTGCAAAGTGTGGGGGCGCGAAGGGCGGTTTAGGGAGAACCCTGAATTAAAAATCAACACTTTATCGAATAATGTGCATATGTCTCTACGCGCAGCAACATCGAACCCGCTGCATCGAAAGGAAAATTATGAGTACCCACGGGAAAACCCCCACACTTCGAGTGATCGTGGATCGCGGTCGTTGCTGCGGCTACGGGCTGTGTGCCCAACTCTGCCCCGAGGTGTACAAGCTGGATGAAAACGGCTTGGTATATGTCGAATCCGAGCTCATCCCTGGCGGGCTTGAGGAGGAGGCGAGGGAAGGGGCCGCGGCCTGCCCCGCGGAAGCGCTGGTCATCGAAGCGATTCAGTCGTGATTGGCCGGGGGGCAGCAGGGTCTGCCGTCGGCGGGCGCTGGCGCATCCCATGGCTGGTTGTCGCCGATGACTCGTTCTGCGGGGCATCGGTTTTTTTAGCTTACGGGAAAGCATCAACATGGACATCATAGGTATTGGATACCTCGGCTTCGAGACAACCAAGGTGGACGAATGGCGGGAGTATGGGCCGCAGGTCATGGGTTTTCAGGTTGGCCAGTCTCCGGCGTCAGATCCGGACTCTCTCTACTTCCGCACGGACGATCGGCGGCACCGGTTTGCCTTCCATCCCGGCAAGATCGATCGCCTGGCCTACATCGGCTGGGAGGCCAAGGGAAAGATCGAGTTCGAGGCGGCGATTGCCCGATTCCAAGAACACGGCGTGGAAGTCACCATGGGCGATGCGGCCCTGTGCGAGCAGCGTGGCGTCAAGGGAGTGTTCC
Organism: Acidovorax sp. FG60; assembly: GCF_057808995.1. Lineage (NCBI taxonomy): Bacteria > Pseudomonadati > Pseudomonadota > Betaproteobacteria > Burkholderiales > Comamonadaceae > Acidovorax > Acidovorax sp. FG60. The sequence continues at coordinate 184,533 of NZ_JBMDJC010000008.1, forward strand.
GTTTTCGTGACCCGGTCGGCTACCAGCATGAGATGTTCCATGGTCAAAAATGGATGCCCCGTTCCTTCACGCCAGGCCGCCCTCACGGGGGCTTTGTGGCCGGCGTGCGGGGGTTGGGGCATCTGGTCGTGATCACTCCGCAATGGCCACCCGAACTGCAGGATTTCTTCGTCAAGCTGATGGGCTTCCATTACTACGGCCCAGGGGCCGGCAAGGGCCAGACGGCGTTTTACCGCTCCAAGCTCAACAGCTACACCAGCCACGATATCGCCTATGGATACGGACCTGGGAAGATGGGTGTCCAGCATGTGGGCCTGTTTGTGAAAAGCCTGCGCGACGTCGGCGAGACCTACGACATCGTGAAGCAGCGCGGGATCCCGATGATGATGACGCTGGGACAGCACTCTCAAGATCCGCACGCTTCCTTCTACCATTTCTCGCCGGGCGGCTTTGCACTCGAGACCATCACCGAGCTCGAACCCTGGCATGACGACGGCTTCGAACTCAATCCCGAGAAGCTTAGCACCTGGGGTCATGAAGTGGTGGGCCCGATCCTCGGCCCGAGCGTACGGACGCCCGAAGAACTGCTCGAGCCCGAGTTGCTGGCCAAGTACAAACAGGGATGACGCAGCCCGCTTGCCGACTTCCGCGCTGGGCCGCCAGCACGGGAGTCGGCGTTTCAGACTGATTCCGAAGACGAGACCATCAGCATGCGCGCCACGCTAACGTGCTTTGGCTGCTCGAGCATGTAACGCACGGCGGACGCGACATCCGACGACTGTAGGGCCGGTGTCTGGTCCGCCCGGACCGGTTGGCCCGAGGCGCGCAGCCGGTCAAAGATCTCGGTTTCCGTGGTGCCGGGCGCGATGGTGCCCACACGCACGCCACTGCCTTTGAGTTCGACACGCAGCGCAGTGCTGAACACCTCGACGGCCTGCTTCAACCCGGCGTACACGCCCATGGAAGAATGGCTCAGGTATGCCCCCACGCTGGACACGTTGATGATGGCGCCCGCGCCCTGTTGCTTGAATGCGCGCGCAAACACATAGGAAGTCCGGACCACGGCATCGTAGTTGGTGCGCGTCATCTGCATCAGGCCATCGAGATCGATGGTTTCGAGCGTACCGCTGACCAGCATGCCGGCGTTGTTGACCAGGATGTCGGCGCGGCCGTAGGTTCGGTGGGCCAACTCCAGCAGAGCCTGCGCCGTGGCGGGCTCATCGATCGCTGCGCTCAGGGGGACTGCCGGGCCGGGGAGCTGGGCGCACAGCGCATTCAAGCGCTCGGCGCGGCGCGCGGTCAGCACTAGGCTGCAGCCCGCGGCGCTGAGCTCATGGGCAATGGCTTCGCCGATGCCTGACGATGCGCCGGTGACGACGGCGACCTTGCCTTGCAGGTGTCGTTGGGCCTCGTTCACGTAGCCGGGCCTCAGGCTTGGGTGTCCGGGCTGGGATAGCGCAAGGCCATGGCCGCGCCGAAGTCCCTTTTGAGGGTCGGGTAGTAGGCAATCTGTCCGCCCATGCCACCGGCAATGTCGATGGAGGCCGCGCTGATGAAGCTGGCGTAGTCGCTTGCGAGGAACAGCGCCATGCCGGCGACGTCTTCCGGCTTGCCAAAACGCCCCAGGGGGACAACTTTGAGGACCATGGCGTCGAATTCCTCGCGCGGCGTGCCGGGCGGCATCTCACGGTAGTGGCGGTCCCACTGTCCGGTGTCGATCCAGCCCATGTTGAGGGTGTTGACCAGGATGTTGTCTTTGGGCAGCGACATGCCCAGCGATTTGGACATGGCGATGCAGCCCGCGCGGTTCACCACGGAGGGGATGCCGTCCGGGGTGATCTGGGTGCCGGCCAGCGCATTGATCTCGACGATGCGCCCCCAGCGCTGCTTTCGCATGTGCGGGACCACGGCCTGGATGAAGCGGAAATGGCCCATCTGCAACACGTTGGCGTGTTCCAGGATCTGCTCTGGCGTGAGGGTGTCGAGGTTGCCGCCGCGGCCTTGGCCCGCGTTGTTGATCAGGACGTCCACGCCGCCCCAGGCGGCTGCGATCTCATCCACGAAGGCTTTCACGCCCGCGGTGTCGGTGACGTCGACCGCGCGCGCGATCACGGCTTGCGCCGTCGTCGCCAGTTCGGCTCCCACCGCTTCGATGTCGGCCTGCGTGCGGGCGCAGACCGCAACGCGGGCCCCTTCTTTAGCAAAGGCACGGGCAATGGCCCGGCCAATTCCGCGCGAGGCGCCCGTCACGATGACGCGCTTGTGGCTCAAATCGATAAGCATGTACTGTCTCCTGGTTATGCAGAATATCTGGCAGATTGTAGGCAGAAATTAAAAAATCGTTCATATCTAGGTTCTTGACGTTGCCTGTGCGCCGTTAGCGAATGATCGGCCCAGGAACTGCTCCAGCGCTGCTGCGCAGGGGCTCAATGCACGGCCTGCGGACCAAGCCAGGCCGACTTCCATGACCGGCAGCCGCGCGTCCATGGGAACGGCGTGGATGCGCCGCCCATCCAGGGACCATGGCCGGAACACCATGTCCGACAGGATGGTCACGCCCAGGTTGAGAGCGACCATCTCGCGCAGCGCCTCCATGGAAGACGTCTGGATAATCTTGTGGGGTGTGTGCCCCGCGTCGGCCCAGTACCGCCGGGCATTGCGGTCGCCTTCGTCCACCATGGGCAGGATGTAGGGGAGCGCCGCAAGTTCTTCGAAACTCACGCTCCCCCGGCCCGCGTATTCATGGCCCGCAGCCATCCAGAGCTGACGCCTGGACCTTTCCAGGACGCGGGTTTCCAGGCGCTCCGGCGCTTCCAGGTTGGACAGCAAAAGTGCGCCCATTTCCAGTTGGCCGCTCGCCAGGCGGACCTCGATGTCCTTGCGCGGCATTTCCTCGAGCGAGAGTTCTATCCGGGGGTACAGCTCGCAGAAACGCGCGAGGGCGGGCAACAGGAAGTACCCCAGGACGGTGTAGGTCGCGGCCACTTCCAGCTTCCCGTGGAGGTCGCGCCCATGTATCGGAAAGCGGGCTGCCTCGTTGGCCATGCGCAGAACGGATTCGGCGTGCTGCAGAAAGCCTTGTCCCTGCAAGGTGAGGGTGACGCCTTGGCGTCCGCGATCCAGCAAGGCCGTGCCCATGGCCTGTTCCAGGTCCGCGATCGCCAGGGTCATGGCCGACTGCGACAGGCCGATTTCCGTTGCGGCGGCCGAGATTTGCCCGCAGCGCGCCACGGCCACGAAGTAGTGCAGTTGGCGCAGCGTGAAGCGCGGCAGGGCAGGCAGACCGATTGTCATTGGAAAGGCAAATACCTGGGGTTCAAAAATTGAATTTGACTATGCCATAAATATGAACAAAATATAGATAAATGTTCAAATAAAAGGTTGCGCGAGCAACCTGGAGATATCCCCATGACCCCTCCCGTTTCCCTGGCGGACAAGTACGAATTGCCCGCCGGCCGTGTCTACATGAACGGTACGCAGGCGCTGGTTCGGCTGCTGCTGGCGCAAAAGGCGCGTGACGAGGCCGCCGGGTTGAATACCGAAGGTTTCGTCTCCGGCTATCGTGGCTCTCCCCTGGGCGCCGTAGACCAGGAGCTGTGGAAGAACCGGGCGCTGTTGGACAAGCACAAGGTGCGCTTTCAGCCCGGTCTCAACGAGGAGCTGGCGGCAACGTCGGTCTGGGGCACGCAGATGGTGAGCCTGGATCCGAAGGCACGGGTCGATGGCGTGTTCGCCCTCTGGTACGGGAAGGGACCGGGCGTGGACCGCAGTGGCGATGTCTTCAAGCACGGGAACATCGCGGGTGGCGCTCCGCATGGCGGCGTGCTGCTGGTGGCGGGAGACGACCACGCATGCAAGTCATCCAGCCTGCCGCATCAGAGCGAGCATGCATTCATCGCTGCGATGATTCCGGTGCTGCATCCTTCGGGAGTACACGAATTCATCGAATTCGGACTCCACGGATACGCCATGTCGCGCTACTCCGGATGCTGGGTGGGCTTCAAGGTGATCAGCGACACGGTCGAGTCTTCGTCGTCGTTCGACATCGATCCGATGTCGGTCGAGATCAAGATTCCACAGTCCTACCCGGTTCCCGCCGACGGCTTCTCGATCCGCTGGCCCGATCCTCCGCTGGAGCAGGAGAACCGGCTGCAGCGCGAGCGCCTGTATGCACTGCTCGAATACGTGCGCCTGAACAAGCTCAATCGCCAGGACTGGGCAGTCCCGGACGCACGCCTGGGTATCTGCACCACCGGCAAGAGCTACCTGGACGTGCGCGAGGCGCTGTCGCTGCTGGGCTTGGACGAGGCGGCCGCACAGGCGCTGGGTGTGCGCCTGCTCAAAATCGGCGTGGTCTGGCCTTTGGAACCCACCTGCGTGGTCGAGTTCGCACAGGGCCTCGACGAAATACTGGTCGTGGAGGAAAAGCGCCAGGTACTCGAATACCAGATCAAGGAGCACCTCTACAACGAACCCCATCGCCCCCGCGTGGTCGGCAAATACGATGAATCGGGCGAATGGGTTCAGGTTCCCAGCAGCGGCATCCTGCTGTCGCCTAATGGCGAGCTCACGCCAGCCGGCATCGCTGATGTGATCGCTGCGCGCCTAGTCAAGGTGTACGGGCAAGGCGTGCTGCCGGAGTCGGTGCGGGTGTGGTTGGAGCGTCAGGCGGTGGTGGCAACTCGCTCCCCATCCGATGCGCCTGTGCCCCAGCGGCTCCCTTACTTTTGTTCGGGCTGTCCTCACAACACCAGCACCCAGGTGCCGGAAGGGTCGCGCGCGCTGGCGGGGATCGGCTGTCACTACATGTCGATGTGGATGGATCGCCGCACGGAAACGTTCAGCCAGATGGGCGGCGAAGGGGTGCCGTGGATAGGGCAGGCGCCCTACACGGATACGCCACATGTGTTCGCCAACCTGGGCGATGGAACCTACATGCACTCGGGCTCCCTGGCCATCCGGGCTGCCGTGGCTGCCGGTGTCAACATCACCTACAAGCTGCTGGTCAACGATGCTGTCGCCATGACGGGAGGTCAGCCAGTCGAAGGCGCACCTTCGGTGCCCCAGTTGCTGCGGCAGCTTGCCGCCGAAGGCGTGAAGGAACTGCACCTGGTGAGCGACGAGCCCGAGGCCTTTCAGGCCTTGGACGACTTCCCCAAGGATGTCAAGGTGTCGCACCGTGACGGCATGGACGCGCTGCAGCGTGCGCTGCGCGACGTCAAGGGGGTGTCGGTGATCGTCTATGCGCAGACCTGCGCGGCCGAGAAGCGCCGCCGGCGCAAGAAGAAGACTCTGGTCGATCCGGCGCGTCGAGTGGTCATCAACGAGGCCGTGTGCGAAGGCTGCGGCGATTGCGGCGTGCAGTCCAACTGCGTCTCCATCCTGCCACTGGAAACGCCCTTGGGGCGTAAGCGGCAGATCGATCAGAGCGGCTGCAACAAGGACTTCTCCTGCGTGCGCGGATTCTGCCCAAGCTTCGTGGTGCTCGATGGCGCCGAACTGCGAAAGCCCCAGCGTGACCGCGTGGCACCGCCCACCGGCATGGCGCGACCCGAGCTGCCAGTCTTGGCGCGCCCCTGGAACATTCTGGTGGCCGGGGTCGGCGGCACCGGCGTAGTGACCATCGGTGCCCTCATGGGGATGGCCGCGCATCTCGAAGGCAAAGGGGTGCTGGTGCTGGACATGGCAGGCCTGGCGCAGAAGGGCGGGGCGGTGATGTCCCATGTGCGGCTGGCGGCGGATCCCGTCCAACTGCATGCCGCGCGGGTAGCGCGCGGACAGGCGGACGTGGTGCTCGGCTGCGACCTGATGGTGGCCGCGGCCGGGGATGCGCTTGCTTCCATGGCGTCCGGGCGCACTCGCGCCGTGTTGAATACGGACGTGGCCCCCACGGGCAGCTTTACACGGGATCCCGACTGGCAGGCGTCACCCGAAGCGATGCTCGAGCGGGTCGGCTCGGCCGCTGCCCAGGTGGAGTCTCTGGAGGCCTCCCGCCTGGCAGTCGCCCTCATGGGGGATGCCGTGGCCACCAACGTATTCCTGCTGGGCTTTGCATGGCAAAAGGGCTGGGTGCCTCTGCAAGAGGATTCGTTGCTGCGCGCCATCGAACTCAACGGCGCCGCGGTGGGCATGAACCGCGCAGCGTTTGCCTGGGGACGCCAGGCTGCGCTGGATCCTGCTGCGGTGCGCCGCGCGGCCGGCCTGCCTTCCGACGAGAAGGTGATGCTGATGCCGAGCAGAACAGCGTCTCTTGCGAGCATTCTGGCCGATCGCACTGAGCGGCTCGCCGACTACCAGAATGCACGCTACGCGCAGCACTACGCGGCGGTCGTGCGGCGTGTTTCCGATGTCGAGAAAGCGCGTGTCGGGGGAGAGCGCCTGGCGCGCGAGGTCGCGATGAGCCTCTACAAGCTGATGGCCTACAAAGATGAATACGAAGTTGCTCGCCTGCACACCAGCAGTGATTTCCTTGCCCGGCTGCAAGAGCGCTTCGAAGGTGATTTCACCGTGAGCTACTACCTGGCACCGCCGCTGCTGGCGCGCCGCGACGCGCAAGGCCGTCCAGTCAAGCAGCGCTACGGCGCCTGGGTGCAGACGGCCTTCCGTCTCCTGGCCCGTTTGCGGTTCCTGCGCGGAACAGTTTTCGATCCGTTCGGCTGGACTCGGGAGCGGCGGGAGGAACGTGCGGCAATCGACGAATTCGAGGCCTTGGTTGAAGACCTGCTGAAAGACCTGAACAGCAACAACTTCAACGAGGCGTTGGCGCTCGCCCGTTTGCCCCAGCAAGTGCGAGGCTATGGCCATGTGAAGGCGCGCGAGCACGAGGTCGCGCAGAAGAAGGCCTTGGAACTCCTGGCCCGCTGGCGAACGAAGTCCGGCCTTTCCCAAGGTTAAGGCAGCCAGGACAAGGCTGCACCCATTCCAAAGGAGATACATATGAAAATTCTTGTCGCCGTCAAGCGGGTGGTGGACTACAACGTGAAGGTCCGCGTGAAGTCGGACAACACGGGTGTGGACATCGCCAACGTCAAGATGAGCATGAACCCCTTCGACGAAATCGCCGTCGAGGAGGCCGTGCGCCTGAAGGAAAAAGGCCTGGTGACCGAAGTCATCGCCGTGAGCTGCGGCGTGGCCCAATGCCAGGAAACCCTGCGCACCGCCATGGCCATCGGCGCCGACCGCGCCATTCTGGTCGAAACCGACGCCGAGTTGCAGCCGCTAGCCGTGGCCAAGCTGCTCAGTGCCCTGGTCGACAAGGAACAGCCCGGCCTCGTGATCCTGGGCAAACAGGCCATCGACGACGACGCCAACCAGACGGGCCAGATGCTCGCCGCCCTGGCCGACCTGCCCCAGGCCACGTTCGCCAGCAAGGTAGAGCTGTCTGCCGACAAGGTCAGCGTGACCCGCGAAGTCGACGGCGGCCTGGAAACCCTGGCCCTGACGCTGCCTGCCGTCATCACCACCGACCTGCGCCTGAACGAGCCGCGCTACGTCACCTTGCCCAACATCATGAAGGCCAAGAAGAAGCAGCTCGACATCGTCAAGCCCGAGAACCTCGGCGTGGACGTGGCTCCCCGCCTCAAGACCCTCAAGGTCAGCGAGCCCGCCAAGCGCGGCGCGGGCGTGAAGGTGGCTGATGTGGCCGCCCTGGTCGAGAAACTCAAGAACGAAGCGAAGGTGATCTGACATGTCGGTACTCGTTATTGCTGAACACGACAACGCATCCATCAAGGGCGCGACCCTGAATACCGTGGCCGCCGCGCGCCAGATCAGCATGTTCTCCGATGGGCAGGTGCATGTGCTTGTGGCCGGGCCACGAAGCGCGCCAGCCGCCGCTGCGGCCGCGCAAATCGAGGGAGTGGCCAAGGTATTGCACGCCGACGGCGAGGCACTGGCTCATGGCTTGGCCGAGAACCTGGCCGCCCAGGTACTGGCCGTGGCACCTGACTACAGCCACATCCTGTTCGCCGCCACGGCTGGCGGCAAGAACGTGGCCCCTCGCGTCGCAGCCAGGCTGGACGTCGCGCAGATCGGCGACATCACCAAGGTGGTGAGCGCCGACACCTTCGAGCGCCCCATCTATGCCGGCAACGCCATCGCCACGGTGCAAAGCGCGGACGCCACCCAAATAATCACCGTGCGCACCACGGGCTTCGACCCCGCCCCCGCCACGGGCGGCACTGCCAGCGTTCAGGCCGTTGCCGCCGTTGCCGACAGCGGCAAGAGCAGCTACGTGGGCAGCGAGATCGCCAAGAGCGACCGCCCCGAGCTGACCGCCGCCAAGATCATCGTCTCCGGCGGCCGCGCCCTGGGCAGCAAGGAAAAGTTCGACGAAGTCATCACGCCCCTGGCCGACAAGCTGGGCGCGGCCATCGGCGCGAGCCGTGCGGCAGTCGATGCGGGCTACGCCCCCAACGACCTGCAGGTGGGCCAGACGGGCAAGATCGTCGCGCCGCAGCTGTACATCGCCGCCGGCATCTCGGGCGCCATCCAGCATCTGGCGGGCATGAAGGACTCCAAGGTGATCGTGGCGATCAACAAGGACCCGGAGGCGCCGATCTTCAGCGTGGCCGACTATGGGCTGGAGGCCGACCTGTTCACGGCCCTGCCGGAATTGAGCCAGGTGCTCTCGTAAGGGGATGCTACGCCATGGGATTGCTACGCCAATGTCTGCAGGAAGTGCGTGAGCGAGAGCATCCGCAGCCGCCTGCTCTTACCAAAGTTCCACTCCACAATTCCGTACAACAGCATTACCTCGAAAGTGTGCAACTCGATACCATTGGCACCGGACGCGGTGAGTCCGTCCCCAATTTCCGTACCAATAACAGAATGAACCGGCATGAAGAAGCCTTGAGAAGGGCCGCGAGATCATGCAATAGGGAAATGCCAGTTCACAGAGGACCAGATGGACTACGCGCTGAAGCAAGCTGAGCTGCCGAGCACCGCCAGCGCACTGGTGATGCTCGGTAGTCACCGGAGAGTCCCCACAACCTTGGATTCACTAACAGGCTGTTGAAATTCCCCCGCACAAACACTGTGGCTGTGGGGTACGAATCTTGATACCTTCACCATCATCCATGGATGTGGAGGGACTATGCGTGGAGAAGACGGTTTGCAGGAATCGCTGTTCACGGTAGCCAAGCTGGAGGACTTCGTACCAGCGGATCATCCGCTGCGTCCGATCCGGGCGCTGGTTAACGAGGCGCTGTCGCGGCTGCACGGCCTGTTCAACACGATCTACGCCGACAGCGGGCGCGCCTCCATTGCCCCGGAGAAACTGCTGCGCGCCATGCTCATCCAGGTGCTGTTCTCCGTGCGCAGCGAACGCCAGTTGATGGAGCAGGTGCGCTACAACCTGCTGTACCGCTGGTTCATCGGGCTGGCCATCGACGATGCAGTCTGGGACCACTCCACCTTCTCCAAGAACCGAGACCGGCTGCTGGAACACGCAGTGGTGGAGAACTTCTTCACCGAAGCCATGACGCTGGCCGACAAGCGCGGGCTGCTGAGCAAGGAGCACTTCTCTGTGGACGGCACGCTGATCCAGGCCTGGGCCAGCCACAAGAGCTTCGTGCCCAAGGACGGCAGCGATGACGACGCCAACGGTGGTGTGGCCGGGGGACGCAACCCCCAGGCCAACTGGAAGGGCAAGCCGCGCAGCAACGACACGCATGCGAGCAAGACCGATGCGGATGCCCGGCTCTTCAGGAAGAGCCACAACACGGCGGCGATCCTGGCCTACCAGGGCCATGTGCTGATGGAGAACCGATCAGGCCTGGTGGTGGGAGCAGTGGTCACGCACGCCGATGGCATGGGCGAGAGAGCAGCGGCGCTGGCGATGCTCGACACGCTGCCGGGCAAGCACCCGAAGACGCTTGGGGCGGACAAGGCCTACGACACGCGCGATTTCATTGATGCGTGCAGGCAACGCAAGGTCACGCCCCACGTGGCCTGCAACGACACACGCATCGGGGGCAGCGCACTGGACGGCCGAACGACCCGGCACGTCGGCTATGGCATCAGTCAGACGATCAGAAAGCGCATCGAGGAGCACTTCGGCTGGGGCAAGACAGTGGGAGGCATTCGGCAGACGGTGTATCGAGGGATCCGTCGTGTTGACCAGCACTTCAAGCTGACGATGACGGCCAGCAACATCGTGCGAATGGCCCGAATGCTCGGGCAGGCACCGCAGGGAGTGCGGTGATGAGCAGTGGCAGCCGACATCAGACCACCCCAGTGCGGGACGCGCCAGACCGTCCAACCTCGATGAGGCGGCTTCAGTCTCCGAATGGATCGGCGCCGGATGCATTGGTCGCTTCATCGATGCGAATTTCAACAGCCTGCTAACTTTACACTGGCACCCCTAAAGGGGGCAGGTCACTGAGGCTTCCTGAATTGAGCGGGGGCGGGAGGCTAATTCAGTGTACGGGCGATCACCAAGGGGCTCCTAGCGCCTGACCCGTCTGCCTTCCGCCATCTGGCGAACCCTCCGTTCGAATTCCGCCCGCTCGCGGTTCACGCGCGCCATCTCGGCCGATCTCGCGTGGCCCTCCAGGTTCGCCTTTACTTGCCAAACCACGTCCGGGCGGGACATGATCTCCTTGGCCTGCTCAAACTGATCCGTGAGCCAGGCCCGCATGTGGACAGGTACGAATGTCCCGTCCATCCAGCGCAGCAGATCGCCTGGCGCCGGCACGCTGCCTATCACTTTCCCGGCCAGCACCTTCGCAGCATCCTCGATGAACGCGGACGCAAGTTCGCCAGCGTACCGCTTGGCGTAGTCAGAGGCAGCGCCGGCGATGGCTCCTGCGACCAGTTCCCGGAACTGCTTGCTCTCGCCCTCCGTTCGAGCTTCGGCATCCAGGATCGCCAGTCGCAAAGCGTCAGCGTCGGCTCGACTGCCATTTGGGGAAGGGCGACATGCGGAGTCTGCTTTTGGCTGCGGAGCCGGTCGAGCATCCACTTGAGCCTTTGGTCAGCGGGTGCGGAATGGTGTGCGACTTCGTCCGCTATCCAGTGGGGCTCGATCTCTGTAACCCGCAGTGCATTCCGAGATCGCAGGTCAGGGACGGCCACGGCCATCGCGATCAGCGGCTTGCGCCATTCGTCTGGCGATTGCATCAGCTCCGCGTTGGCCTGCTGATATAGGCTCAACGTTGCAACGGTCTTCGCTGCATCGGAGATCCGCTCGCGCACCAGCACCGCCGTGTCAGGCCTCCAGCGTTCGAAGGGTGTCGCCGTTGCTACGGTGAACGAGGAAGCAGCAAGCAGGCAGATGCCCACCCAGCGAGCGCTGTCGGCCAGCGCGTTCCAGAAGCGGTTTAGAACGGGTCTGCGAAGCCAAAAGGCAGCGGCCAGTACCAGCGCGCCAGCCACCGCGCCCAGCATTGGGCTTGGAAGAAGCAGTGAACTCCAGCGCTCATGCAGCGCCAGCACCCGGACTTCATACGTGATAGCCCAACTACCGAGTTTTTCAACGCCGTCAAGGCTGTGCCAGCTTCTCGTGAGCCGGGAATTCAGCACCATGAGGAACAGTGCGTGAGGGGTAAGTCCCAGCAGGATCGCCGTCACCGTGCCGCGAATCCAATCCAGAACATCCTGACCGACCAGCGCCACGCGGATCAGCACGAACAGGAACCAGATCATGGTCACCCAGCCGCCAGAAACGGCGACGCTGAGCACGGCGAACGGGGAGCCCAGGACGGCCAACGGGATCGGATAGCCATCGGCAATGAGCAGGAAGAATGCTGTCAGCAAGAACAGGATCGCCACGATCCAGGCGACCTCCTTGCGAGACAGATGGCCATCCAGGACCCAGAAATTCCCCATGTGCGGAAGCCTCACCACCGAAGTATGCGAGCATTTTGTCCGAGAACGGTCCCGGAGGTTGCGTATTGGAAGGCTTCGGCGCGAGCGCGAACGGGGCTCAGCAAATTGAGATTTCTTTGTTATTGGTTCTCATGTTGCCTTGGTAACCACGAAGGCAATCTGCAGCGGGTTTGCGGCCCTTGCGACGCACTTCAATCGGGCAAACATAGCCGATGCGGCGAACTCGGTCTTTGGGGGGGCTATCTGTTTCAACCTGACGCAGGCAATCCATGTACACGTTGTGGATGAATAACAGCTTGCTTACGAACCGAGCCGCAGATTGGCAGGCAGTACCTTGCGCTTGGGTATCTGCTTCTCGTACTGCGCGCCCTGGGCGGGAGCAAGCTGCTCCAGTTCATGCTCCAACGCCGCGAGATCGGCATTCGCTATTGCCCACCTGCCGGGCACTACAACACACGGTAGCGTTAATGCACCGCCTCTAGTGCAGTAGCGCCCGCCGCATGACGGAAACGTTGCTTATGCTGCGTGTGAGCGCAACCAGGCAACGATATCGGCAGTCACCTCGCCGCGGTTGGTCTCATTCAGTATTTCGTGGCGGGCGGCCGGGTACAGCGTGACAGTTACATCGGCTATGCCTGCATCGCGGTAGCGCTGGCCCAATAGCTGAATCAGCGCACCACCACCGGCGAGCGGGTCGGCGTCGCCGGAAGCGATCAGGATTGGCAGGTCGCTGCGGATGCCTGCCAGCAGCGCTGTATCAGCCAGTCGGGATGCGGGCGCGAACAGCGAAGGAATCACATCGTCCGGAACGTCCCACCCGCACCAAGGATCGGCGACGTAGGCGTCGACTTCTGCGTCGTCGCGCGAAAGCCATTCGTATCCCGTGCGGTGTTCAAAGCCTGCATTGAAAGCCTCCAGTCCGGTGGGCGCGTCTGCAGGTGCATTGGCCATACCGGCGGCAAACATGTCGAGCGCAGTCGATCCGGACAGAATCGCTCCCGACCATGTCGATGCGTGAGCGAGGAGCGCCGCCTGCGCTGCAAACGATCCCATCGAGTGCCCAAATAGAAACAGCGGCAGGTTGTCATGTTGCGCGCGCAGCACGGCTCCGAACTTTGCAACATCGGCAATCAGTCCGCCAAAACCAGCCGTGCCGAAGTTACCCAGTCGGCCATTGGCGGTGCGCCCGTGCCCACGATGGTCAACCGCGTGGACAAGGAATCCGGCAGCATTCAGCGCCTTTGCAAATCGATCATAGCGTTCGCCATGCTCGGCGAGACCATGGGCGATCTGTACCACTCCAGCGGGCTTACCGGAAACGTCGGCCCAGGTGTACGTCGCGATCCTGGTGCCGTCTGCGTCGGAGAGAAAGGAGGAGGTCGAAGTGCTCATCATTTAATTCTGACACGTTCGCGGTTCAGCCTGATCTGGGGAAGATTGAGGGTAGGCCCTGTATTCGCAAGGCAGGGCGCGCGCAGCACTAACATGGGAAGAGGGAGCGGTAAGATCCGTTCGCTTTAGGAACCCATGCTGCCCATGAGGTTCGGCTACGTGGAGGGCGTAACCAACGACTACGTTCGTCACGGCACTACGACGCTGTTTGCGGCACTCAATGTTCTCAACGGCGCCGTACTGGCCAGCTGCAAACCCCGACACAGGCATCAGGAATTTCAGTCCTTCTTGCGAGAAATTGACAAGGCCGTCCCGTTGGAGCTCGGCAGGCACTGAATCGTGGACACTATGCCAGCCGTAAGCATCCCAAGGTGTGCGCTTGGTTTGCTCAGCGTCCGCAGTGGCACATGCACTTCGTGCCGACATACTTCAGTTGGCTCAATCAAGTGGAGCGCTTCTTCGCCATCAACACCGACAAGGCCATCCGTCGGAGTTCGTTCCCCAGCGTCAAGAGCGGGTCAACAAGATCGAGTTCTTCGTCAGCCGATACAACGAAAACTGCAAGCCGGTCACTTGGACGGCCACCGCTGACTCCATCCTCCAGAAACTCGCTCGACTTTGCGGACGAATTACGGGGACAGGACACCTAGCTCAGGACAGTCAACATCTCGCGTAATGCCATCTTGGGCACCTTGCCATAGCTGTTCTTGGGCAAGACCTGTACAAAGTAGTAGGAGCGCGGGCGCTTAAAGCGCGCGATGTGCGCCAAACAAAGTGCGTCAAGTTCCCCGGATGCGATCCCGTCGCCCACAACGAAGGCCACAGGCACTTCGCCCCATTCCGCGTCGCGCTGGCCGATCACGGCCACCTCGCGTACCTGGGGGTGCCGAAGCAGCACCTCTTCCACCTCGCGGGGGTAGATGTTTGAGCCGCCCGAGATGATCACGTCCTTGGAGCGGTCCTTGAGCGTGAGGAAGCCATCGGCATCCATGCTGCCCATATCGCCCGTGTACAGCCAGCCATCACGCAGCGTCTTCGCAGTGGCCTCGGGGTTGTTCCAGTAGCCGGGCATCACGGTCTCCCCGCGCACCACGACTTCGCCCGTCTCGCCCATGGGCAGGGGCTGGCCGGCCCCATCGAACACGCGCACTTCCACCAGCGACTGCGCCACGCCCACCGAGGCCATGCGCTCGGCCCAGCGCGGGTGGGCGCGGTCGGCCAGCTGCGCGCGCGACAGGGCGGTGATGGTCATGGGGCTTTCGCCCTGGCCGTAGATCTGCGCGAAGCGGTTGCCCAGGGTGTCCAGGGCGGCGCGCAGGTCGTCCACGTACATGGGGCCGCCGCCGTAGACGATGGTCTTGAAGCCCGACGGGTCGGCGCCCGTGGCGCGCACGTGCTCCACCAGGCGGTGCACCATGGTGGGCGCGGCGAACAGGGTGAGCTGGCCCACGGACGCTGCCAGCTCCACCAGCTCAGCGGGCTCGAAGCCGCCCGATGCGGGCACCACGTGGCGCCCACCGCGCAGCACCTGGGCGTAGTTGTACAGGCCCGCGCCGTGCGACATGGGCGCGGCGTAGACCATGGCGTCTCCGGGCAGCACGTCGTCCACGTCGGTGAAGTAGCAGGCCGTCATGGCCAGCAGGTTGCGGTGCGTCTGCATCACGCCCCTGGGGCGGCCCGTGGTGCCCGAGGTGTAGAAGAGCGAGGCCACGTCATCGGGCGCGCGGTCCTGCACGTCCATGGGCGCATGGCGCACGGCGGCCTCGTAGGCATCGCAGCCCAGCACCAGCGTACTCGCCGGTGGTGCGCCAGCCTCCCGCGCTGCGGCCGACAGCGCCTGCGATACCAGCACCGCGCGCGCTCCCGAGTCACTCAACACGTAGGAAAATTCCCTGGCGTGCAGCTTGTAGTTGACGGGCACCGACACCGCTCCTGCCCAGACGATGGCGTGCAGGGCTTCCAGATACTCCGGGACATTGGCCGCATAGATAGCCACGCGATCGCCGGGCTGCACGCCGTATCGTGCGCGCAGGCAAGCCGCCAGGGCAGCGGCACGCGCGCCCAGGGCGCCATAGGTGAATAGCAATCGGTGGCCGCGCAGCACGGCGGGCTTGTGGGTGTGGATCTGCGCGCTGCGGCGCAGCAGGTGGGCTATGTTCACCGGGCGCGCTCCAGGATGCTCACGTAGTTGGCCACAGCGGAGCCGCCCATATTGAACACACCCGCCAGTTCGGAGCCGGGCACCTGCAGGTCGCCCGCCTCGCCCACGAGCTGCATGGCAGAGATCGCGTGCATTGATACGCCCGTAGCGCCGATGGGGTGCCCCTTGGCCTTGAGCCCACCCGAGGCGTTCACCGGCAGGCGCCCGTCGCGCTGCACCACGCCATCTTCTAGCAGTCTGTGGCCCTGGCCTGCGGGGGCCAGGCCCATGGCCTCATAGGTGAGCAGCTCGGCAATGGTGAAGCAGTCGTGCACCTCGGCCAACGAGAGATCGTTCACACCACAGCCCGCCTGCCGCAGTGCCTGTTGCCAGGCGCGCCGGGGCCCCTCGAAGTCGACCACTCGGCGCCGGGCCATGGGCAGGTAGTCGTTGACCTGGGCGCGCGCGCGAAAGCGCACTGCGCGCGGAAAGTCTGGCGCCGCGCCATCCGCAGCCAGGATCAAGGCAGCGGCGCCGTCGGACACCAGCGAGCAGTCGGTCTTGCGCAGCGGCGGCGCGATAATGGGATTGCGCTCCGACACGGTATTGCAGAACTCAAAGCCCAGATCCTTGCGCATGTGCGCCCACGGGTTGAGCACGCCGTTGGCATGGTTCTTGGCCGCGATGCGCGCGAGCGTGGTTGAGTGGTCACCGTGCGCGGCGAAGTAGTCTCGCGCGATGGCCGCAAAAATGCCCGGGAAGCCACCCGGCGGCTCACCCATCTCGCCCGAATAGCCACAGTCGCCCAGGATGCGTGTGGTCTCGGCGCCCGAGACGGCGGTCATCTTCTCCGCACCGACCACGAGCGCCACGAGCGCGCGGCCCGCCTCGATGGCGTCGCAGGCCGCGTAGATGGCGGCCGAGCCTGAGGCGCAGGCGTTCTCCAGCCGCGCGGCGGGCTTCCAGCGCAGCGCGTCGTCGCACTGCAGCGCGAGCGACGAGGCAAAGACATCGGGAGTGAACCCACCGTTGAGGTTACCCAGCCAGACCCCGTCGACATCTGTGCCGTCTATGCCTGCGTGGGCAAGAGCGCTGCGGCCTGCTTGGGTGATGAGGTCTTCTAGCGTTAATCCATCAAGTCTGCCGAACGGCAGATGCGCCCAACCCACAATCGATACAGCCATGCCGGCACTCTCCAGTTCAAAAAAAATTCAAAGCGGTGGAGGTACTTTAGGTAAACCGTCAGTTCGTGCACAGTTGGCCAAATACTCTAGGGAAAACCCGTAATTCAAGTCAGGATATCCAGGTGTCACCCCCGGTATTGCATGGATGAAAAGCGCTGGTCCTCTCATCCGCATCTGCTCAATAGGCGGCAATGTGGTCGTCCGGCTAGCGATGGGTAGGCATATGCTGTGTCAAGCCGTGATGTCCGATTCGCAAGCCACAGGGGCAAGCCATCTGTGCAGTGCGCATCAAGTGCATGGTTTATCTTCGCAGACCTATCCCCGGCCCATCAGGCGCGCCACCAGTTCGCTCGCGCTGGTGACACCATACTTGCGCATGAGTCGGGCACGATGGGCTTCGACGGTTCGATGTCCAATCCCCAGGTTCAGCGCGATCTGCTTGCTGGATTTGCCTTGAACCAGAAACTGAGCAATTTCGCGCTCGCGTATTGTCAGTGAATGCGTCACGGGCCGAACGGCCGAGATATCCTCAAACACCCAGACTGTAGTAGCAAAGGGATCGTCTCGATTCGCCGTCCGACCCATCACATGGCACCAGAAATGCTCACCTGACCGCTTGCGCATGATGCGGTCATCGCCGTAGGTGCCTTTCTTTCTCATCAACTGTATCGCGCGTTCCCCCGCATGTTGAAACTCGGTGCTGGTGGGATATAGACATTCGAGAGAGGATCCTTGCAGCATGTGCTGGGCATACCCGAAGATGTCGCAGAACGCTTGGTTATAGGAGTGAATTCTGCGCTGGCGGGATACCAAGAGTCCTACGGGGGCGATGTCAAAAACCAAAAGCAGATCGTTGTGATCAGGCGAGGTCGGCATTCCAGGTCACTTAGCCCAATAGATGGCGTGTGGGTTTGCTGAAGGGTGCCGCACGCGCCAGTGCGTGGACGTCATAACAGTACACTGTCATCTGAAGACATTTATCGAAGAGCCTTTTCGTGCAGATTGAACGCATTCGAGGACGCTATGGTGCCAGAGAGAGCACCCTTCTGCAGCGGCTTTTTGAGACAGAAAGTGAAGCAGGAAAGCAGGTCTCGTTGCGTCGAATAAGCTTCAGGACAAAGCGGGTTGTACATCCTGATCGGCTCTCGATGTGGCTGCCGCATGCCCAGGAGTTGCGTGCGGCGGCGTTGCTTTTCAAGGGAAGAAGTGCATGAATAAATTGCGATCCGGGGGCTTGAAAGCAGGCGCCGCGGCATTACGTCCTTCCGTTTTGGCCGCTGTGGTGGGCCTCGCGGGCGCGCTGACGGCGCCCACGTCGGCCTGGGCCCAGGGGGCCGCTCCCGTGGCTGCAGCGACCCAGGTCCGGCCGGTGAAGGTGGCGCTCATCGAGAGCCTGTCGGGGGCGTTCGCCAACACGGGCGAGGCGGTCTACCGCAACATCTACTGGGCCCTGGAGCGCGTGAACGCGCGCGGCGGCGTGCAGCTGCCCGCCAGCGCGGGCGGGCCGCGCCTCTTGAGCCTGGAGCGCTACGACAGCAAGGGCTCCAACGAAGAGGCGCTGTCGGCATTGCGCGCGGCCATCGACGACGGCGCGCAGGTGGTGATGCAGGGCAATTCGTCGGCCACGGCGGCGGTGCTGATCGAGGCCATCAACAAGCACAACGAGCGCGATCCGGGCAAGCGCGTGGTCTTCCTCAACTACTCGGCGGTGGACCCGATCCTCACCAACGAGAAATGCAGCTTCTGGCACTTCCGCTTCGATGCCCATGCCGACATGCGCATGGCCGCGCTCATGGAGGTGATGCGCGAGGACAAGGCAATCAAGAGCGTGTACCTCATCGGCCAGGACTACAGTTTTGGCCAGGCCGTGCTGCGCGAGGCCAGGAAGCAGCTCGCCGCCCAGCGCCCCGACGTGGCCGTGGTGGGCGAGGAGCTGCACCCCATCGGCCGCGTGAAGGACTTCGCACCCTATGCCGTGAAGATCAAGGCCAGCGGCGCGCAGGCCGTGGTCACGGGCAACTGGGGCAACGACCTGACCCTGCTCGTGAAGGCCGCGCGCGAGGTGGGCTACGAGGGCAGCTTCTACACCTTCTATGGCAACGCCATGGGCGCGCCGGCGGCCATCGGCGACGCCGGCATCGGCAAGGTGGTGGCCGTAGCCGACTGGCTGCCCAACGTGCCGGACAGCGGGAGCGAGGCGTTCTACCAGTCCTTCCGCCAGCGCTTTCCCAAGCCGCAGGACGACTACGTGCACATGCGCATGCAACTCATGGTGGAGGCCCTGGCCCAGTCCATCGAGCGCGTGGGCGGCACGGACACGCTGGCCATCGCGCGCCAGATGGAGAGCGCCAGCGTGCAGCTCGCGGGCCGCAGCGGCGGCATGCGCGCGGCGGACCACCAGTTCCAGCAGGCGCTGGTGGTGGGCGTGATGGACAAAAAGGGCGCGCCGGGCGTGAAGTTCGACGTGGAAGGCTCGGGCTACGGCTTCCGCGTGGTGCGGCAGATCAGCGCCGTCCAGGCGCAGCAGCCGCACGGTTGCCAGATGCAGCGGCCATGACCGATAGACTGCAGCCACCTCGGAGAGCAGTTCGCTCGCCGCCCGGGCGTGCTGCCGATGCTGGGCAATCGCCGGAGATTGGGCAGACTTTATAACCGTTGCACGTCAACTGCGGTCGCTGGGCTTGGGTTACCTAGTGGCTGGCGCATCGACGACCAGCCGTGTCCCGTGTCGCGGGGCGGCTCGATGAGAAAAGCTGTCTCGCGCGGGTGAATGAGGCCGTCGAGCTTCGTAGCGTGGTCTCCTTCCAAAGCCGGCCCGGCTCGGCGTCCTACCCCCATACTTGCTTGCACGCCGCACGCCGCACGCGGTAGCCGGTTATCCTCATTAGCAAATCATTTGCCAGAGGTTCTTTTTCCCGAACATTATGCGCACAAGCACAACACACCGCGCCAGCGTACCGGCCAAGAACGTATCGAGCGATCTTTCATCTTCAGACGACAGTGTGGTGGCGCCATCCTCGACCAAAAGGCGAAGCAAGCTCTCGGATGTCGTGGCCGAACGCATCCAGGAAGATATTGCGGCGCTGAACTGGCCAATGGGTCATCTGCTTGGCAATGAAGCGCAGTTGATGGAGACGTACAACATCTCGCGTGCCACGCTGCGTGAGGCTGTGCGCCAACTTGAGCGGCACGGTGTTGCGTCTATGCGACGAGGCTTCGGTGGCGGGCTCGTGGTGCAGGATTCGGCGCGTGCGGCAGCGGTGCAGGCGATGGCGACCTACTTGGAGTTGGCCGATGCGCACCTGGATGAATTATTCGAAGCGCGGGCTATCCTGGAACTGCAATCCGTGGATCTGGCTATCCAGCGGCTTTCGGATGAGGACATCGCGATTCTGCGCACGCAGCTGCGCACGTTGCAACAGGCACCCCACGACGATGCCGCGATGGAGCTTGAATGTGCCAAGGCGATCCGGCTGACGGTCACGGGCGCTTCGCGCAATCTGGCGCTCTCGCTGTTCATGGAGTCGATCGGGAGAGTCACTGGTGGCTTCATGCCGGACGCCGAGCGGTTTGCCGCTATGACAGAGCACCGTGCGCGCGGCCGCGAAACGGTTTGCCGGGTTGCCGAGGCGGTCATTTCCGGCAACCCTCTGGAGGCCGAGCAGGCGGTGCTCGCGCGCGTCGCTTTCGTCAAGCAGGCGGCGGTTGCCAACCTGGAGCGCTATACCCGCACCTCGCGCCGCAAAAGCGTCCTGGAGCGCGGAGCAGCCCCTCAAATAGCGGACTGGGACAGCAGTGGCAAGCTACCTCACCGACTGGCGGTTGCGATCGCGCGTGAGGTGGCTCACGGCAATGTGGAGCCTGGTCAGCGACTGGGATCGGAGCCTGAATTTTTGGCGCGCTACGGCGTCTCGCGCGCCATCTTCCGGGAGGCCATCCGCCTGCTCGAAAGCTATGAGATTGTCCAGATGCGACGAGGCCATGGAGGCGGACTGATCATCGGCAGTCCCAATCCGGCCAAGACCGTGTCGCTCGTGAGCGGCTACCTGCTTCAGGGGAGGCTGAGTTCTGCACAGTTCAAGGAAGTGCTTGAAGGACTGGAGTTGGCCGTCGCCCCTCTGGCCGCCCAACGCGCTGATTTGACACAGATAGAGGCACTGCGGGAGGCTACGAGGACACTGGCTGCTGGCACTCGACGGGAGATGGTGGAGGGCGTGGAGGCCCAGTCGTTGGCGCTGAAATCGTGCATCGATAACCAGGCAATCAGCCTCATCGGCCAGATCATCCACCAAGTGGCGCCACGTTACCGCTCGGCGCTACCGAGCCTGCAGTCGTGCAGGGAACTGCTGGACCAACATGTCGAACTGCTGGATACCATCGCAGCGCGCGATGCGGCGATGGCGCGCCGCGTAGTGCTGCGCATGCGGATCAGACCATAGGCAATGGCATGCTTTGATGGATAGTGATTTTTTAATAGGATA
Source organism: Acidovorax sp. FG60 (assembly GCF_057808995.1). NCBI lineage: Bacteria > Pseudomonadati > Pseudomonadota > Betaproteobacteria > Burkholderiales > Comamonadaceae > Acidovorax > Acidovorax sp. FG60. The sequence goes on from NZ_JBMDJC010000008.1 coordinate 205,559, forward strand.
CTATTAACATCCGAGGGCGGCCTGTTCTGGTCGCCGAATTTTCACAACCATCATTAGGACGCATTGCCATGGAGCAGACATTCACCGCCGTTGTCGTAGAGGACGTGGACGGCACCGCCACTACCTCGTTCAAGACCCTATCCATCCAGGATCTGCCGCTGCATGAGGTGCTGGTGCAGGTAGAGTATTCGGGCCTCAATTACAAGGACGGAATGGCGTTGTCCGGAAACCGAAGTAAGGTCGCGCGCAAGTTGCCCATGGTGGGTGGCATCGACTTGGCCGGCACCGTGGTCGAATCCTCTTCGAAGGAATGGAAACCTGGCGACAAGGTGATCGTCAACGGCTGGGGACTGTCCGAGACGCAATGGGGTGGCTATACGCGCTATCAGCGCGTCAAGCCGGAATGGTTGCTTCGCCTGCCCTCCGGTTTCACCACCGAGCAGGCCATGGCCATCGGCACCGCCGGTTACACGGCGGCGTTATGTGTCGATGCTCTGGAGCGCTGGGGGCGGGTCCAGCCTGGTGCTGGTGAAGTCCTTGTGACTGGTGCAGCGGGCGGTGTGGGGTCGATTGCCATCGCACTGCTGGCACGGCGGGGCTATGCAGTCACTGCATCCACTGGGCGGCCGCAAACCCATGACTATTTGCGGCGTCTGGGAGCGTCTGCGTTCATTGACAGGAATGAGTTGTCCGGCAAAGGCGGTCCACTGCAAAAGGAACGCTGGTCGGGCGCGGTCGATTCCGTGGGTAGCTCCACGCTTGCCAACGTGCTCGCGCAGACCGTCTATGGTGGAGCGGTGGCCGCTTGCGGCCTGGCCGGTGGTGCAGATCTGCCCGCCACGGTGCTACCGCATATTTTGCGCGGCGTGGCTCTGCTTGGCATCGATTCGGTCATGGCTCCGCGTACGTTGCGCGAACAAGCCTGGACGCGGCTGGCGCGAGATCTGGATACCGCATTGCTGGCTGAGATCACTACCGTGGAGCCGATGTCATGTCTACCCGCGCTGGCATCTGAGATTCTGGATGGAAAGGTAAGGGGGCGCGTGGTGGTTGACGTTCAGCGGTGAGCTCAGCGCGTCTGCTCTGCGCAAAAAAAAGCGGCGCCAGTTGACTGGCGCCGCGAAGGGAGTAACTCAAGGGGAGAGGGTTACATGGGTTCGTAGAAACTCTTGTCCACGCCGCACTCAGGGCATGCCCAGTCGTCGGGAAGATCCTCGAAGCGAGTGCCAGGGGCAATGCCATGCTCGGGATCGCCCAACTCTTCATCATAGATGTGCCTGCAGGTCAGGCAGCGCCACTTTCTCATCGTGTGTTCCTTTCTGGTTTGCGGATTCACTGCATGGGCCTGGGCTCCACCAGCAATTGCTTCATGACCCGGAACTGCGCAAGCGGGTGGTAATCGAAAGTCTGGTCGGCCAGCAGGCGCATGCGCGGCGCCTTCTGTGTGAGTTGTTCCAGTACCAGGCCGTATTCAAAACGTGCGAGCGGAGCCCCCAAGCAGAAATGCCACTGCTTGCCCAAGGAGAGGTGCTCGCGTGCATTGGGACGGCGGAAATCCAGCGTCTCTGGATTGGGGAAGTGCTGCGGATCACGGTTGGCCGAGCCCGTCAGCATCAAGACGCGCGCGCCGGCGGGGATGGGAATGCCGCCGATCTCGGTGTCGCGTGTGGTCTTGCGGCGTAATGAGATGGCGGGGGCTTCGTAGCGCAACAATTCTTCCACAGCATCCGGTATCAACTCTGGCTCATCGCACAGGAGATTCCACTGGTCGCGGCTTTCGAGTAGACGACGCAGGCCATTAAGCATGGCATTCTGAGAGGTCTCATGCGAGGCGAGCGAGATTGAATAGACTATGTTGAGTACATCCTCAGTCGTCACCTCGCCGTCGCTTTTGCGCGCGACCTCAAGCAGGTCGGTGGTGAGGTCGTCGCCCGGCTCCTTGATGCGGCGCTGTACGTGCGCCGCAGCATAATTCCAGAAATCCACCACTTCCCGAGCTGCCTGAATTTGCTGATCGGGAGACAGTTTGCCGTAGGTGAGCAGAACGCGATTGGTGCACCAGCCCTTGAGAAGGTCGGTGTCCTCCAGTGGAAAGCCCAGCAGCGCGAAGCCGGCGAATGCCGGCAGCGAGTACGCCAGATCAGCCTGCAGATCGGCGACGGGCTTGTTGACCAGCTCATCGATCAGTTGGGTCGCGTAGGCGCGCACGGCCGGTTGCGATTGCGACCAACGTCGGGGTGTGAGGCACTTGACCACCACGGCGCGCATGCGCGTGTGGCGCGGTGCATCGCAGTTGGTCAATGTCGCCTTGCGTGGAAAGCCCGTCGAGAGGATCTGCTGGGCCTCGGGGCATAGTGGCGAGAAGTTGCTGGATGAGCCTTCGGAGGAGAAGGTTTCGCGATCGATGAAGACCTTGACGATATCGTCGTAGCGCGTGATCAGATAGGCATCCAAATCCGGCACGTAGACCACGGGTGCCGCGTCCCGTAGCTCCTTGAAGATCGGATAAGGATCCTCCCGGTAGCGATCGCCAAAGGGATCGAAATCATGGGCGACAGGGCACCGGGAGGGAGTCGTTGCTGCGGTCATCATTTCCTTTCTAAGCACCATATCGGTGCGGTTCATAGGGCATATGGACTATAGGAATCCCAGCCCGCGATGCCAAGTTGGAGTCTTGCGTCATGGCGCACGCGGGAGTCATGCTGGCGGCGGGCTGGGGTGGAGCACAAGTCCGTGCGCCGTGACGTCGATCCTGGCCTCGGGATACACAGCGAGAGCCAGGCGCAGTGCATCCAGGTAGCGCGGCCGCATCTGGCTGAATCGCTTGTAGTTCGTGCCAAAGCGGGCGGCCAGGGCGGGCCACGGAATGGCCACGGAGGCTGGAAGCGTGGGCAGGCGCTGGCTCATCAGGATGTACTGATCCATTGCCGTGCCGTTGTGACTGATGCACTGTATGGCTGAGCGGCGCACGCGCACGGCCGATGCTCGGATGGCCTGAAAAACAGCCTCGTGAAGGACGGCACGCGCGGGTATGCTCTCCTCGGCATGGCACTGCGCGGTGCCATGCGGCTCTCCTGAGGCATTGGAGAGGCCGCGCACCAACGGGGCGTGCAGCGGCTGAGCGCTGAAGGACTTCCACATGATTGACAGCTGGCAGTCGAACAAGCGCGTAGCTTGTTCGCGGATGATGCGGTAGGTCATGCCGCCGGGTGTTTGCCGTGTCATCGAACGTAGCCACGCGTGCATGCTGGGGCCGAGCTCCACCTCCGGTGAGTTGTTGCGTATGGCTTCGGTCTGAAGATAGAGCAGCACCATGCGGGCCTTGGCGCCATAGGGCAGACCCGTTGCGTTGCGTGATTCGTAGCGCAGACAAGCCTGTGCGCATTCGTGCTCCCAGCGCAATGGAACTCCGGGGTGATCCAGTTTTTTATGTGGCAGACCCGTCACAAGTACGCTCGCATACAGCGCATCGTCCGAACCGTTGGCATCAGCGGCGCGCGCGGCTAGCGTGGCGACCGCTGCATTTACCGAGGCACGCTGCTGTTTTGTGGCACAGCGTTGGCGTACGACTCCGATGCCATCGAGTGCTATAGCCTGGTGCAGATTAAATAGGCCCGCCATGGGCCTCTGCGCAGCGGATGGCGTATCCGGGTGGTGTTGGAACGAATTTGCAGGCATCGTCGTCGTGGCGCATGGGTGGTTGGGTATGCATTGGCAGTCTATGCACCGTCCGTTTTGGGAACGTGCACCACAAGGCCGCCGAGACCTGGGTTGACGACGATCTGGCAGATCAGCCGGCTATTCGCTTGCAGGTCGAGCACACCATCAAGCACCGCCAGTTCATCCGCTGTGGGTGCAGGCACGCGTGCCGAGGATGCATCTTCGACGTAGGCGTGGCAGGTGGCGCAGCTACAGGTGCCACCGCAGTCACCCAGGATTCCTGGCATCGATTGGTTGACGGCCGCCCGCATCAGCGTCTCGCCGTCTGTGGCCTCTACGCTGTGTTCCGTACCGTCGTGCTCAATGAATAGGATGCGTGTCATGGGTGGCTCCAGATTCCGTGGTTCAAAAGAAGAATGGATGTATCGATTGATTTAGTATACTATTTGATGGAAATTTGAGAAATTCAGAAAAACCCCTATCAGAAAAGGAGGCATCATGGTTACTGATGAACTGGTCGATTTCATCGTTAGGACGCGCTACGAGGAGCTTCCGGGGGCGGTACGCGAGATGTCGCGCACTTTCATTCTTGATGCCATCGGGGCGGCGTTTGGCGGTGCTGGAACGTCCATCGGGCGCATCGCTCTGAATACCGCGCGCATCTTTGGGGGTAGTCCCCAGGCCACGTTTTTCGGAACCGGGGAGCGTGGTTCCTTGGCGATGGCGGCCTATGTGAATGCAAAGACCGCCAATGCGCTCGATTTCGATGACGCGCATTTCAACTGGTTGCACATCGGACCCGCTCTGGTGCCTTCGGCCTTGGCCGTGGCACAGGCTTACCGCTGCAGCGGCGAACGTCTGCTGCTTGCCGTGGCTATCGGCTACGATGTGGCCGCGCGGCTGGGACTGGCGATGGGCATGCCGTTCACGTTGGGCAAAGAAGGCGAGGTGGAGCTACCGCCAATCCTTGGCACCGGCTGGAAGGCGGTAGGGGCGGCGGCGGCTGCTGCTGTGCTGATGGACCTCACTACGGAACAGGTGCGTCAGACCATCGGGATCGCGGGCGCCAATGCGCCAACCCCTGCGACGTTGAAGTACGAATACCACGCCGATCGTCCTCTGCCACTGCAGAAGTCGGTGGATATCGGATGGATGGCGCAGGCTGCCGTGACCGCCGCAGTGCTTGCGCGCGAGGGAGCGACCGGTTTTCATGACATCCTTGAAGGGGACAACGGCTTTTGGCGCATGAATGGCTCGCCGCGCTTTGACGAAGGCGTGGTGCTCCACGAACTGGGCAAACGCTGGCACATACTCGATGCCGGCATGAAGCCTTATCCTTCATGTCGCCATCTGCACGTGGCGGCCGACTGCTTCCGCAGCATTGTGCAGCGCGAGGGTATCCAACCCGAAGAGATTTCGCAGATCCGTATCGGCCTGAGTCCCATGAGTACGCGGCCTACCTGGATGAACTCGAGGCCGCGCAATCTGGTCGAGTCGCAGTTCAGCTTGCCGCACACTATCGCCATGCTTGCCTGTGGCGTGCCGCCGGGACCCGCCTGGCACGCGGACGACAAGCTGGCCGGCGCGCGCTATCAGGCGCTGCGCGACAAGGTGATCATGTACGTGAATCCCTCAACGCGCGATGCGATGCTGGCGCAATACCCTGGCTTCTATCGCGAACTGCCCGCCGAGGTTGATGTCGCAACGGCCCGCGGCTGCTTTAGCCAGAGCGCTCAAGCCGCACGCGGCGATGCCTGGAGCCCTGAACACGCAATGGGAATGGACGAGTTTCGGGAAAAATTCCGAGCGAATGCGCAGCCCTCGGTGGCGGGAAGCGCCAAGCGCGCGCTGGCTCTGGAGCAATTGCTGGCGCAGCTGGAAACGCTAGAAGCGATGGAAGATGTGTCGCGCCTGCACGAATCGTTGGCGGCGGTCGTAGCCTGAGCAAACAGGCAGTGCGAACACCTCGGGACGGCACGAAAGCGCCCCGAGGATGCGTGAGAATCCTCAGTCCTGCAACTGAATGTTGCCTTTCGTGATGATCGTCTTGTAGCGCTCGCGCTGCGCATCAAGAAATTTGCCGAAATTCTCACCCACGATGACATTCTGTAAATCGATCTCGATAACCTCTCCATTCTTGAGGAAAGTAGGTGACTGGGTGGCGACCGTGATCTTCTCGATCAACCACTTGACAATCTCGGGCGGTGTGTTGGCTGGGGCGAAGATTCCATTCCAGCTGAAGATCGTCAGGTCGCTATAGCCGAGTTCTCCCATCGTTGGCACTGAAGGAAAAGCAGTGGAGCGTCGCTCGCCCATCATGCCGAGGATCTTGACCTTGCCGCTTTGCTGGAACGTCGCGACTTCCGCTGCGCCTGTCCAGGCCAGTTCAACTTGGCCAGCTGCCGTATCGGTGATCGCAGGGCCTGCGCCACGATAGGGTATGTGGGTCATTTGAAGCCCGAACTTCTGCGCGAATTGCTCACCCGCCAGATGCATGATCGTTGCCGGACCGCCGGAGGCATAGCGTATCTCGCCCGGCTTTGATTGGGTCAGAGCAACTAGCTTGGGGACACTGTCAGCGGGAACGTTGGCATTGGCCGCCAAGTAGATGTTGGCCACCCGTATGCGCGCAATTGGAATGAAGTCCTTGATGCTGAACGGTACCGACTTGCGTGTCAGCGGCCCGAGCAGCAGCGAGTCGGAACCGGTCAGGAGCGTGTATCCGTCCGGCTTGGCTTTGGCCACGTATTCGTTGCCTACGATGCCGCCCGCGCCGGTACGGTTTTCCACAAGGAAGGTGGCGCCGGATGTTTCCTTAAGCGCCTGCGCGAGCTTGCGCGCAACCAGGTCGCCTGAGCCTCCGGGAGCGAAAGGCGCCACCAGCGTGATTGGGCGTGACGGATAGGTGTCGGCCAGCGCTTGGGTCTGTGCGATTAGGGCTATCGAGCAAAACCACACGCTGCGATGAAGGATCGTTTGCCATGCACGGCGGCTAGGGGTGATCGGTTTGGCTTGAAGGTGCATTTTCGTGTCTCCTGGAGAGTTGTAAAAGTTAGAGAAAAAGCTCTCGCCACAGTCAGAAACGCCGGCGTGATCTCCGAATTCGGGTAAGCACCGTGGCTGCAGCTATCAAATAGGATACTATTTGATGGCGTGTTCTTTAATGCATGTAAACCCGCATTACGGTTCGCTTGCCGCATTGGCGTGCTTTTCAGCCGCAGGCGTGCCAAATTCAGCCCCCAAGGAGTTCCCAATGACCATTGCAGACCCCAGCCGCTCCACTTCCATAACCTACGACTACATTCCGCTCAAGTATGAGGAACGGCGTACTTTTGTTGAAACCTACGGCTTTGCCGGCAGCCAGGGCATCGTCCATGTCGATGCCGTGCTGATGCGTCCCGCCAGCGGCGCTCCGTCGGACACGGTGGTTGTGATGATGCACCCCAGCGTCTCACAGCACATCTTGCCTGTGCCACGCGCGCTGGCCGAACAGGGTGTGCATGTGTTGTGTGCGCAAAATCGCTACTTCAGGAATGATTCGGCGTTGATCTTCGAGAAGGCCTTGCTCGACTTGGGGCATTGCATCCGCCATGCCAAGGAAGTGCTTGGGTACCGCCGCGTCGTGCTGATCGGCTGGAGCGGTGGTGGCCCGCTGATCACTTACTACCAGTCCCAGGCCGAGCATCCGACGGTGACACAGACACCAGCGGGCGACCCCGTGGACATCGCCGCAGCAGGATTGATTCCGGCGGACGCCGTGATTTTCCAGGCGGCCAGCATCTCCCGAGCGCGCATCCTGGCCGAGTACATCGATCCGTCGGTGATCGACGAGCTCATGCCCGAGACGCGCAACTTCGAGCTCGACATCTACGACCCCCGCAATCCTCACCAGCCGCCGTATTCATCCGACTTTATCGCTGCCTACCGTGAAGCCCAGCTTGCGCGCGTGCGCCGCATCACGGATGGCGTGAAGGCAACGCTGGATGCATTGCGACGCAAGGGGGGAGCCGAGACGGAGCGGGCATTCTGCGTGCATCGCACCATGGCGGATCTGCGTTTTCTTGATGTCGCCATCGATCCGAATGACCGCACGCAGGGTGTGAGCTTCATCGGCAATCCGGAGTCGGCCAACAGCGGGCCGGCGGGATTCGCACGTTTTTGCACGTTGCGGTCCTGGCTGTCGCAGTGGTCGATCGACGATTCGCGCGCCGATGCGGAGCAGTGCGTGCGGCACATCGGCGTGCCGCTGCTGGTGATCGAAAACGGAGGGGATGATGGCGCACCCGCTTCACATGTGCGGGCGGTGTATGCGGCAGCACGTTCAAGCGATAAGCAGATGCACTGCATCGCCGGTGCGAATCACTATTATGCCCGGCAGCCCGAACTGCTCGGCCAAGCTGTCCGCATCACGCTCGACTGGATGCGTGAGCGTCAGTTGATCGCTCTGTGAGAACTGTTCACTGATCCATCGGACGATCTCCTCCCCGGTGGCCGGGGAGGGCGGCGGTCTTGATCAGTGCGCGTGCTTGTAGCTGCCCTGCAGCTCGTTCACTAGCGCGGTCATGGGCGCCATGTCGCCTTGCGCGCGCGAACGGGCCTTCGCTGCTTCCCAGCGCTGCAAATGGTCCACTGCTTGTTCCGGACTGAGTCCCCAGCCGGTAGTGCACGTGAGTTCGATGCGGACGCCATTCGGGTCCTGGAAGTAGAGGCTGTAGATCACGCTGTGGTCGATGGGCCCTATGAAATCCACACCTTGTTCGCGCAGGTGCTGTGCCCAGGCATCGACGGCTTGCGTGGTGCCCACATCAAGTGCCAAGTGGTTGAACACCGTGTAGGCGGCATGTGACGCGGCGGCAGGGGGTGGCAGGCCGAGGGATTCGAAGAATGCGATGGTCGAGCCGTCACCCATTTCGAAGAACAAGTGGATGTAGGGATAGTCGTCACCCGTAGAGGGAACCTTCTCGTTGATGACCGTGCCAATGAAGCGCATGCCCAACACGCGGGTATAGAAATCCGCGGTCTTCGCTGCATCGGCCGTCACATAGCCCACATGGTGCAGGCCTTTGGGGCGCGCCGAACTGCAGGAATGGGGTGGGGCCTCCGTGATGGGAGTAGTGGTTGACATAGATCATTGCTCCTTTGTGCGCATGAGCCGATGGGCTCTGCCTGTGAATGGCCGTGTATGAATCAATCGGCCGCTGCGGCCCGTAAAAAAAGTGTTGCGGTGCCGTTGCCTTAGCATATACTAATAGTGCACTGTTTACAAATTTGGACGTGAAAACACGTTTCCATGTCGATCAGAGATGGCGGAGCTCAACGCCGCGAGCACGAAGAGAACGTCTTTCGACGGATGAATGAGGAAGCAATCAGCGTGAATCAGGACAACGAATTTCGATATATCGCCTACGGGCTCCAGGATGGAGTGGCGCGCATAACGCTCAACCAGCCCGAGCGCATGAATGTGCTCGGCATCGGCCCCGGTTCGAGCCGCGACGAGATCGCACGCGCAATGGCGCTGGCGGACGCTGACGAGCAAGTCGGAGTGGTCCTGATCGACGCCGCCGGTGGGGCTTTCTGCGCTGGCGGCGATCTGACCGGCGCGGCCCCCGCAGAGACTCCGTTGGATGAGCATCTTTTCAGTGAACGGATATTGCAGTTCTATGCCGCCTTTCGCGCCATGCACAAGCCGGTGATCGCAGCCGTGCACGGGCTTTGCCTGGGTGCCGGCATGGGGATGATCGCGCAGTGCGACATCGTGCTTGCCGCAGACGACGCACGCTTCGGCCTGGTCGAGGGCCGCATCGGCCATCCGGGTGCTTCGGAATTGGTGCCACTGATCGGCGCGACCTGGGCCAAGTACCTCATCCTGACGGGCGACTACATCGATGCCTGGCGCGCCGCAGACATCGGGCTTGTGCTCACGGTGCTCCCGGAGTCCATGCTGCACGAGCGCGCATTCGATCTCGCACGGCGCATTGCGCGCATGCCGCGCGAGTCTGTTCTGCTGAACAAGGCCTGTATTGATGGCATGAGCGACGCCATGGGGCGCCACGCGGCCAGGCTGGTCGGTCGCGCGCACGACACCATTACCAAGTCCATGAGTTCCCATGCCTGCGCGCCGGACGGGCGCCGGTTCGTGGACATCCTGCGCGAAGGCGGCATGCCGGCGCTCAAGCGGGCACGCGATGCGCAGTTCACCGGCTCGTGGCTGGAGCCGCTGCGCCGTGCCTGGCCCGACGCAGGACAGGAAGCCCAGCAGATTTATGAACCGAAAGAGAAGAAGTGACCCTCAAAGCCGCAATGAACACAGGCCCGCTGGACGGCGTGCGCATCATCGACATGACGTCTGTGGTGATGGGGCCCTATGCCACCCAGATCCTTGCTGATTTCGGCGCCGACGTGATCAAGGTTGAATCGCCTGCGGGCGACACGACCCGCAGAGTGCCGCCCATGCGGCATGACGGTATGGGCAGCACCTTTCTGCATGCGAACCGGAACAAGCGCAGCATCGTCATCGACCTCAAGCACCCGGATGGTGTAGGCGCGCTATTGGTGCTGCTGCGGACAGCGGACGTCCTGGTCTACAACGTGCGGCCGCGCGCCATGGAGCGGCTGGGCCTGGATCAGGAACGCCTCGCCGCCGCCAATCCGCGGCTCATCACCATTAGTCTTGTGGGGTTCGGGCAGGACGGACCATACGCGGATCATCCTGCGTACGAGGACCTGATACAGGGGCTGACGGCCGTGCCGTCCATGCTGGTCGATGCTGGATCCGAGGCTCCGCACTACGTGCCACTGTCCTTCAATGATCGGGCCGTGGGTCTGAACGGCGCCATCGCACTGGTCTCGGCACTGTACCGGCGCGAGCGTAGCGGGCGCGGCCAGCACATCGAGGTGCCGATGTTCGAAACCATGGTACAGGCCACCTACGGTGACCACCTGGGCGGTCTGACCTTCGAGCCGCCGCTAGGAGGACCAGGCTACTTGCGTCAGCTCAACAAGGAGCGCAAGCCTTACCGCACGCTTGACGGCTACATCTGCGTCATTGCTTATACCGACCGGCACTGGCAGGCTTTTTTCGAGCTCATTGGGCAGCCAGCCGCTATGGCGGCCGATCCGCGCTTGCGCGATATCGGCAGCCGTACGGAGCATGCCAGTGCAGTCTATGCACTCATGGCCGAGCACATGGGCACGCGCAGCACGGCTGAATGGCTCAAATGCCTGCGCGAGGCAGATATTCCCGCCGCGCCACTGCACACGCTCAGCAGCATTCTCGAAGACCCCCATCTGGTCGCTACGGGCTTCATCCAGACCGTGGAGCACCCTACCGAGGGGCTAGTGCGCCAGATAGGTATTCCGAGCAAATGGAGCGAGTCGCCGCCTTCGGTGCGACGGCAGGCACCACGCCTGGGTGAGCACAGCGTGGAGGTGCTGCGGGAGGCCGGGCTCGATGCTCAGAGCATCGCCGCGTTGATCACCAGTGGGGGAATCCGCACAGCCTCGGATCCCACACCCCCGGGTGCGCCGTCCGTGGGCAAGTAGTCCTTTCCGGTATCTGTACACGTGTTTCATAAATAGAGCAGGAGACAAGCACATGAGCAAGACCATCGAAACCCCCGTGCTGATCGTTGGCGGGGGGCCAATTGGGCTGGCGCTCGCGCTCGACCTCAACCACATGGGCACCGCCAGCCTCGTGGTCGAGCGCGACCCAGGAACGGCCACGGTGCTGCTTGCCAAGGCAGGCACCGAAAACGAGCGCACCATGGAGTTCTGCCGACGCTGGGGGCTGATCGACAAGATCGCAGCCTGTTTCCCAGACGATCACCCACGCGACAACGTTTTTTGCACCTCACTCACCGGCCATGTGGTGGCGCGCACGCCCGTGCCTTCCACCGCAGAGCGCGGCGTGCCGTTGGTGGGGCCGGAGATGCTCCGGCGCTGCGCTCAGTATGAGTTCGACCCCATCCTGGCCGAGGCGGTGCATGCAAGCAGCCATGCGCGCATTCGTTATGGCGTCAACTTCGAAAGCATGCGGGAAGATGAGAATGGCGTGATCTCGGAACTGACGGACGCCACCTCGGGTGAACGCATCACCGTGCACTCGCAGTACGTGGTGGGCTGCGACGGTGCCGGAAGTGCGGTGCGCAAGCAATTGGGCGTGCCGTTCGAGGTGCTGGCGCAAATGGATTTCTCGCTCAGCGCCATGCTGCGCATTCCGCAGTTCGAGCGCTACCACTTCCATGGGCGCTGTGAACGCTTTCTCTTCATGGGCGCCGACGGCATCTGGGCCAACATGACCACGGTAGATGGACGTGATCTGTGGCGCTTCACGGTGGTCGGCTCGGAAGCGGCGTTGGATCCTCAGCGCTATGACATCGCGCCCGTGATCCGGCGTGCCTTCGGTGATGCTCAGGTGCCCTACGAGATCGTGCGCATGATGCCCTGGCGCCGCGCGCAGACGCTGGCGCAGACCTACCGCGTGGGCCGCGTGCTGCTTGCGGGCGATGCCGTGCACACGACGTCGCCAACGGGTGGCCATGGACTCAATACCGGGATTGGGGATTGCACCGACGTGAGTTGGATGCTCGACGCCATGGTGAAGGGCTGGGGCGGCCAGCGTTTGCTGGAGGCCTATACGCGCGAGCGTCGGCCGGTGGCGCTGCGCAATTTTGGCAGTTCCACGCAGAACTACCGTGCCTGGGTGGGGCCGGGCATGGCCAATGTGGAGGCTGGAGGGCCTGTGGGCGACGCCGCGCGGCGCAACGTCGGCAATTACCTGAGCGTGGCGCTGCATCAGGAATGGTTCTCGCAGGGCATTGCGCTGGGCTACCGTTATGAAGACTCGCCCATCGTCGTGCCCGATGGAACGGCGCCGCCGGCCGACCACCCGAGCTTTTACCTGCCGACAGCGCGTCCAGGCCACCGGGCACCGCACGCTTGGCTCGCCGATGGCCGCTCCCTGCTGGACCTGTTTGGACGCGGCTTTGTGCTGCTGCGCTTTGGCGCGGATGCTCCAGACACCCGGCCGCTGTGCCTGGCCGCGCACAAGCACGGGGTGCCACTGCAAGTCGTCGACATCGATCAGCCTGAGATCGCTGCCGCCTACGAGCGGCGACTCGTGATGGTGCGCCCCGATGGGATGGTCGCCTGGCGCGCTGAAACGCTGCCCGGAGATTGCGGTGCGCTAATCGACCGCGTACGCGGCGCATGAGCCGCAAAAGCCTCAGCGCATCCTTCGAAAAGGAGGTTGGCCGACGACGCATCCAATACCACTTCACCACGAGAGATCAGCTCTTCCCCATTCAATTCAAAACCAATTCAAGAACGACTATGAGACAAATGATCATGACCTTGGCCGCGGCTGCCGTCGCCGTGCCAGCCTACTCCCAGGACGCGAACGACGTTTCCGCATTGAAGGCACAAGTCAATGCCCTCATGCAGCGCATCGAGCAACTGGAAAAGGACAATTCGGCCAAGGCGAGCGCCCCTGCGGCTCCCCAGGATGCAGTCACCAAGGGAAACATCCCCGGCAGCTTCAAGCTGCCTGCTTCCAACACTTCGATCTCGCTGAGTGGCTATGTCAAAGGCCAGATGGCATACAGCAACCGGGGCCCGCTTGGAAACCCGGGTGGCTCAGACGAATTGCTCATCCCATCGATGATTCCGCTTTCCAACACGCCCAACACTGCGCTCAAGAAGAATTACTGGAAAGCATCGGCCAAGGAATCCCGCCTGACGCTGCGCACGCACACGCCTTCCAGCTGGGGGCCGATCACCACGCTGCTGGAGGCGGATTTCTATGGCACCGCGGGGACGGAAACCGCAACGAACTCGAACAACCCGCGGTTGCGCCATGCTTGGGGCACTATCGGCAGCTTCGGCGCCGGGCAGTACTGGTCGAATATTGCCAACCTTTCAGCAGTACCTGAGACGATCGACTTCACGCCACAGATCGGGATTTTCGGACCCTTCCGCCAGGCGGGCTTCCGCTGGACGCAACCTACGAGCTTTGGCTTCTGGTCCGCAGCCATCGAGAACCCCGAGTCGCGCATCATCAGCATGGCAGGCGCTGTGACTGGACCGGACAATGACAAATCGCCGTTGTTCAACGGCAAGTTGCACTTCAAGCTGGGGCCGGGCGAGTACGAGGCTGTCGGCGTGCTGCAGCGGGTGAACACTGCCGAGGCCGCCTTTGGGGCAGAGCCCGCTCCCCAGCGCTCGCTGAGCAAGACGGGCTATGGCCTGGGTTTTTCCGGCTTCATTCCCACGACGGGCGACTACAACCGAATCATGTTCGGCGTGAGCGCGACCCGCAACATGGGACGCACCCAGGGCGCGCTGTTCGGTGACGCCGTGTTGGTGACCAGCGGCACGGGAGCCGCGATGACCGGTGAATTGCGAGGTGTCGATACACGGGGCGGTTTTGTCGCATATCGCCATCGTTGGACGCCCTCGCTTCGTTCCACACTCGCCTATTCCAGGGTGAGCGGGGACTACCCGGACGGTTTGGCTGCCGCCGCAGGGAGTGTGCTGGACAAGTCCTTCTGGACGGCCCATGCGAACCTGATCTGGTCCCCCGCCCCGGAGGTGGATTTGGGAATCGAGTACCTGCGCGCCAGTCGGCAGGTCGAGTCCGGATTGAGCGGCACATTGAGCCGGCTCATGATGTCCGCCAAGTACAAATTCTGAGTCCACCATCAGGCGCATCCTGCCGCAGGGAGATTGAATGCATAGCCAATCCATTGTGATCGTGGGCGGAGGCCATGCCGGGGCGCAATTGTGCGCGGCCCTGGCGGCCCTGGGGCAGGGCGCGCGCGTCCATCTGGTTTGCGAGGAGGACGAGGTACCTTACCAGCGGCCGCCGCTATCCAAGTCGTTTCTTAAGAACTCCACCGAGACATTGCAGACGCTGCGCAGCGCGCAGTGGTATTCCAGTGCAGGCATCACGGTGCACCGGGCTGATCCCGCACTGGCGATCGACCGCGCACATCAGGTGCTGCGACTTCGCTCTGGTGCACAGCTTGAGTACGCTCATCTGGTGCTGGCCACCGGCGTGCGCGCCCGACGGCTGCCCCACCTGCCCGAGGGGCTGGGGAACGTGGCCGTGCTGCGCACCGCTGCGGATGCGCTGAGCGTGCGTGCGCTGCTCGAGGGGCCAGGCAGCCTCACCGTGATCGGCGGAGGCTTCATTGGCCTGGAAGTCGCGGCCACCGCATGCGCGCTTGGCAAGCGCGTGCAGGTGTTCGAATCGGCGCCCCGCCTGCTCATGCGATCCGCCTCCCCTGAGCTGGCGCAACACGTGCTGCAGGTTCATCGCGAGAAGGGCATGGACGTGCGTGTAGGCGTGGCCGTCGGTGGATTCGAGTGTGCGGAGGGGCGGCTTGCAGCGCTGGAGGTGGATGGCGAGCGGCATCTGGTGAATGCGTTGCTGCTGGGGATCGGCGCCGTGCCCGAACATGGCCTGGCGAGCGATGCCGGTCTCGTGTGCGAGAACGGCATCGTGGTCGACGAGTACATGCGCACATCGGATCCGGCCATCCTTGCGATTGGCGACTGCGTCTGTTTTCCCGAGCCCACCACCGGAAGGCGGTTGCGGTTGGAGTCGGTGCAAAACGCCAACGACCAGGCGCGCACGGCGGCTGCCACACTGACTGGCCAACTTCAGGCCTATGGAGCAATTCCCTGGTTCTGGTCTGAGCAAGGGGGGATGCGCTTGCAGATCGCCGGGCTGATGCCCATCGATGGTGTGCGTCATCTCCGTCCCGGCACCACGGTGGACGGCTTCTCGTTGCTGCACTATGACCAGGGCCGGCTGATATGCGTTGAGTCGGTGAACGCGCCGGCTGACCACATTGCCGCGCGCAAGCTGCTAGAGGTGGGGGCGAGTCCGAGTCCTGAACGTGCCTGCGACCCTGGTGTGTCGCTGAAATCGTTCCTGTGACCTCACACGATTGCCGCCGATGACCGTGGGACTGTTGAGTCCCTTCCGGCGTTGAGACGCGATCGAGAAAGGGCTCATGCCGGCACAACGAGCTTGCCGTTGTCTGTTCCCGGTCAAGGCCCGCGTCGTTTCCTTGCTTTTCTCCATGCAGTGCAAGCCCCAACGAAAGTGACTTCCGTAAAGGTCGGTTACCTGCTGAGTATGGAGACTGTGCGCCTTCGGCATCCGTGCGTTTTTCGAGACGCCCTCGTTTGGAAAGTCACGGATTTATACAGATGGAATATATCGATCTGATTGGCTTCGGCCATACCCCGTTCGGTCGGCGACCCCACTGCAGTGTGCAAGCACTGATGCAGCAGGCGGCGCAGGAGGCATTGAACGATGCCGGTTTCGAAGGCGCGGACATCGATGCTGTCGTCATTTCCCATTTCAATCATGGTTTTTCGGAGCAAGGGTTCACCGCCGGCCTGTCCGCAGCCTTGGCTCCCGGCCTTCAGGGGTGCCCCGCAATCCGGGTGGAAAGTGCATGCGCTTCGGGGGCGGCGGCGGTGCACGTAGGCGCTCAGGCCATATTATCAGGGCGCGCGCAACGGGTGCTGGTCATTGGCGTCGAGGCGATGACGCATCTGACCTCTGTCCAAGCGGGTCGGCTGCTGCTCAAGGCGAGCCACGTTGATAGCGAGGCGGATACGCCAGCAGGGTTTGCTGGACTTTTTGCCCGTGCCGCCGATGCCTATGCCAAGCGGTTTGCCGATCCATCCATGGCGATGGCTCGCATCGCGCACAAGAATCTCTCCAACGGCGCCGCCAATAGCTTGGCCCATTTTCGCAGGCCCATGGACTTGGCTGCATGTTCCGTGGTCTCGGCCGATAACCCTCACGTCATGGGGCGTCTGAAGCTTAGTGACTGCTCGCCGATCTCAGATGGCGCAGCGGCCATTGTCATGAGTCATGCCCAAGCTCATAGCAAGGGAGACGATGTTGTGAGTCTGCGTGCGATGGCGCAATTCAACGATTTCTTACCTTTGGCTGCACGCGATGCCAGTGTTCTGCACGGTGCTGGAGTCGCGTGGCGACATGCACTGTCTGAAGCAAGAGTAACCCTGAATGACATCGATTGCGTCGAGACGCATGACTGCTTCTCCATCGCTGAGCTGATGCAGTACGAGGCGATGGGCCTGACCGGACTCGGGGAGGGCGCGCGGGCGCTGGAGGAAGGGTGGGTCTTTCCCGACGGGCGTTTGCCGATCAACCTTTCGGGAGGACTGAAATCAAAAGGTCACCCCATCGGCGCGACGGGTGTTTCCATGCACGTCATGGCATCCCGGCAGTTGCTAGGCCGGTACGGCACCCAGTGGTTGAAGAGTCCTGAACTGGCGGGGGTCTTCAATATGGGAGGAGCTGGAGTAGCGAATCTTGTGTCGATTCTTGAGCGTGTCAAGTGATGAAGACATTCGGGTTTGCATGTATTTCCATGAAAAATATGAACACTATTATTGAATTTGTACACTAATTGATTGGACGTTCCGCCCGCCTTGGTTCGGCAAGAGTCGAACCAAGGCCCATCGCCTCACCCTCTGGCCGAAGGATGGGGCTGAAAGACACCATCTTCGTCAGCGCGCCGTGCAAATCGCCTGTTCTAGGCCTTGTCCATGCCGCCCTTCGCGGCTTTCTGGCGAGGATCGAAAGAGTCGAGCATTCAATGTGCGTTTGGCACAGGGTACACGCACTGTCAACGGGGCGCGGTCAGCCGTTTACAACCCGTGCAGACCGCACCTGGCGCGGGTGCATCAGGGAGCTTTCATGCGCATCAATCTGCCGGTGACCCAGCAGAACTTCGACTATTCCGGGGACGAACTGCTGGTGTCCAGCACCAACACCCGGGGCGAGATCACCCACTGCAACCCGGCCTTCGTGCGCGTGAGCGGCTACGGCTACGACGAACTCATCGGCCAGCCCCACAACATCATCCGCCACCCCGACATGCCCGCCGAGGCCTACAAGGATATGTGGCGCACCATCGGCCGGGGCGAGCCCTGGACGGGCCTTGTCAAGAACCGCCGCAAGAACGGCGACCACTACTGGGTGCGGGCCAATGTCACGCCCATCCTGGAAGGCGGCAAGCCGCGCGGCTACATGTCGGTGCGCACCAAGCCCGGCGCCGCCGAAGCCGCCGCCGCCGAGGCGCTGTACGCGCAGATGCGCAGCGAGGCCGCCTCGGGCGCCCGCAGCTTCTCGCTGGAGGCGGGCAGCGTGCGCTACCGTGGCCTGCGCGGCTGGCGCCAGGGCCTGGCGCAGATGGCGATGCTGCCCCGCATGGCGCTGCTGCTGGCCGTGATGGTGCTGCTGGCGCTGGTGCCCGACGCCCTGGGGTTGCAGGGCGCGGCGGCCTGGGGCGCTCGCGTAGTGCTGCTGTTGGTGGGGGCCGGCTGGGTGCTGTGGCGCTTCCAGGCCATCGTGCTGCACGGGCTGCACGATGCCACGCGGTTCGCATCCGACATCTCGGCCTGCAACCTCGCGACCTCGGTCAGCGCGGACTACCCCGAGCCATTGGGCGCGCTCATGCAGCGGCTGCAGCAGACCCAGGTCAACCTGCGCGCGGTGGTGGGCGACGTGCGCACCGAGGTGGGCAACTTCACCCAGTCGGCCGCCGAGATCACGCGCGGCAGCCTGGACCTGTCGGCGCGCACCGAATCACAGGCGAGCAGCCTGGAGGAGACCGCCGCGTCGATGGAGCAGTTGGCCAGCACCGTGCTGCATACCGCCGAGACCGCCGCCCAGGTCTCGCAGGAGAGCGCGCAGAGCAGCCAGGTCGCCTCGCGCGGCGGCCAGGCCGTGCGGGAGGTGGGCGCCGCCATGCAGCAGATGAAGCACTCGTCCACCAAGATCAGCGAGATCGTGGGCGTGATCGAGGGCATCGCCTTCCAGACCAACCTGCTGGCCCTGAACGCCGCCGTGGAGGCCGCCCGCGCGGGCGAGCAGGGCCGGGGCTTCGCCGTGGTGGCGGGCGAGGTGCGCGCGCTGGCCCAGCGCAGCGCCAGCTCGGCCAAGGAGATCAGCGGCCTGATCGCCGTGACGGTGGACCAGATCGCCAGCGGCGCCCAGCAGATGGACCACGCGGGCACCACCATCCAGGGCGTGGTCGATGCGGTGGAGCGCGTGAGCGCGCTGGTGCAGCAGATCAGCAGCGCCACGCGCGAGCAGTCGCAGGGCATTGCCCAGGTCAACGAGGCCGTCACCCAGCTCGACACCGTGACGCAGCAGAACGCCGCGCTGGTGGAGGAATCCACGGCGGCGGCCCAGGGGCTCAAGGACGGCGCCGAGTCGCTGGGGCGCGCAATGGACGTGTTTCGGCTGGGGTGAAACAGCGGTACGCATCGCTCGTGCTTGCCCTTTGGAGGCACCGTAGTGCGGCAGGAGTCTAGTAATGGAAATTTGATATATAGACAAAAAGCACAAATATGTATAATTTTTGATGATACTGTCCATTTATTTAAAGAGGCAGTGCGGACAGTCCCCCAGGTGAATAGCAAGGTCGGCGGTCGAGAAGGAAGGCGCACGAGGTAGCCGCATGCATGGCTCCTCCGACCTCTCTGAGATGCGGTTGGCGTGCTGCACTCAGCCTCTGGTTCTCATGGGTAGCGGCTTGTCCTAACAAGAAAACGAAGGAGACCCGCGCTATGCGGAATGTGAATAGTGGGTATCGGCGCCTGGCGGTGGCTTTGTCGGCGGGTCTGGTGTGGTGCAGTGTGGCGCTTGGCGCCGACATGATCGTCCTGGGCCAGTCGCTGAACATCGGACCCGATTCGGACGGCGGCGGATTGCGGGTCATGGCCGCGGCCAAGGGGTACATAGACGGCGTAAATGCAGCCGGAGGCGTGCAGGGGCGTCGGCTTGATTTGATCACGCTAAACGACGATGGTGACCCGCGCAAGCACGAGCGCAATGTTCGCGAGCTGATCACGCAGCGTGGGGCGGTGGCCTTGCTCAATTGTCAGGGCGAGGCTTCTTGCCGGGCCTCCGCCGCAGTCACGGCAGTACTGAAGGTGCCCTTGGTTGGGCCGTTGAGCGGCGCCTCAGCCTTGGCGCGCAGCAATGCGCCCTGGCTGTTCCAAGTACGGGCCAGCAGCGCGCGTGAGGCCGAGGCCCTGGCCCGGCAGTTCAAGGCCATCGCCTGCTTTCGGGTCGCCATCGTCACCGACGCGCCGGAAAGCGAATCGGTCGCAGCGCTCAAGAGCGCCATGGGCGGGCAGGGTATGGCCGCCACCGTGCTCGCCGTTCCTGTCGGCTTGCCGGGCGACAGCGCGCAGAAGCTGATCAAGGCCCTGGGCGGGGAGAGTTTTCATGGAGCCGTGCTTGCCTTGCAACTGCCGACGGCCGAGGCCTTGGTGGATCTTCAATTGGGGGCACGGGAGGAATGGCCTCGCGTTATCGCTTCCCTGGCGAGTCCTCACCTCAATACGCTGCTGGCTGGCTTCAAGGGCCGTCTCTTCGGCTTCACCGCGGTGGTGCCCAACCCGGAGGCGGGCAATCTGCGCCTGGTTCAGGAGTTCCAAAGGAATATGGACACCTACGGCGCGGGCCACGCGGTGACATTCGTGGGCATGGAGTCCTACATCAACACCAGGGTGCTGGTGGAGGCCTTGCGCCGCACGCCGCGTCTCACGCCCGAGGCAGTGGCTGCCACGCTGTCGCAGCTCAACGATCTGGAGCTGGGCGGCTTCAGCGTGAGCTTCGCGCGCCAGCGCAACCAGGGCTCCGACTGGGTGGACGTGGGGGTGCGATCACGCTATGGGCAATTGATGCGCTGAGCCGGGGCACCCTTCTATCACCCAATTGTCTTTCATCTTTTCGTTTGACTGGATCGTGACCATGCGCCGTATATTTTCGCTGGCACTGCTGGCCGTGCACCTCGCCGCCGCAGCAGGAGTGTCTCCTGAAGAGGCCCGCCAATTGGGTAGCAGCTTGACAGAGTTTGGCGCGGTGCGCGTCGGCAATGCCGACGGCAGCATCCCGCCCTATACCGGGGGGCTCCGAAGCGCGCCTGCCGGACACAAGCCGGGCAGCGGCTTTTGGGTCGATCCGTTCAAAGGTGAAAAACCGCTTTACCGCATTGATGCACGCAACGTGGCTCAGCACGCCGACAAGCTCTCGGAAGGCCAGCGGCAGTTGCTGGCCCGATTCCCGGAGTACTACCTGGACGTTTACCCGAGCCACCGCACCGTCGCCTACCCCGACGCAGTCTTGGCTGCGACACGGCGTAACGCCACCAGTTGCCGCAGCCTGAAGGACGGCTTGGCGGTGGACGTGGCCTGCCGCGGCGGCATGCCATTCCCGATTCCCAAGACGGGACACGAGGCGATGTGGAACCAGCAGTTGCGCTACCAGGGCAGCAAGGACATGGTTACCATGTCTTCGCGATCCTGGGTGGTGGATGCCAACGGCCGGCCCATCAAGACAGCGGAACAGCAGACCTATCAGAATTTTCCCTATTACGAACTGGATCAAAAAGATCGTGATCCCACCATGGCCTGGCGGGTCTATTCCGTCACCAAGTCGCCGGCCCGCAGGGTAGGTGAAATGACAGGTTTGGCCGACTACCTGGATCCCAGCGCCAGGCCCCGGAAGGCCTGGACTTATACGCCGGGCCAGCGCCGGGTGAAGCTCGCGCCTGAATTCGCCTATGACACGCCGGTGGCAAGCATGGGCGGTGTCATCGTCTATGACGAATTGTTTGTTTTCTCCGGAATGATGGATCGCTTTGACTTCAAGCTGCTCGGCAAGAAGGAAATGCTCATTCCCTACAACGGCTACAAGGCGACCTACGACTGCCCCGTACCGGAAGTTGCGCTGATGGCCCGCCATGCCAACCCCGCATGCGAGCGCTGGGAGTTGCATCGGGTCTGGGTGGTGGATGCGGTCCTGCGCCCGGGCCAGCGTCATGCATATCCACGCCGGACATATTATTTTGACGAGGATCTTTCCGGAGCTGGCATGTTCGATGCGTTTGACCAAGAGGGGCAGTTGGCGCGAGTCATGTTCAATACCACCACTCCTATGTACGATTTGGACATTCCTTGGTCCGTCAAGAATGTGGTGTACGACTTCAGCAGGGGCCTGTACGCGTACCTGAACGACGCCATGATTGGCGGCTTCAAGCAGATTGAGACGCCGCGCAGCGAGCGCGAGCTCAATCCTGAGGCGGTAGTTGGCCGCGAAACCGCACGTTAACTTACTGCTTGAAAAGGGCTAGGTGGTTCTGGGGCGAAGCATCCGTGTCGTCAGCAACGACGAGATCGCAGCCGGTGCATTGTGCATTCGACAGGCCGTTGCTCCGCCTCAAGAAAAGGGGGCTAGCTGTGAGTGAGAGCGCCAGTAACAAGATTACGACGCGCAACGCCATGCAGTCGGTGCCCGCGCTGCATGCCGTGCGCATGCGCTTGTATGGCACAGCATCAAGCAGTCGCCGTCATGCGAAAAGATTCCTATGTCTGTCTCGCCGAAGGGCTTGCCTCGTGATCGAGGCGCTGGTATCTGACGGCTCGTTGCTGGTCCCATGGAGCGCAGGCTGGCAATGCGATCAGGTTGTGAGGCATTGCCCTTGGGCGTCTAGGTAGTTGATCCCGAAACCCCCCGGACTGCGACGCGATTTCGGCTGGCGCGGCGCGTGCCAGGGCGTCAGGATGCGTTCGTAGTGTGATTGCCTTGAAAGGAGGCATGCGGCGTGCAAGAGCAGGAACTCTCCGGCGATCCCCGGCCCTCGTGGGACGTGTCTGTGATGATGCTGCGCGCGGTGCTAGACGGGGCGGCCTATGATGCCGTGGCGGCACTGCACGGGGTGTCGCGCACGGCCGTCGAGCGGCGCATCAAGGCGGTGGCGACCCACCTGGCCGGCAGCGCCGGAATCGACGGGCTGAACCAGAACGGTGCGGCGTTCGTTCGCAGGCTGCGCCTGCACCGTGACGCGCTGCAGACCGCGCTGGACGGCCTGCAGCCTCCTGGCGCGGAGCGGGCCATGGGCACGCCCATCCTGAGTGAGCCGGAGATCGCCGCTGGCGCCGTGCGGATCCGGGGCCGCAGCCAACACCCTCTGGAAGACCTCGCGCTGTACTACATGCTGTTCGCGATCGGCGCGCGGCCGTTGGAGATCGCGCGTCTGGAGGTGCGGGACTATCTGGACGCCGCAGGCAGCGTGCGCCGGGTCTCCGTGCTGCGTGAGGAGGCCGCTATCACCTCCCGGGCGCGGCCGCTGTACTTCCACAGCACGCGGCTGAACGAAGCCATGAACGCCTATCTCGCTGATCGTGTGCGGTGCGGTGCGGGACTCGGTGTGGAAGGCCAGTACCGTGGCCTGGCGCCTGGCAGCCGCCTGTTCCTGTCCGCCAGCGGCAAGGGCTTCGAGATCACGCCGTACGGAGAGGCTGGACAGCGCCGCTTCCGGTGTCGCGGAATCCAAGAGACCTATCGCAAGCTGTTCCGCTATGCCGAGTTTAAGCAGGTCACGGCGTTGACTGCACGGCATACGGTTGCCGACCGCCTCTATACCCGAGGTGCGGACGAGGCGCAGGTGGGGCTGCTGCTGGGAATCGCGGAGCGCAGCGCAGTGAGAGAGCAGTTTCCACGGCGACAGCAAACGATGGAAGAGCTGACGCGCGATCTGGTGTAGATAGGGAAGAACGATGAAGCCGATTCAATGCCGTGAACCAAACTCCTCTTTGTGGGGTCTCGTCTGATGGATACCCGACATGTATGAGCATTTTTTGGTGCCCGTTGATGGAACGCCGGCGTCGGATGAGAACGTAAGCGTCGCGATCGGATTGGCGGAGCGATTGGGCGCGAAGATCACCTTTCTTCACGCCTCTCCTGATCAGGCCGCGACGTTGAGAGGCACCGTGCTTCCAGCGGCCTTGGCCAGCACATTGCAGCACGCGGCCTTCGGCGATTCCGATGCGGTGTTGTCGAAGGCGAAATCGAGCACGGTGGCACGTGGCGTTCGCTGCGAGAGTTCGGCCATGGTGTCGGGCCATCTCGCCGAGGCCGTTGGCACCGCCGTCAAGATCCATGGGTGCGACGTCATCGTGATGGCGTCGCAGCGGTGCCCTGGTGCCCAGGGATGGAGTCTCCAGTCCTGCGCGGAGCAAGTTCTTCGGGACGCGCCGGTGCCATTGCTTGTGACGGACGTTACAGCCGGCAGGGTTCCCACTGTGCAGGATCGAGCCGTCTCCGCCATACTGAGCATGCGTCGTGCACTTGCCTCCAGCACGCTTGGGTTGCTCGCGCTGGTTGAGGAAGACAGCGCGGGGCAACAGGGCACGAATTGCGATGCGATCCGGATGTGCGTGCAGCATGTCCGGCGAGACCTCCTGCGAGCCAATGGAGAGCTTGAATTGCACATGGTGCTGCGTAAGCGAAAACCCGAGCTTGCCGAAATTCTGTCCTGCCTGGAGGAGCGGTGCAGCCGCGAACGTGGACTGGCTGCGAAATTCATGGAGATCGTCGAGGAGGCATCTCTCGGGGACAAGACGGCGTCGGCACAGTTACAATCGCTCGTGAGCGCCGTCCGCGAGGGCATGCGGAACGAAGATGAAGTGGAGCAGATCTTGTTGGTGGCTCGGCGGTATCTGCTGGACTCGGACTGGGATGAAATCGCAGGCCCCATCGGGCTGAACGACGATCTGGGGTGCACGGACTTGGAGAGTGGTGTGCAAGCGGCTGTCTCGCCGCGTGGTGAACTTTGTCCCCCGTTGTCCGTAGATGCAGACCGGTTCGCCCGCAACCTTCCTCGTATGGGAGATGACCTTGCGCCGATTGCATTCTATGAAGCCTCTCGCTACTACCAGGAAGAGACCGTCGGCTACCTGATGCGCCGCGTCACAGCGTCGATAGTGCGGAACGCCGACATAAGCCTCCATCAGCACGGACTGACCAGCACCCAATGGGGGCCGCTGGTGAAGATCAAGGCGCGCCAGCGGCCAACGGTGGCGGAACTCGCTCAAGATCTCGAAATGGACGCGGGCGGCGTGACGCGGGCTCTTGACCGACTCGAAAAGAAGGGCCTTTGCAGGCGTGTGAGAAGCGTCGAGGACCGGCGCGTCATCCATGTCCAGCTCACGGAGGCAGGGGAGAGCACCGTTGCCGAGGTGCCGGCCATTCTGGCCGTTGTGCAAAACGCTCATCTGGCAGGCTTTTCGCGCCAAGAATGGCTGACCTTGCTGGGCTACCTTCGACGGATGTTGCTTAACGGCAAGGCGATGCAGAGCGCGGATGCAGTGACCGGCTGAGTGCGAGCTGGCCGCATGCTTGAGCTACCTATCGATGGCGCGTGGTTTGCCTGCTGGATGGTGGCCTAATGGGAGCGAGGCCTCCCGAATGATGTGATGGAGGCGTGCTTTACCTCGTGAAATTTCTGCGCCATCAAGGTCGAAATCTCACCGATTTCGATGCGAATCCGGCTCGCCTTGAGAGCCACGAAGGTCCAGGATGCGTTCGTGGCATTGACCTCGACGGGGGAAGGCAGCATGCAAGAGCAGAATTTCTTCGATGGTCCTGGAAGAACTGGTATGCAATCAGGCCCTGCAGCAACGGGCGGAGCCGACGGTTTGCGGCTGCCCTATGAGCTGCAGCACTTCTCGATCCACGGCCGTGTATTTGCATCCACGGATCCTGGCCTTCAGTTGGCACTTGCGTCGATCCATGACGATGCCGGACGGCCGCGTTGCTTGTGCGTCGCCGGTGGTGTGGAAATGTATGTGGCCCGGCATCGCAAGTACGTGGTCAAGCGCATGCCCGAAACCGGCAAGGATCATCATCCCTCCTGTCCATCCTACGAGCCCGACGCCGCGCTTTCCGGGTTGGGTGAGCTCATGGGAGAAGCCGTGCTGGAGCCCGAATCTGGCCGTGTGGAGCTGCGCGTGGACTTCCCTTGGGCCCGGACGCAGGGCCATGCCCTGTCACGGGGCGCGTCCTCGGAGCCAGCGGAGATCACGGTTGCGCGACGGCGCATGTCGCTGCGCGCCGTGATGCATTATCTTTTCGAGCGTGCAGGCTTCAACCGCTGGACGCCCGCCATGGCCGGAAAGCGCAACCAGGGTGTTCTGTGCAAATACCTGCTCACGGCGGCGGCCGAGATCGATGTCAAGGGCATCCCCCTGGCCGAGCGTCTCTATGTCCCCGAGCCATTCCAAGAATCCACCAAGGCTGATTCCGCTCAGCGTCGACGGGAAAAGCTGGCCATCCTGCAGCCCCAGGAAGGACATGCGCCGCTGGCGCTGGTGATCGGCGAGTTCAAGGCCTGCGATCATGCGGATCATGCTTGCCGGATATGGATTCGCCATATGCCCGATGCGCCGCTGCTGATGCCCGCGAAAAGCTGGGAGCGTCTGGCGCGTGTTCACGCCCCTTTGCTGGAGGCGCGCGACGCCGACACGGGACGTCGGGTCCGACTCATGATCGCGGCGCTGATACGCGCCCGTCGTGAATTCACCTACGAGATCGATGGGGCCAGCCTGATGCTGGTCAGCGATCAGTGGATTCCGCTGGAAGGTGTTCATGAGTGCCCCCTGCTGGATGAACTCGTCGGGCAGCAGCGGCGCTTTCTCAAGCCTTTGCGGTACGACGCGCCGCAGGGTTGCGCCTTCCCGAATGTACTGGTGCTGGATGGGGGCTCCATGCCGATCCCGCTGTACATAGTGAGTGCGTTCGCTGGGGCCAAGGAACGCGCTGCCAAGGAGAGAGCCATCGCCAAAGGGGCGTGCTGGGCCTGGTGGACCGACCAGCCCATGCCGGCGTTGCCCGCGCCGACGGCTTGAATCGCTTGCACCCTGTGCTCCGGGACGCGGATGCCTGGACTGGGCTGGCCGGCCCGCGTTCGTGTCCGACGGGTTGAATAGCGGGCAACGCGCGAGAGCATGAAGCGTCGCAACCCCGACGTTTCATGAAGGAGCGCCACATGGCAAACGCTGTCGTTTCGGTACCGGGCGGATCGGTCGCCCTGTACACTCTGCTGGGCCAGGTCCCGGCTCGCATTCCCACGGGCGGAAAGATCCGTCCCGGCATCATGGTCCTGACCCGCAAGGCCGCCGAGCACCCCGAGGCCAAGGCCATCTACAGGCAGGGCGTGGACGAGGGCCGGTCGTTCGAGGAAATCGAACGTAGGCTGGCGCAGGCGGTGCCGCAGCTCAAATCTCCGCTGGTGCCGCGCAACGTGCCTTGGTTCACGGTACGCGGGTCGGATTTCGCCAACCCGGAGACCGCCCGGGAGATCCTAGACGCCTACGGCGAGGACCGAGGCCAGGGCCATCGCCTGTACCGTTTTCCCGTCGTCTTCCCTGCGGACCATTGGCAGACCGTGATGCCTCACGAGCTGGCGGCCTGGGGCACCCATGAGAAGCGGTTCTGGTCGCAGTACTCGCCCGATGGCCTGGTGCGCCACTGCATGCGCCATGCACCGGTTCCGGTGGACGACACGGGACGGCGCGCGATCCGTATCTTTGGCGGGCGCAAGGCCGTGTTGCGCGAAGAAAACAGCGGCCTCTGCGACCCGGAATCCTGCCCCGAGTACCAGGCGCGCCAGTGCAATCTCACGGGCCGGTTCCTGTTCTTCATTCCGGGCATCCGTTCCATCAGCGCGCTGGAGCTTCCCACCACGAGCTTCTACGCGATGAGCGCGGCCATCCAGCGCTTCCAGGCCATGGCCATGATGCGCGGCGGGCGCATCTCCGGCTTCCTGGGGCGCGATCGCGCGACGTTCTTCCTCACGAAGGTACTCAGGGATGTGCCGCACATCGACGAACATGGGCGGGCGGTGCGCGTGCCCCAGTGGATCA
This sequence comes from Acidovorax sp. FG60, assembly GCF_057808995.1. NCBI lineage: Bacteria > Pseudomonadati > Pseudomonadota > Betaproteobacteria > Burkholderiales > Comamonadaceae > Acidovorax > Acidovorax sp. FG60. The sequence continues at coordinate 232,985 of NZ_JBMDJC010000008.1, forward strand.
TCGAACTGGAAGCGCCTGTGGACGTCACGGCCCTGCTGCGCGAGCACGAGGATGAACAGACGGCGATCCAGCAGGCCCATCTCGCAACCCAGGTACTCGAAGGGCGGCCCGAGGCGCATCAGGACGCCGGGACAGGCGAAACTTCCGCCGCGCCCGCCGACGCCGGGGGCGACCATCCACGGCTGCAGCAGGCGCGACCCACGCTCGCGCAACTGCTGGCGCGCGTCCGGGCCATGGGCGGAGATACGGAGCGCTACTCTGCTTACGCGGCCTTGCGCTGGGGCCATGGCTGGCGGATCAACCCCCATGGCCGCGGCCGTGCATGGGACGAGCTCGACAGGTACGCCCAGGACCCGGAGGGATACCTCGACAAGATCGACGCCGAACTGGGCCTGGGTGCCTGAAGGAGAAGATCATGCGCATCGCACACTTCTCCGACCTGCACTATGGGACAAAGACCCTCGCCGAGGCCGAGCGCTGCTTCGGCGCCGCCATCGAGCGGGCCGTGGCGCTGGGGGCGCAAGCCGCCGTGATGTCCGGGGACGCGACCGACCATGCACTGGATCTGCATTCGCCCGCCGCGGCGAGGCTGGTGGCGCGTGTGCGGTGTCTGGCCGATCATTGCCCTGTGCTGCTGTTGCAGGGCACGTACTCGCACGAGCCCCCGGGCACCTTGGAGGTGTTCCGCTCGGTCGGTGGCCGCCACCCGATCCATGTGGCCGACCGGATCCAGCAGGTGGCCCTGACCCGTGAAGGCGGCTGGATCGCCTCCCCGCAATGGAGTTTCGACGCTTTGCCGGACCGTGCTGAGGCGCTGTTCTCCTGTCTGCCCACCGTCAACAAGGCGTCCGTGGCCTCCACCGCCAGGGCGACGCAAGCGGCGCAGGAGGTGGGCGAGCAGCTCGCCCGGCTGCTCTGCGGCTTTGCGCCGTCTCACCGGATCGCGCGCAGCCGAGGACTTCCCACCATCGGCGTATCCCACGGTACGGTGTTCGGTTGCGTGAGCGAGCACGGTGTGCCAATGGCCGGTTTCGATCATGAGTTCACCATCGGTGCCCTGTTCGCAGCCGAGGCCCAGGCCTTCATGCTCGGCCACATCCATCGGCACCAGACCTGGGCGCAGAAGGGGGCGGCAGGTGCGCAATTGATCGCCTATGCGGGTTCCATCGGACGCTTTCACTATGGCGAAGAAGGGGAGAAGGGCTTTCTGCTGTGGGAGGTGGGTGCGGATTCGGCCTGCTGCACCTTGGAGTCCACCCCGGCGCGCCGGACCATGGATATCGTGTTCGAGGGCCGCCCGGACCTCGACGCCTTGCGCGAGGCGGCCGCACGGCAGGACATCGCCGGTGCCAGCGTGCGCGTGCGCTGGACCGTGGCGGAGGAGGACCGGGGAGTCGTGGATCGCGGGGCCATCCAACGGATCCTTGCCGGCGCCGCAGAGACCAAGCTGGAGGGCCGCATCGTGCCCGTGGTGCGCACGCGCATGGCCGGCATCTCGCGCATGGCGAGGATGGAGGACAAGCTGCGCGCCTGGGCCCAGGTGTCCGAGGTCAACCCCGAACCGCTGCTGCGGTGCCTGGCCGCACTGGAGGAGGCGACGCCCGAGGACATTGCAGAGGATCTTTTGCGCGAGCCGGGTGTCGAAGATCAGTCGGCGGAACCAATGCGGCTGGCGGCCTGACACGTCCGGTGGACAGGGCTACGGCAGCACTTCCAGGAGCGCTTTGGCGACCGCGTCGAAGTCGCCGAAAGCCTGTTCGAATGCCGGTGAGCCGCCCCCATAGATCAGCGGCAGCAGGTTGCCGGAGAACTCCACCTGGATCTTCGCATCCGCACGGGCCTGCCGCAGCGCGCCGCTCAGCACCTGGCGCGGCGCCGCAGCAAAATCCGGGAACTGGGCGCCGAACTCCTTCCGGTCACCGGCGACCAGCGCGGGAAAAGCCCGCCGCGCTTCGCTCAGCATCTCTGGCTGGCGTTGGCGGATGCAATGTACGTCGTAGAGATGCCGGACCAGGGCCGTATCCCAGGCTTGGCGCATGAGCCCGGCGCGATGCTGGGCGTAGCGGCGCAGGAACGAAAGGATTTTCTCCGCGACCGTCTCGGCCACAGCGACCACCGGGGCCTCGAAAGCCTGATCGGAGCGGCCCGCGAGCTGGTCGGCCAGCGTGTTGATGCGGCGGACCTGCGGAGGCAAAACTGGCGTGCGTGCCGTCAATTCAATTTGCAGGTGAGGGCGCAGCCCCGCGGCAGATGCATAGTGCCGCGCGTAGCTCCACTCGCTGCAGAAGTACCGATTCTCGTTGAAGGCCAGCTCCTTGCCCTTGTCCTCAACCAGGCCGATCCCGACCAGCGTTTCGGCCACCTGCGCTTTCAGCGCGGAAAGGCGGCGGCGGATCTCGGCGCGGGAAGCCTGGCCCGCATCCGGCAGCACTACCTTCAGATCTGCGTCCTCGGACATGCGTTCGATCAGCCCGTAGGCCTTGGACAGGCTGGTGCCGCCGCAGAACACCAGTTGCACCCCTTCAAGCTTCAAGGAGAACAGGGCCCGCAACGCATCGGTCAGGTGCTCGTCCTTTTCCAGCAGGCCCGCCGTGATTCCGCCGGGGGCGGCTTCCGCGACGAGCGCCTCGATCAGTTCCCGCCGCGGCGGCGCCAGCACCCTCATGCGTGTTCGTACTGGATCGCCTTGCCGTTGAAGCCCAGCTTGCGGGCGATGCGGCGTCGGCCGACGTTGAAGACGATGCCTGCGGGCAGCTGGGTGCTGCGCCCGGCGTTGTACGCCTCGGTCAGGCGGCTGGCCATGACGGTCACGCCCAGCTTATTCAGCGCCTCGGGGGCCAGGACTTCCAGCGGCCGCACCGGAATCGGCTTTCCCGTCAGCACGCTTGGCTTTGCCTTGGCATAGACGCCCAGGCCCAGGCGAATCAGCGTGCCGTCCTGCACCAGTTCGCGCAGGGCGCGGCCCACCTGAGCGGCACTGCCGAACTGGTCGAACTCGCTGCGCAGCAGCACATCGTCGCTGCGATTGGCGACGGAGCGTTTGATGCGGTTGAGCGTGTTCATGGCGGCGGAGAGGTGGATCCTTGAAGAACGATTTTACCTCTCTTGTCAATTTGGATAAGCCATTGATCAGAAAAGGAATTTCTCATCATAACTCGATCATCCACTGATCAACGTGCCTGGCGGGGCGACCGCAGCGTTCAAGCCCTTGCTTACTCAGGCTCTCACGGGAAACTGGGGCGGAACTAACCCATGGAGAACGTCGCCATGCAACTACTTTCCCTGACCCTCAAGGGCTTTCGCGGGATCCGGGATGGCCTGGGCCTGGATACCTTGACCCTGGACTTCGAGGCCCTGTGCGACGGTGCCGAGCTGGTCGCCATCAAAGGCGCCAATGGACGCGGCAAGACCACGGTGCTCGACAACATGCACCCATACCTCACCATGCCTTCGCGCGCCTCCGCCGTCGGCGCTGGCGGCTTCAGCTACTACGACCATGTATTCCTCCCGGAGAACGAGAAGGATTTGGTTTGGGCGCTCGAAGGGCAAAGCTATCGCTCCCAGGTCGTGATCCGGCTCAACGGTCGGCGCCGGACGGAGGCCTTCCTGTTCGAACTCTCCGATGCGGGAGCGTGGCGCCCAGTCTCCCTGGAGGATGGCACGGTGTCGGACGGCAAAGTGGACACCTATGTGCGCTGCGTAGAGCACCTGTGCGGCAGCGCCGATACCTTTTTCACGTCGGTCTTCGGAGCCCAGTGCAAGCGCCAGCTCAGCGACTACCGCAACGCGGAGATCAAGACGCTGCTGGCCGACCTGCTGGGGCAGGAGCAGATCCGCGAGCTGGGGCGCAAGGCCGGTGAGACGGCCAAGCTGTTGAAGGCCGGGCTGATAGCGCTGCGGCAGGAGGCCGCTTCCATGGACGCAGAGGGAGAACGGCTGGCCCGCGCGCGGACCGATGCCGCCGATGCGCCGGCGCGTGCCGCCCGGGCGCAGGCGGCTGTGGCAGCGGCGGCGTCGGCGCTGGACGAGACGCGCCAGGCCCACGCCCAGGCCGCAGTTCAGCGCGAGCAGGCGCGCGAGACCGACGCGCGGCGGGTCCAGTTGCTACAGGAGCGGGAAGCTGCGCAGGCCGCGGGCCGAGTGGCTCTGCAGGACCTGGCGGATCGCGAACAGGATGCGCGCCAGCGGCTGGACCGGCTCACGCGCCGAGTCGTGCAGCGGCGGGCGCAGGCCATGCAGCGCCGAGAACGGCTGGTGGACGTACGGGACCGGTGCCATGACTTGCTGGCGCGGGAGCATCTGGTGCGCAACGCGCTGCGGCGCTTGCCGCTGGCAGAGCAGTTGCTGGAACTGCGCACCGAGCGTGCTCGTCATGGCCGAGACCAGGTAGCGGAGCGGGAGCAGGCCAAGGGCCAGTTGCGCATTCTGGTGCAGCGGGTTCAGGGTATCGAACGCGAGGCGGGGCAGGCTGCCTTGCAGGCGCAGGCGCTCAGGCGCCGTTTGGGCCTGACCGCCGAGGTGCCGTGCGCCGGGATGCCGCTGCAGGGAGCTTGCCAACTGCTGGCCGACGCACGGGAGGCGCAGGCGCTGATCCCCAGCGCCGATGCGGCGCTGCGGCGTCTGGCCGGCGAGAAGGCAAGGGTCGAGCGGGAAGGCCGGGCCGTCAAGGCGCATTTCCAGTCGCTGGCAGCTGCAAGCGGCCAATTGGAAGCCGCCGAGCGTCGCCAGGAGCGCGCTCGCAGCCGCGCATCACGGCTTGCCCTGCTGGCGGCGAAGGCGCAAGAGATCCAGGTCGCGCGCCAGCGCCTGGCCGACGTTCAGGCCGAACTGGCCGGCCTTGGAGATTCCGAGAGGGAAGATTCCTCGGTCGAAGCGGTGGCCGAGCGGGAGGAGCGGGATGCCATCACCGCCGCCATGCAGGCCATCGACGCACAGCGGGCGCTGCAGTCCGACCAGTTGCAACAGGCGCTGGCCCGGCTGGATGCCGTCCTGTGCACTTTGCCGGAACCCTTTGATCCCCAGCAACTGGCCATTGCCGAGTCAGCGCGCGATCGCGCCATCGCCGCGCATGGCAATGCGCAGCGCGCGCACGTGGACGCTTTGAAAGAGTTGGAAACTCTGGCGGCGCTGCGCCAGCAGCTGGATGCTCTGGCACGACGCCAGGCCGCGGCGCGCCGGCGTGCCCTGCGCATCGAGGGCGCGATGGGCGACTGGGCCCTGCTGGCGCGGTGCATGAGCAATGATGGTTTGATCGCGCTGGCGATCGACGATGCCGGACCAGCCTTGTCGGGACTGGCGAACGACCTGCTGCTGGTGTGCTATGGCCCGCGCTTCACGGTCTCCATCCTCACGCAGGGGGAGACGGCCAAGGGCGAGAAGCGGGAGGACTTCGACATCCTGGTGCATGACGCCGATTCAGGGGAGAGCAAGAGTGTGCGGCTGATGAGCGGAGGGGAGCGGGTCTGGATCAACGAATGCCTGGTGCGGGCAGTGGCGCTGTATTTGGCGCAGGCTGGTGAACGGCGCTACGAGACCCTGTTCTCGGATGAAGCAGACGGGGCCCTCGACCCGGACCGCAAGCGCATGTTCGGGGCGATGAAGCGCGAGGTGTTGCGATTGGGCGGCTACCACCGGGAGTTCTTTGTCTCGCAGACGCCCGAGTTGGCCGGCATGGCCGATGCAGTGATCGATCTGGAAGCTTTGCGGGTAGATGCCGACGCCGTGCCTGTGGAGTGAAAGAGGTCAAGGTGTCCGCTCCGGCCGCAGTGCGCTGGCGTCGCGGGGTCTCAGAGGATAGTGTCTTGGGGCGTGAAAGTCGGCAGGCCCTTTACGGTCGGCGCTTCGCTGTCGAACTTGAGCCAGACGACGCCAGCTTGCTCTGCAGCCTCGAAGATCGTTGCAAGGTCGGATTCCACAGGCATGCGGTAGCGCGGCGAGCCTACGTATACGAAGCCTCCAAAGTCGGTGGGGTAGGCGTTGACGGACAGATCGTCTGCGTGCAGCTTTTGTCGGGTGGTGGGTGTCAGGTGGGTCAGCGAGAGAGCCGCCAGAGGCTCGGCGAGTCCGCGCAATTGCTCAATGCAATGGGGGTGCATGTTTTCTTCCTTGTGTGGCAATGCCGACACGGGTTCTGGGATGCCTTGTGGGCTTCGCAAATACCATGCCGCTATACAAGAGAATCCGCGGGGATTTCCATGCGAAACGCCCAGAGTTGCTCGCGGCGACGAGCCGGTAGATGCACGGCGCACCCAGCAGTGCTATTCGCGGATACGAGGTTGTGAGCGCGTTTTCCACATCGCTCTCCTTGATCGAAATGCAGGGCAGCGCCGGTCGCCGAGGGGATGGCGTCCGCGGTCTGATGGAGGTGCGCAACGGCTGTCGGCACGATGGTCTTGGCTGGATGGGCTGTGACGTGAGCAAGCGACCGGAGGCCCTGATCAGGCCCTCGACCGGTATTGGGACTGTGCCCCTGGGTTTGCCGCATCACAAGGGGGAAAACCTGTGTCGGCTGGAAATCGTGACGGTGGCGGGTGTTTGTTCGCGGGGCCGGATGGGAAATGCGCCGAAACGTGGCCATTCGCCAGCATCTGGAAATCCGGAGGCATGGCATATGGCAGTCCCGTGACACTCGAAAATTACTCTGCTGCCACTCAGGAAATTTTTTTATCAGGGCCCGTTGATTTGCCCTCAAGCACGTTGTTTTGCGTCAGCATGGTGACCATCAAGAGGTTTCTCCATGATCCGCCTGGGTTCCCAGATCCGTTTGACGCAGAAGGAAATCGAGTATTTCCGTTGGCTGACAGACATCGAGCCTTCCGGTATCCGCACGCTTGCGGATCTGGATGCGTATGTGGCGAAGTGCAAGGCGCACTATTGGGGCGTGTCGCAGGATACGCAGTTCCTTCATTGGATGATCGACCGGGAGGTTGCGCGTTGCCTGGCGGCGTGAGCCTGCCGCAAGAGAAGTTGGGCTGTTAGCCTGCCCATGGGGCGAAGCACCGCATTCCCCCAGCCACGCGGCCAGGGGAATGGGATGCATGGCTCAGCCAGTGGCTTGAGTTGCTCGGGGCGCCGAATCCACCATTGCCGAATCCGCCGATGGGGAGGTGGGTTTCTCGCTGATGGAGGGTGCCTTGAATGCCGCGCGGGCGGCACGTACCTTCGGGCTTTTCGCCAGACGCTGGATCTGGGCCGTGGCAGGCTCGGAATGCTCCTCGGGCAGGCAGGCTGCGGCGAGGTCGCTTCCACGTCCCAATGCGCGCCGCACATTTGCCGGAAACCGGATGAACAGGCCGCCGAGCAGCCAGCGCACGAACCGGCCGAACCGCTGGTTGTGCGCCTCGCGCGCCTGGTGCAGGCGCAGCGACTCGCGGCAGCATAGGTACAGTGCCAGGTGCTCGCGCTTCATCTCGGGATCGCTGTCCAACTGGACCAGCACTTCCGCCGCGATCGCGGGATCCTTGCCGGCACGCCGGTAGAAGCATACCCAGGCGCGCTCTTCCTCGATGCCGATGGCACTGCGCCTTGGCTTGGTGCGGGATGCGTTCACGGTCATGGTTTTTCTCCTTGCTTGCGGGATGCACGCGCCATGCCCTAGTGGGAGGCGTCAGTCTCCCAGGGTTGTGGCGGTGTGTTGGCCTGCTAAGCTGGCATCCCACCGCTTTCGAAAGCCCACACATGCTTCGTGCAGGCCATTCACTCCGGTTCACGCCCACCGAGATCGAGGAACTCCGAAGAGTCGGCATCGACGTCGATGGGGCGCGAACGCAGGACGATCTCGACCAAGCGCTGGCCCGATGGGCCGGCACGCTGGCCGAAGAGCGTCCGGAACTGCTGGACAAGATTGCCTCGGCCATGGCCCAGGCGAAGGGTGCCCCGCTACCCGCGCGCTTGACGCGCGTGCGTTGAGGCCTCCTGCCGGGCGTTGGCTTCAGCGATGCCGATCCAGCGGTCGGCGATCCGGTCCAGGTAGACCAGATCGTCGGCTTCGATTTCGCCCGCTGCGCGCAGACGGGCGATGACCTCCTTGACCAGGAAGGGATCCTCCCGGGCCAGTTCGACCACGGTGGCGGCGATGCGCCGGCGGTACAGATCGACCGGCATGGTCAAGCTGCCTCGCGGCAGTCCGCACACGGGCGGCCCCCGCACTTGCCGAGGCAGGGCAGGGGACGCAGCAGTACCGCAAGCTTGGGCTGCGGCAAGGGGGCTGGGCGGGTGAGGCCCGATCCACCCAACAGCACCGGAATGCGGTGCGACTCTCTGGCTGCAAGGGCAGCGAACATGGCGTTCTCCTTCGATGAAAAAGGGGAACGCCCAACCCTGGCGGGGACTGGGGTCCCCGTTCGGGTATGCCTCGCGGACGCGAAGCGGCTTGGCGCCAGCCTTGGGGCTGACGTGGGATGTGAAGGTCCGTGCCCTGCGGCAAGAACCTTCGCTCGGTGGCCGGCGACCCAGGGGCCGTCGACCATGTGCATGCGTCAGCCCGAAGGCCGACCGGAACTCATGGCTGCCAAGGCAGCCATCCCGGACGATGCCCGGGAACTCGAGGGCAGGTATCGACTGCGACGCCAGCGAGGCTGGACTTCAGGACAGCCAGGCGGTCGATGAAGGCTTTGTGGACGCGATGCCCACGGGAAGCCGTTCCAGTATGGCGAAGTCCGATTCGCGTCGGGATGACTGGCGCGGTTCGCCACCCGAAACCCCCAGCTGTGCAGGGCCGTTTTCAACGGCGGCACCTTGACGGATCGCGCAGGCTTTTCCGCTACTGTTCGTGGTGATGTGCATCAGGGCAAGAAAAAGCGCCCCACCACATTGCGGTAGTGGGGCGCGAACTCATGCGGCCTGGCGTGCCGCCGCCTCTCCATCCAGACTGGCGCTGCCAGCCACGTCCTTGTCGAGGTCCAGCGCCTTGACGAGCTCGCGCTGGCGAACCAACAGCCCGGTCAGCCGGCCCTCGTGCTCGAAGGGGCGGATCAGCTCGATCTGCAGGTCTTCCAGCCGCTTGCGCCGTACGACGAGTTGCTCACTGGTCTTGGCCTGCTGCTCGGCGACGGACGCCAGGGCCGCCAGCAGCGCGGACACGATACCAGGTCCCGTCTGGTAGGGCTCGGCGTCGTAGCGGCAGTGCCCCGCGAGATAGAACGTTGGCGTGGCTTCTCCGCCGATGGTCTGCAGGCCAAGATCGAAGCCGCCGAAACGGCCTACGAACTGGTCGCTCACCGATGGCCTGGTGCGGGCCGCTGCCTTCGCGGTCTTCACCAGTTCGCGCAAGCCGTCGCCCACCGCGTCGGGCCCGGCGATCCGCCGGCCTCCCAGTTCCAGGGCGATCTGCCCCATGGTCTGGGGCTCGACCTGCTCGGCATCCGCGGCAAGCAACGCGGCCTTCTGTTCCAGCGACGCGATCAGCATCGGCAACCGTCCCACCTCGCTCTCGTTGGTCCAGCGCTGATTGCGCCAAACCGAGAACAGGGTGGAGAGTTTGGCCACTTCCGCGTCCACGCCAGCCTTCTCGATCACCATCGGGTTGCCTGACGCCAGGGCCTTGACCTCGGCGTAGCTCAGCGTGGCCAGTTCCACGTCCTCGATGGCCCGTAGGCCCTTGTCACCGCGCATGACCTGCGCGATGAAGCGCGCCTTAGTCTCCAGCGTTTGCCACATGTAGGCGTCGAAGCTTTGCTCGGTCACGTAGCGGAAGATCTCGACCTCCTCGCATTCGTTGCCCTGGCGCAGGATGCGGCCCTCGCGCTGCTCGACGTCACAGGGACGCCACGGCGCGTCGAGATGGTGCAGCGCCACCAGGCGGGTCTGCACGTTGGTGCCCACGCCCATCTTGCCGGTCGATCCCAGCAGCACGCGCACGCGGCCCTCGCGGACCGCCTTGAACAGCGTAGCCTTCTGAACGTCCGTCTCGGCGTCGTGGATGAACGCGATCTCGCGCTCCGGGATGCCGGCATCCATCAGCCGCTGCTTCAGGTCCTCGTAGACACTGAAGGCCTTGCCGCCCTTAGGGCTGGACAGGTCGCAGAACACCATTTGCGCGCCGCGGAAGTCCGCCGTGCGCTGCCAGATCGCCAGCACTTCGCGGGCACAGGCACCCACCTTGCCCTCCGGATCGAACTTCGCCGTCGGCGCGATCAGCCGGAAGTCCAGTGCAGCCGCGCGGCCATCGTTCGTGACCGCGAGCATGTTGTCTTCGGTCGGATCGACATGCCCATTCCGGATCGCTTCGGCACGCTGGACCAGCGTCTGCACATAGGCCTTCAGTGCCGGGCTGGCCGGACAGGCCACCGTGCGTGCCTTGCCGCCATGCAGCTTCGGCACCGGCAGGTTCAGCATCTCGGCGGTGCGGATGTCACCGACCTCGCCGAAGATCGACATCAGCTCCGGCACGTTGATGAAGCGCGCGAAGCGCGTGTGCATGCGGTAGCCGCTGCCGTCCGGCGCGATCTCCAGCGCTGTGACGCTTTCGCCGAAGGTGGCCGCCCAGGCATCGAACTGCTGCAGGCCCAACTCCTCCAGCCGCCGGGGCTGCAGGTAGCGCTGCATCGTGTGGATCTCGGCCATGGTGTTGGCCACCGGCGTCGCCGTCGCGAAGACCACGCCACGCTGCGCGTTCCCGTGCAGCTTCATCGTGTAGCGCGTCTTCAGGTACAGGTCGAACGCGCGTTCCGAGTTGGACAGGGGCAGGCCCGCGACCCGCGTCATCTTGGTGAACCGGTACAGGTTCTTGAACAGGTGGGCCTCGTCGACGAACAAGCCGTCGATGCCCAACTGCTCCCAGGTCAGCAGGTCGTCCTTCTTCTTGTCGGCGGCCAGACGCTCCAGGCGCACCTTCCAGCTCTTCTTCTGCGCTTCGAGTTGCTTGATGATCCGGTTGCTCCGATCACCGCTGTTCTCGGCGCGCACAGCCATCTCTATCTCATGGATCACCTCCGCGATGTAGTCCTCGGTGAATTGCGGCGACATCCGGATGCGCTCGAAGCTCGAGTGCGTGATGACCACCGCGTCCCAATCGCCCGTGGCGATGCGCGACACCAGCTCGCGCCGGCGGTCGCCTTCCAAATCCTCCTTTCCGGCCATCAAGACCGACGCCTGCGGATACAGGCGTACGAACTCGGCCGTGTACTGCGCCAACATATGGTTGGGGACCACATGGCAGGGCTTCGCGAGGAAGCCAAGGCGGCGCATCTCCATGCTCGCGATCACGCACACCGCCGTCTTGCCGGCGCCGACCACGTGGAACAGGCCCACGTTGCCGGTCTGCACCACACGCCACACCGAGTCCCGCTGGTGCGGGTGCAGATCGAAGCACTGCGAGAACCCCGGCAGCCTCAGGTGCGAACCATCGAAATGACGTGGCCGCGTGGCGTTGAACAGGTCGTTGTAGACCCGGCACAGCCGCTCGCGCCGTTCGGTGTCCTCGAAGGCCCAGGCCGCGAAGCGGTCCTTGAGCGCCCCGAACTTCTCCCGCGCCGCCAGCGTTTCCTCCGGATTGACGTGGTAGCGGTCCGTGGCCGGATGGCGGTCGCGCACCGTCGGCACTTGCACGTTCAGCGCGGCCTGCACTAGCTCGATGGCGTTCATGCGTGTGGTGCCCCATTCCTGGGTCACTTTGACGTTGTGCCGCGCGCTCCACTCCGGGTAGGTCACCGACCAGGCGCCGGCCTCGGCCGAGTACGCCACCTGGCAGTCCTTGAGTTCGAGCACCTCATGGATGAAGCCCTCTACGTCGCCCGCCGGAATCCACACCGCGCCCAGGCGCGGCTCGATGGCCGCAGGCTGCAGGTCTTCGGGCTGCACCCGCTCCAGCGCCTCCACGTTGCGGCGGAAGGCCGGGCCGGACAACGCCGCCTGCTTGAGCTTTTCCTTGACGTTGCCCGACAGGTACTCGTCGGATGTCTTCCAGGCGCTGTCAGCCGGATCGAGGAAGACCTGTCCGGCCTCGGACAACGCGGCCAGCACCTCGTCCTCGGGCGCCGACAGCAGCTGTGCCATGTAGGCCGGATCGACCCGGCCGCGCCATTGCACGGACGTGGCCAGCGCCTCCAAGGGCTCGCCGACCGCCGTCGGCGCTGACACCCGGCGCAGTGTGCGCTTCGTGAACAGCGCCGCCTTGCGCGCGGTGTCCGACTCGTCGTCGTAGTGCTCCAGCGACAGCAGCAGCGGGTAGTCCGGGTCGCGCCGGAACGCCAGCGCGTTGGCGCGCGTGCTCAGGCAGCCATGGCGCGCCACGTAGCGGTCGTAGGTGCCGTTGAGCATGGCCCGCAGATGGGCCAGCCCTTCGTCGTCGTCCTGCGCCAACTGCGCGTCGAGCAGCGCCCGGGCATGGTCCCGGATCGCGCACAGGCCCGCGATGCGGGCGCGCTGCGTGGCGTTCAGGCTGTCATGCAGGTCGACCAGCTCGGTGCCTTCGACCCGGTGCACGCGCCCGTGGTGGACGCAGTAGCTTCCGGGGCGCGCGCCAGGTTCGGCAGGCACGGTTGCCCGGACGGACGCCAATGCCACTGGCTTGGCCGCTTCATACACGCCACTGGGCAGCAGCGCGATGCGCTCCGCCAGCGCCGGCTCGAGGTCGCCCTCGAACACGACGGTCGGCACTTCCTCGTAGCCATTGCTCTCTTGCGTGACCTGCCCGATGCAGAAATCGGGGTTCTGGGCGTACCAGGCATTGATCTGCAGGTACTTCTGCGCGCAGCGCGGGTGCCGCAGTGCATCGGGCACCATCACTCGCTCCAGCCAGGCGCCGCTCACGGCTTCGCCGGGGCGGCGCTTGCGCAGGAACAGGATGTCGGTCTGAACGTCGGTCGACGCGAGGCCGGCGAACGCGCCCTGCGGCAGCCGGATCGCGCCCAGCAACTGGGCTTGGGACGCGACGTATTCGCGCACAGCGTCCGCGCGCGCCTCCATCGTGCCGGTGCTGGTGATGAAGCACACCAGCCCGCCAGGGCGGACCAGATCCAGCGCGCGGCCGAAGAAGTAGTTGTGGACGCGGAAGCGCGCGTAAGGCTTTGGGCCCGTGTCGGCGACCGGATAGTTGCCGAAGGGCACGTTGCCGATTACCAGGTCGAACCAGTTTTCGGGCAGCGCCACCTTCTCGAAGGGCGCGATGCGCACGTCGGCACCGTGCGGTGCGTACAGCGTCTGCAGGAGCCGGCCGGACAACTGGTCGATCTCGACGGCGGTGACTGAACTGCGCTCGGCGAGCGCGCGCGGCATCGCGCCGAGGAAGTGGCCGACGCCGGCTGCGGGTTCGAGCACGCGCCCGCCCGTGAAGCCGAAGTGCTCCACGGCCTGCCACATGGCCTCGATCACATGGATCTCGGTGTAGTGGCTGTTGTTGACTGAGGCGCGGGCCGACTCGTAGTCCTCGGCGGGCAGCAGCGCCTGCAGTTCCTCGGCGCGGCGGCGCCAGGCCAGATCAGTGCCTTCGAGGTTGAAGGCGGCGGGCAGGCCGCCCCAGCCGGTGAAGCGCAGCAACTGAGCGCGCTCGGCGACATCCGGCTGACGCTGGCCGGCTTCGAGGGCCTGCAGGGCCTGGATCGCTGCCACGTTGGCGTCGAACTTGGTGGCCGTGCCGGCCAGGCCGGACAGGTGCTCGCGCTGTAGCGTGGGCCACAGGGATCGGGGCGTGTCGCGCTTGGCACCGGTGAGCACGCGCCAACTGGCGCGCGGTGCCGTGCTCGGGACTTCGGTCTCGACTTCGACCTCAGCCGCGGCGTCCATGGGCGCGTCGGCCACGAGGGCGACGGGTGCGAGCTGGATGGGGTTGGAAACGGGTGCTTGGGGCGCAGACAGTTCAGCGAACAGGTCCGTCTCAACAGACGGCTCAGGGGTGTCTGGGATATCCGGGTCGAAGCCCGGAAGCCACAAGGAAGGCGCAGTGGTGCGTGCCATCGGTGGTTCTCCGAAGGAAGGCGGGGAACGCACCGACCCATCGGGGAGGCGAGCTCCCCGGATGGGATGGACGAAAGATCACGGCCCTGGCCCCTTGCGCGCAGGCGTAGGAGCCAAGGTGTGTGGTGGCGGGCAGCTCAGGGCTGCCGTGGCGGCGGGGCGGGTATCGACCGCGACGCCCGAGCGGGATCGGGAACGCCCATAGGGCGTGCGTTGGCCGTGGCCAGGATGCGCGGGTCAGTATGGGAGCGTTGCCGGTGTGCGTTGAGCTGGATGCGTCGTTGCCTCTCTCACCGCCCGGATTGACAGGCGGTTTGCCGTGGCGACGGACTGCCGTCTTGCCCCGTCAGTGGTAGTCCCGGCTCTTGTTCGTCGCCTCGGCCAGTCGGCCCAGCAGATGAGTCAGATACACCAGCTGCGCCGCCACCACATTGCACGCCTCACCTCGCGCCGCGAGCTCGCGGTTCGTTCCGTGGATCCGGGCACATTCCTGGCCGCACTGCTTGAGGCCGGGCCGGAGGTGGCGAAGGTGCTGGGCGGCATGCTCAAACGGTTCGAGGCCCCGCCCGTTAGCCGGGAGGACTTCCTGGTCATCCTGGACAAATCTGCCTGTTCGTCCTTCGCGACCGCTTTGACCAAGCACTGGGGGTTTCCAGGTTGATTGAGATCAGTATTCACTGGGCAGCAATAGCGTGGTCACGCTCCGGTCCCACTCGGTGATGATCCAGAGCTTCAGGTCGGGCGCAACCTGGTAGGACGAGAACAGCCGATCCTCGCCGGACTGCAGTGCAGCGTCGTTCAGGCACCGATCGCTGTCGTCGAGATCGCCCCAGTCACCGCAAAGATGACGGTAAAGGTACGGTGCCGGGTTGAGCCTGCCTTCGCCGATCAGCGCGCCGACGCCGGTGGTCACAACCACCTGACCTGAGGCGAAACGGGCTCGTGACGGAAGAATGAAAACTGCGAGTGCCATGGGGTTTCCTTGGAAAAAAGGAAGGGCCGCGGCACCCGCTGGGGCGACACGGCCCCGTTGTGGGTGAGAGGAATGAAGACGGTTGCGGGCCGTCAGGAGGTCAAGACCAGTGAAAGTCTTGTTTTGTCGTCGATACAGCGGTGCCGTGCTTTTTGTGAACTACAGGGGAAACGTGGTCAGCAGTTCGCTGAAGCTGTGATCCGCGGGCAGGTCCGGGACGTCGTTGCCGCGGTAGACCGTCGGTACCTCCTGCGGCTGCAGATCGCCGCGCAGGACTGCTCGCTGCAGTTGGTCCTTGCGTTCGATCCAGATGAGCTCGTAGCGTGCGATCGCGTCCCATTGGGCGGGCGTGTTCGCTTCGACCGCATAGGCGTGGTCGCAGGCACGGGCATCGGAGTCTTCGTAGCGCACGCAGACTTCGCGGTAGGTGCCGAACTCGTGGGGAGAGCTGATCACGGCGAACCGGGCGGGCACATCATCGGCCAAGGGAAACAGGCGTTCGAGCATGCGCCGGAAGACCAGGCATTCACGCCGGGATCGCGCCTCGTAGTCGGGATGGCCCACCTGGGCGCAGTTTTCCTCGCAGGGCGAGGCACCGATGGTCATGGTTTCATAGGACATGGGTGTTCTCCGGAGAGGGAAACACCAGCCCAGCATCGGGAACGGTGTTCCCGGATGGAAGGGACGTGCCGGCGACGGGGCCGGCGCGTTGAAGGCAAGGGGCGGGTAACGGCCGCGCCGCCAGCGCAGAGCGCTGGAAGCCCCCCTGGAGGCGGATGAAAGCAGGTCCAGTGTGGCCGTGGCGTGGGCGTGGTGTCTGCGCCGCCGAGCGGTGCCACGGAACAGCGGCGGAGATGTTCCCCGATCGCGGGTGGCGCGATGGCCGCTGCCGCAGGCTGCGGAGCGCAGGGCTGCGAAACCGTGCGGGCCGGCGTCTTGCGCGAACCCGCCATGGTGCTATGGGGTGGTGGCCTGCCCCAGTCCCCAGGCACGGAATGCCGCATGCCCGTCGATGGGGCTGGCACACAGCAATTCCGCAATGGGCTTGCGCTCCAGCGTCAGGTCGAGATCGTCGTAGCCGCTGGGAGTCTCCGAGAGGCACGTCTAGAGATCGAACTCGCTGTCCTCGATTTCTTGCTCGACGATCTGCTCGGCAGTGTCCGAGTCGAATTCTCCCTCCGTGAGCAGTTCTTCAGGCAGGGGATGCTGCGGCACGGCGCGCGCCGACCGGATCTGGCAGGAGATGGAGCGGAAGTAGCCCCCGCTATCGTCGTACTCGGCGGAAACCGCGAAGGACAGCGTCACGGCGTCCAGCCAGGCGTGCTGTGCGAACAGCCGCGCCAGGAAGGCGCCGGCCCAGCTCGCATCCAGCGCGTCATGCTCGGCTTTCACCTGACGGTAGCGGGTCTGGAGTTCGATGCCAGCCTGGTTGAGGGCCAGCGTGCCGTCGGCCTGTGCCAGGAAAGTGGGTTGCTGTTGGGGATTTTCAGTGGACATGGTTGTTCCTTGCTCTGCGGTGGTTGCCTTCGGAAAACACCACCGCGTAGGGATGGATGTGCGGCAGCAGCGGGAGCCACCAGGGCCGCTCTGCGCAGACCTGGTGCCAGTCGCCGTGGCCGTCGTTGTCGCTGAGGTGGACCTCGATGCAGCGCTCGCAGGCCAGCATCTCGGCCACCAGCGTGGTCTCGCGGCAGCCCGTACGGGTCGCCAGGATGTGCAGATGCGAGAGGTCGAGCGCGTAGGGCACGCCCGAATCGAACACCGTGCGGTACTCCGCCCAGCTCGACACCAGCCAGACATCGCCGGCCGAGGGGTAGTGGCCTTCGACGCCGACCGGACAGCCGAACAGGTCGGCGCAGCGGCGCGCGTGGCCCAGCATGCGGGGCAGATCCGCTTCGCAGCGGCGCCCGGCATGCGCCGTGTACGCCGGTGCATCCAGCCGCCGGCTGATGCGCGCGGCCTGCGCGAACCAGTCGGCGTGCAGCGCGAACCCGCTGAGGTCGGCCAGCCGGCGCCTGGAGAGCACCTGGACGTTGGCGTGCAGCCGGAAGCGCGTGCCTGGATGGGCGGCGCGCAGCGCATCGGCCAGCGCTTCGTCCAGGCAGCCCAGGCTCTGCGGTACCAACTGGACGTGTTCAGCCGAAAGCCGCCCGAACAGCGGTTCCTCGATCGGGTCGCACAGCAGCGCTGCCGCCGCTTCATGCCGCAGGCCCGGCCAGCAGGCAAGCGAGACATGCGCCTTCATACGCGGATCTCCGAGTATTCGGAGTCGATGAAATAGCTGTTGTGCTCGATGACCACGGTGGATGCCGTGGCATCGAACACCACTTCGCCCGAGGCACCGCTTTCGTTTTCCCAGCCGCCGAAGTGCTGGTCGACCGCATCCATCGCGAAGTCGGTGAGCGCGTCGTCGAGCGGCCTGTCATCCAGGCTGACCGTGGTCTGCCATGCGCCGTCGACGTACTGGCTGGACTCCACGTACTGCGGTGCCATTGGCATCTCGTCCAGCTCACGGGGACCGTCCGGCATCTCGAAACGGACGCCCTCCGGGCCGCCCGAGTCGCCGGAGCCGGTGTAGCTGACCGCAGCCCGCAGGACGCCTTCGTCGCGCAGCGCGGAGAAAATCGCCGTGCGGTTGGCGGCGATGCGTTCTTCTTCGGAGAGCGGTGCGCCCTCCGTTTGGATGGGATCGTGCATGTTGCTTCCTCATCAAAATGAGGCGCACGCGCCCCCGTCGGGGCGTCGGTGCCCCTCGGGGTCAAGAAAACGCCCGCCGGTGAACGGCGGGCCAGGATGGCGGTGCCGCTTGCGGCGGTACCGTGTGCTTCTCGCATTGCCGCGAACGGCTATGGCGCGGGCGGGCTGATGTGTTACCAGCCGTGGGGCGCGGCTGCTACGAGCGCGGTGCTTGCGGTTTCGCGAGTTCTGCCAGCAGGGCGTCGTCGTCAGCACCGGAGCGTTTGTCGGCGCGCCGTGCCTTGGCGACGGTGTATCCCTTCGCGCGAAGCTGGCGGATGGTGTCCGCCGCATGGACGGAGAACACCTTGCCGGTGCCGTCCGTGTGGGTTGTCATCACACGCCAGGCGTCCTCGCCGGCCTTGGTGTTGGGCAGGAACTGCGTGAACCAGCCGTCGTCGCTCCAGCTCAGGTCCGGCACGGGCAGGTCGGCTTGCATCCGGGAATTCATGGTTCGATCTCCGCGCGTCGCGGTGCGTCCGCGAAAGCAAGCATCCAGGCGTCGGTCTCATCGTCCACATGACAGGCGATGGCGGCACGGCGTTGGCGCTGACCCACACACTCAGGAAAGTACGCGATCAGCCCCCTGACGCAGCGCACGTCCCACTGGTCGATACGGTGATGGCCCGTCTGGCGTATGCGCTGCAGCCACTGCGACCAGTCGGAGCGGTTCGCTTCGGCGTGCATGCGGGCACGCTGCGCAAGGTCCGAGCCATCACGGGCGCTCCGGGCCGTGGCCCGCAGTGCCGCGCGCTCATCGTCGTCCAGCACAGCGCAGCGAATCAGCGCGAGGCATGCGGCTTCGGAGTCGAAGTCGATGCCGATGCCGATGCCGATGCCGTGCAGCAAAGGATCGCAGCGGGCGATCCGGGTGTCCAGGGCGCGCTTGGCGCGCGCCTTGAGATTCTCGAAAGGTAGTAAGGACATGGGGTCTCCTGGCCGCCGCAGCGCGCAGGCGTGCAGTGGCGAAGCGCACCGTGTGGTGCGCAGGAGCCCGCCCCACGGGGCGAGCCCCGGGGGGTGGTGGAATCAACGGCGGGCGCCAAGACACCCGGGCGCCGCAGTTTCAGGCGGCCAGAGGCTCCGGCTGCATCTGCACGGGGGTGATGAACAGACACCGCAGCGCCGTGAGGCTCCCCTTGCCGAATTCCTTGCAGGCGTCGGCGACCAGTGGCTCCACTTCCGGCGTGAGCGGCTCGCAGGGCGAGATGCTGGCGACGAGCATGTCGTCATCACCCAGGAAGGCCAGTTCGCCCGTGGTGTTGTTGTGGGTCACTTCCCACACCAGCTGGGGCCGCTCGGCTTGGTGCTGACGCACCAGTTGGGCGGCCGAGGCCAGCGTCTCGACGAGGACCGCGCGCTCCAGATCGCCCAGTTCGTGGCCGTAGAGATGGACCAGATAGCGATCCGGCTGCAGCGGTTCCAGCGAGTCGATCGGGAGCATGGGAAACCCTAGCCCGGTAGGCGCGGCGGACGGTGCGATGGGGCAGGGCGCGACGGTGTCGACCTGCTGGCAGCGTTCCAGGTGGGTCAGCTTGAGCAACAGCGCATCGGCGTGCGCGCGGTCCGCGAGCGTGAGCTGGGTCCGCATGGCAAGAATCTCCTGAGTCATCAGACGCAGCTCCTGCACGATGGCGCGCTCGGCGCGGCGCTCGATGGCGCAGAGGGTTTCGGCGACAGTGGTCATGGATGGCCTTTCAGAATGGGTGGACCGCGACCAGGCCCGCGAACGGACATGGCACGGCATGGCGCGGCTATGGGCCGCGGGGTAGGTGAAAAAACGGAGCGGCGCCGGATCGGCGCGGAAGCTGGGGCCGGAGAACCCGGCGCGGTGCTTGGCAGCAGTGCTGCGTTGGGCGGGTAACGACCGCGACGCCCGAGAAACTCGGGAAGGCGCTCGATGGCGAGCGAGGGCCATGGCCCGGGAAAACGCCTCCAGTGTGGGGCTCAACCGTCGGCGTGAAAGCAGCGCTCGGTAGGCTCCGCGCGCATTCAAGGTCACGGACGAGCGATTACCGGTGGCGATGGACCGTGCGTCGTTGTGTCGTGGTCCTCGCGACCCGCGTGGGCCTGAGCAATGTCGTTTCGCGATGGATGGTGGCTCGCGGGGTGCCCGTGCTGACGCAAGGGTACCCGGCGAACAGGATGGGCCTCAGTCAGGCGGCCCGGATTCAGCCGGTGTGCAGCACGGCGGGCGGCCGGTCGGCATGGTGCTCGACCACGCGGTTGCCGGCGTTCAGACACTGGTCGAGAAAGATGCCCTGAATCAGG
Organism: Acidovorax sp. FG60; assembly: GCF_057808995.1. Classification (NCBI taxonomy): domain Bacteria; kingdom Pseudomonadati; phylum Pseudomonadota; class Betaproteobacteria; order Burkholderiales; family Comamonadaceae; genus Acidovorax; species Acidovorax sp. FG60. The sequence goes on from NZ_JBMDJC010000008.1 coordinate 252,858, forward strand.
CTGGCGGGCGGCTCAATGCCAAGGGACTCCAGCTTGTCGGCTACGGTGTTGATGTCCGTCCAGTCGAGCCAGGGTTCCGCCAGGCTGTCGTAGAGGAAAGTCTCTTCCTGGGGGAGTGCCGCGTCGCTGTTCCGCACCACGTGCAGGAACAGCTCGCGCAGCGGCCGGTCGTAGCCAGATACCACCGTGACGGCCTGGCCCGCATGGACTAGATGAAGAATGTGGCGGCTCATGAGAGTGTCTCCTGATCCCCGAAGGTCGCGAAGCCCTCGACCGTTTCGGCGTCGGCATCGAACTTGATCCAGACGATGCCGGTTGCACGTGCCGCGATGAAAATCGGGACCAGCTCGGGTTCTGCGGGAACGCTCTCGCCGTGGGGGGCGACGTAGACGAACCCGCCGTAGTCGTTCGGATAGGCGATGACCGACAGTTCGCCATCGGCAAGTCGCAGGCGGGTGGATGGGCATAAGTGCGCGATCGAGACCGCGACCAGGGGCTCGGCGTGCCGCAGCAGGTGCTGGGCGGGGGACGCGGGTGTGGCGTTCACGGGCTCTCTCCCGCTACGCCAGCGCAGCCAGTTCGGCGTACGGAGCTCATTGCTGCGCAAGCCGAGTGTCCGGTCCATGGCATCGGCCGTGGCGTGGTAGAGGTCTTCCGTGCTGGCGCCTGGATTGGCGGCGCGCAGCGCAGTCTCGATTGAGTTCCATGGTTCATGGCGCCCTCGAGGGCGTTGGCAATGGACATGGGATGCTCCTTTCGTATGGATGGGGCGCTGCCCCGAAGGGACAGTGCTCTTGGGGAACAGGTGCGCCAGGGGCGCGTGGGTGGAGCCGGGGCCTTCGTCGCGGGGGGCGGCTGCCGGTCGGGTCGCTACGCTTTGCCGGTTGGCGTCGCCGTCTCGGCGATGCGTGCATCAGGCCCGAAGTACAGGCCGCTGATCAGGTAGTGCCGCCCGGTGGACGGATCGCGCACTTCGATCGAATGGGGCGTGTGGATACGGGTGACCTCGCATTCGCCCAGCCGTTGTGTCGCTACCCGGTCGCCGGTGCTGAGTGCGCCTTCGCGCGCCAGCCGGACCAGGCGCAAGGTTCCGGGCGGAACGGGCTCGGGCCGCGGCGGTTCGGTGTACGAGCCGATGAAACGGCGCCGACAGATGTGCCGTGCCGATTCTCGGGTCTGCGCATCGACCGCCTCTGCGTAGCATCGCGCGTAGCTGTCCAGCAGTTCGTCGAGCATGGCTTCGCTGCGCAGCGCGGCGTCCGCGTCGAGCCGCTCAATCGCGACCTTGGCCCACAGGGGCAGGTACTGGTAGGGCGTCGGACCCATCTCAGCACTCTGGCGTGGACGGGGATTCCTCGGCGGGATCGGCGCTGAGGCGGGCCAGCAGTTGGTCGATCTGCGGAACGCCGAAGTCCCGGGGCTCGAAGGGCCGGCCATGGGGACTGAGCCCCGCGGCTCGCACGATGCCCAGTGCCTCGACCTTGGCTTCACGCAGGCGGTAGAGCCCTTCGTAGACGAGTTGGGCTTCGCCGTCCCCGAGCAGGTCTTCGAGGTCGATGGTGGCGCGGTCCTGTGCCGGACCGGCACTGTCGGAGCAGGTTGTGTGCATGGTGTTCTCTCCAGGGGTGGACGGGAACACCGCTCCCTGGGAGACGGTGCTCCCAGGTGGAAGTGGTTGGCGGGACGGATCCGCGCCGGGCAGGTAACGACTGCGACGCCCGGCATGGCCGGGGCTTCCTTGAGGGAAGCGGGTGAGCCTTGAGTGTGGGCCGGGATGCGGTAGCTGCCGCCGCAGTCGCACGACCGCGAGCCGCGAACGCCTGGCTCGGCGGGCGAATGCGGGTGGCGACCATGGCGCCGCAGGATGCGGCGGGGTGTTGCAGCAGAAGGGGGACATGCAGCCTGCTGCAGGGCGATCAGGCTTGCGCGAAGCTGCTGGACCTCGTCCAGCGCATTGGCGTCCACATCACGCCGGGCAAGGAACGGTTGAGGCAGGCCTCGACCGCGCCGCATATTGAACGCTGCGGCAGTGGATGATAGAGTGACCAGGCTTTCGGCGCTGCGCGCCGTCACAGGCAAGCTGCCAGCCTGCTCATCGAGCGAATCGTAGCCTTGTGAGACATGCGGACGGTGTCCGCTTTGCGATCGCGCCACCTGTCAACGGGTGGCCCGCTTTCTGCCGTGTGGCAGCCCCTGCCGGGTTGTCCGTTTTCTTGACCCCTGCGCGGATCCGCGCAGGGGCTTTCCATTTTCATTGAGCCCCGCGCCCGCGCTGCATGCGCAGTTTCGCGCGTCGGCGACCTTTCGATGTCCCGTGCCGCACCGGCAAAGGACACCTGTCAACCCTAGCGGGACGCTTCCCGCGCAGGGACGGCCCCGCGACTTGTTCAAGGAGCCATCATGAACAAACACCAAGTCAAGGTTCTTTCCAACCTGCGGCCGGAGACGGTCGTTGCCGTAGAAGGGGTTCCTTTCGCTATCCGGGGGCTGGCGCTTCCCGGCGTCGAGGACGCGCGTGAATCGCTCTCCGAGGTGGCCTTCGTCGGCGCGGCCGACGCGCAAGAGACGATCGACGTCAAGGCAGTGCTGCGCATCCCGCCGGACACCGAGGAGCGCATGGTCGTGATGGAAAAATTCATCGTGGTCGGCGGCCTGTGTTTCGACGATGACGCGGAACGCTGCAACCCGCTCGCCGAGGGCCATGCCATGGGCTGCCTGTACCACCGAGGGCGGCGCGCGCGGCGCGACGAGGAGGGGTACTTCTTCCACGCCCTGGGGCGCGACGGCGACGGCAACAAGGATCTCGGCGACGAGGGTGTGTCCGGCCAGTTGGCCGACTGCGTTGTTGCTTCGCTCCGCAAGAACCGCTCGCTGATGGCGACGCTGGGCAACCTCCTGCGCAGCCGCGGCAAGGCAGCCACGTGGAACGCGGTCCTGCAGACGGTCGAGGATGCCGTCCACCAGGAAGGCTGGGAGTTCGCGCTCGACTACATCGCCAAGCAGTTCCTCGACGTTCCCTGGTGGAACGACCTGGCACCGTGCTGGCACGACAAGCTCAAGGACCTGGCGAACCTGCTCTGCGAAAGCGAGGCGGAGGCGGCCTGGGAGCGTGCCCTCGCGGCAGGCAGCATCGGCTACCCGCTGGCGGTCCTGCTCGACATCTACGACCATGGCGGCATCGTCTACAGCGTGACCGGCCATGGCATGCAGTGTCGCTGGGACACTACGCGCGGCGGTGCCGTCTGGGTGCCCGACGAGGACGCCGAGGACAACATCCGGTCCAACGTGCTGCGCGAACTGGGCGTTGGCGAAGCGTTCTGGTTCGGCACGGCCGGCGGCCGGGGCGATCCGCCGGCCGTGCACTATTCCCTCGACGGCGGGACCACCTGGATCGGCGGCTATGCGACACGGACGCAGGCTATGGCGGCGCTGGTCGAAGCCTCGGGCCTGGACATCCCGCCGTCCAAAGTGGCGGCCAAGCTCGCCGAGGAAGCCGAGCGGTACTGCCGTGGCGTGCTCGATGAGTACAACGCCTGGGTCAACGGCGAGGTCTACGGCATCGTCGTCTACGTGGTGGACCGCGTCACCGGACGGCGCGTCGAGGACCGCGACGAGGAGTGTTGGGGCTATGTCGGCAGCGAGTACGCCGAGGAGACCCTGGAAGACACCCTCTTGAACACCGTGATGCATCTGGGTGCCTCACCGCACTAGTCCCGGAGCCTGCCACCGGCGTGCTACCGGCATCACATCCATTACCCCCAGGGGCGCCGACCCCTGGGGGTAGCGCCCCTTCATTTTCATGAAGGAGAAACCACATGAACACCGATCCGAGAACGCTCATCGACGACGTGCTGGCGTACGCGCTCAGGTTCGCCGAGAGCAACGACGAGCCCACCACCGGAGACTGCTGGGCCGCGATCGAGCGAGCGCGCCACTACCTGCGCGAGTCGGCCAACCAGGACCAGTCCCGCGAAACTGCACCGTCCGCACCGTCCGCACCGTCCGCACCGGCGTTGGGTGCGGTACCAGGCATCCCTTCCCTGGAAGCCCTGTGCGCAGAGGGCCTGACCATCGGAGAGTGCATCCGGGCCTTTGCGGTGCCCGGCGACGATCCCTACGTCTCGGCGGCCCGCGCGGCTATCGAGGATGACGACGACACGGAGATCGACGACCACACGACCACTTCGACCGGCGACGGCGGCGCGTGGGTGCTGGCCTGGCTGTGGATCAGCGATGCGCAGGCTGGCGTGCTCTCGCACAGTGCAATGCTGGAAGAAGTACTGGTCCATGCGCGCAAGTCACTTGCCGGCGCACACGGCCTGGACGTCGAGACGGCGAGGCTGCGGGAGAACCAGGCCGATTGGCTGGAGGATTTGCTGTCGAACTATGCCGATGAAGTCGATGACATCGCGTCGGCCCGGCCCGAATCCGAGCCCGGTGCCATCCTGTGGGTTGATGGAGAAGGCCGCGATGTGCTCTTCGCGCCGTCCGAGGCGTTGCTGCACTTGCTCGCGCTGGCCCGACAAGCCGACCTGAGGGAGCGAGCGGTCGAGCACTGCGAGCGGTTCTGCGCGCAGCATGGCAGTACCCTGGATGCCGTGCTGGTCGTGATCCAGATCGGCTGAGGCCGACAAACGAAATAGATAGGAGCGCAATAAAACGCCCGGACCGCCTTGGATGGCGGGTCGGGCGTTGCTGTTTCTGCGGTACGAAGGCAGCCCCGGGGGGCATGGGGCTTCGGGCGGCGCGCGTGCAGGGTCTTGGCTTCCCGGCGAGTACTAGCTCTTGAAGACGCCGCGTGTCGCGAGAAGCTGTCCGCATGCTCACCGATGCAGAAAAATCCCAGATGCAGACCTGCCTGCGCGCGCTGCGCGAGGCCATGCCGGACTACACGAGCCGCCGGGGGCAGCTCGTGATGATGGCCGAGTTGGCGCAGGCCCTGGGCAGCCTTGGCGACGCGGAAGAAGGCTTGCGGCCACCAGCCCGGCGTATCGCTGCGATCGAGGCCGGCACCGGCACGGGAAAGACTCTGGGCTACCTGCTGCCGGCCATCGTGCTCGCGCGTTCGCGCGGACGCACCGTGGTCGTGTCGTCCTCGACCGTAGCGTTGCAGGAGCAGCTCATGGCGAAGGATCTGCCCACCCTGCAGAGGCACCTGCCGGTCGCGTTCAGTTGCGCACTGGCGAAGGGTCGAGGCCCAAGGCAGGTCGGCCTTCATGGAGCGCAGCGTTCCGGAGGTCGGCATCCGGCTGGCGCAGGCCGTGGGTCGGCTGCTGCGCACGCGCGAGGACCGCGGCCGCATCACGGTGCTGGATACGCGGCTCGGAAGCACCCCATGGGGGCGGCGTTTGATCGCGGGGTTGCCGCCGTTTCGTGTTGTGCGAGGTACGGAGCCGGGGCAGGAACGGCGCGTGGCGTGAGATGTGCGCAGGCGTGAGCTGGAAAACGAAAGCCCTGCCGCATGGCGGCAGGGCTTCCTCCAGGAGATGCCGGACGTTCACGAGGTCGGCAGTCCGCACACCTCGATCCAGTACTGCGCAGGCAGTTCGCTGGCGTAGCGATCGATCAGCGCGAAGTACGCGCCATGGTGCTCGGGCCGTGGCTCGACGAGAGCCTGCTGCTGCCCGTCGCGGGTTTCCAGCCGCGGTTCCAAGCCAAGCTGGCGCAGCGCCTCGATGGCGGGGTGGTCCGCCGCAGCGCGCAGCCGCGCATGCCAGGAGCCCTGCGGGGGGGTGGCGGCGGCTGCATCCAGCAGATAGCGGATCTGGCGGATGTAGGTCTCCGGCATCCAGCGGCGTCCATGGGGCCTCAAGCTGCCGTTCTCGCAGGCACCAGCAGCCTGAACGGCCTGCCGCAGGATCTGCGAGCGGTCGCCCACCATGCAAGCGTCCCAACTGCGCGCGCGTCTGCCGTGGATCCCACAGCGCACGGCGTTGTCGCCGCCTTCGATGGCGATGATGTAGCGGTCCTGGGCTAGCCCGAGCGGAGCGCCTGGCACGTGGAACGCGGCCCACTGGTATTCGACGCGGTGGCTCATGGAGTGGCCTCCTCGAACAGGTTGGCCTGCCAGTCGAAGACAGGCAGGCGGTACGGGGGCTGGGCCACGCGCCCGAGCGTCACGCGGATCCCGGCCTGCGTGTCCCCGGTCTGGGCCAGCAGCGATTCAACGTAGAACGTATGGCGCGCCGCCTCGGGCTCGCGCAGGTCGAGCGAGAGCCCGAAGCGTGTCTCACCGGTTTCAGCCGTGATGTAGATCAGCCGCGTTCCATGGAAGGCCTCCAGATGCTCGAAGGTCTCGAATGGAGCATTCGGCCAGGGGCAGCGCATGCCGCGCACCCTGTCGAGGGTTGCGCACAGCGTGACGCGAAGGCACAGGCCATGCCGCTCGGCCAGCTGCGCTGGCGTCAGGGGGCTTTTGAGGGCCTCGCGCCACAGCCGGAGGTAGTCTTCGGGGCTGACCTCCCCGTACCAGAGCTTCAGATTGCCATCGACCGTGCGCGTGGCCCGGTCCTGGCAGAGGAAGCCGATCAGTCCCCGGCTGGTGAAGCAGGGCAGCGCACAGTGCGGATCCCGCAGGATCCGGGGCCGTCCCGCCCCGTCGTCGTTCGTATCTTCCCAGGTGATCGGCACGAAAAGCGCCTCGCCGGAGGAGGTCGCATCCGGTGGCAGGGCGACTGCCACGCGGGTGCGTTCAATCTCAGACGGCCGGTGGGCCGCCTGGAGCGTCTCTGCTTGCATGTGAATTCTCCTGTCAAAGGGAGGGCGGGGGTTGGGCCAGAAGACCCAGGCGACTCGCCCACTGCTTGGCCACCGCAGAGGTGGCGGGAAATGAAGAAGCCGCCGACGTGCAGCCATGGTGGGCTTGGCGACGGCGAAGGATGGACTGGGATTGCTCGGAATCCCGTTGTCGGCCGGGTTGCCGCTCAGATGGCGGCGACCACCAGCGCTGCGCATGGCCTGGCCACCGCACACGAGCGATGGCGGCGAATCCCGTAGAGGCAGGTAACGACTGCTACGCCCAGCCGGAGCGGGGAAGTCTTCCGCAAGGGAAGCGAGGGAGTCCCCAGTGTGAGCGCAGCCGCAGCGCAGCAGTTGGTGTTTCCGAAGGAGTGCCGCGCAAGCGCCCCGGTCTGCGGGGGATTTCTGGTGGCATCGACATCGGCGTTGGCATTGACTTGGCCGGTCGCGTCAAGCTATCACCGATCGGTAGTGTTCCCGGCCATCGTCTTGTGCGAAAGCGTTTTTCCAACAAATCGGTCACTGGTCATCATTTTTCTTTGGCTGTCGGCGTATTTGTGTAACCATGTGCCAAAGTGTTTTTTCTCCAACGGAGTTGATAATCATCATTTTTCGTGGTGATTAAGGGGATTTTTGTAACATGCAGATTGGCTTCAAGGCCCTGGAGGCTCAGTACGGCATCGCCTTGGTGCAGCCCCTGCGGGTGGAATCGACCATCGGCACCACCCGCTCGGTGCGAGAGTCGCCCGAGCGCATCCTGAACCAGTACCCGGTCGTCTACCGGCCGGCGGACAGCTTCGCCGGTCACTTCGAGTTCGGCCTGAAATACGAGGAGATCCACCTCGAGTTCTTCGCGCGGCTGTTCGCAGCCTGTGGGTCGGAGCCGCTGGAGCAGTGGTGCCGGGCTGAGCCCTTCGGGCAGTACGCACGCCGTGCCGGCTTCTTCTACGAGTGGCTCACCGGGCACCGGCTCGATGTGCCTGACCTGACCGCCGGAACCTATGTCGACGCCATCGCCGCAGACGCCTATCTGACGCGCACCGAGGCCATCCGGGAGCGGCGCTGGCGCATCAACAACAACTTGCCGGGTACCCCGGCGTTCTGCCCGCTCGTGCGCCGCACCCCGGCCTTCGGCCAGGCGCTGCAGTTCGATCCCTTCGGGGCGATCGCCGAGCTGGACCGCCAGTTCGGCGAGGACGTGCTGATGCGCGCCGCGGCGTGGCTCACGCTCAAGGAGTCGCGGGCGAGTTTCCTGATCGAGCACGAGGCGGACAAGACTGATCGCATCAAGCGGTTTGCCCACGTCATGGCCGAGCACTGCGGCAAGCTCGAGGAACCACTGGGCATCGACAGCCTCACCGTGCTGCAGAAGGGCATCCTCGGCGAAACCGCGCTTCGCTTCGGCGTGCGCCAATCGCCGGTCTTCGTGGGCCAGGCCACCATTCGCGACGACATCGTCCACTACATCGGCCCGGACTTCACTTCGCTGGACGGAATGCTGGACGGGCTCAAGGCGTTCGAGCAGGCGACGCGCGGACGGGAGGCGCTGGCGCGCGCGGCCGTCATCGCGTTCGGCTTCGTCTACATCCACCCGATGAGCGACGGCAACGGACGCATCCACCGCTTTCTCATCAACGACACGCTGCAGCGCGATCGGGCCATTCCCGCGGGCGTGATCCTTCCTGTGTCGGCCACCATCACCGGCGTGCGGGAGTTCGGCCATGGATACGACCGCGTCCTGGAGGTGTTCTCGCGCCCCTTCATGCGGCGCTACGACGATGCCCACCGCTTCGGCGAGATGGTCGCCTACGAGGACGGGGTGCGCTCGAACCTTCTGTTCGACGCCTACGAGGACGCCGGTGCGGCCTGGCGCTATCCGGATCTCACGGAACACGCGGTCTACACGGCCCAACTCGTCGCCCACACGATCCGGCACGAGATGGCGGACGAGGCCCGCGTGCTGGTCCGGTTCGAGGTCGCGCAACGCCGCATCAAGGACGTGCTGGAGATGCCCGATTCGGACGCCGTGCGCATGATCCGGTCGATCAAGGAGAACGGATGGCGGGTCTCCGGCAAGCTGACAAGGGAGTACACAGTGCTCGAAGACAAGGCGTTAGCCCTGCGCGTCATCGAGGCGGTGCAGTCGGCGTTCGAGGACCGCGAGCCGGTTCCCATCGTCGAGTGAGCGGATCCGCCGCGGTACAACGCTCCTCCGTTTTCCCAGGAAGCACATGTTGAAACGCGTTCGCCGACGTGTTCAGGAAGACGGCCCGACAGCTGAACTCGAAGCCTTCCTAGCTTCGCAAGGTTACATCCAACTCCGCGTCATCGGCACTGCCGCGTGTGGCTTGCATCGCTTCAGTTTCACGACCGGCCTCGTGGTCGGACTGAACTTCGAAGGCTATGAGCGTCGGTATTGCTACGAGCATGCGGCCGATGCCCTTGCGGCGCTCGCGGCCTGGGATGGCTATGGGCATCCCGGCGGCCCGTGGATCAAGTGCAAGGGGGCAGGGATCGATCTGTTGAATCCTTCATTTGTGGAGTAGGCCGGACGACGCCGCAGCAACGCTGGCAGATGTGCCCTTGCAGGGTAAGCACGGCTCCGTAAGGTGTTTCCGAAAGGAGACTGGCTGAAAGACGGTGAACTTGCCCGGCGGGCCGTGCCGAGCGGCAGCCGCTCCCACCGCAAGGCCGTGTGCGCCCGCGCACGGCGCTACTGGGCACGGGTGCGCTTCCATCGCGCCTGCCACCTGCCTGGCTGGCGGCCGAAGGCCGGGGGCGCGCACCGGCTGCTGCCTGACGGCCGGGCGGTGCCGTTGACCCGGCCCTGCCGGGCGGGATGCTGTTCTGGACGACCCGCATGGGCGGGTGCGAAAGGATGGCGATGGATCTGGACGGTACCGACCACACCAAGGAGCTGCTGCAACTGATCCGCAAGACCGCTCACCGCTGGAACCCGCACGAGGTGTTCTCGGATTTCGTTGAGCTGTCCTGCCTGTCTTTCAGCAACGCGGTGGACCGGTGCCAGTTCGACGCACGCGAGGCGCGCTACCTGCAGATCGCGAAGAGGTATCCGCGCGACGTATTCGAGAGCTTCCCACGCATGCTGGGACACCTGACCCTCGCGATGGAGCGGCGCTGCGCCGCGGGCGGACTGGGCGACGTGCTCGGGGGTGTCTACATGCAGCTCGAACTGGGCAATGACCGGGCGGGGCAGTTCTTCACGCCCTACCACGTGTCCCAGATGATGGCGCGCATGCTGGTCGGCGACGGGGCCGAGGCCAGGGCGAAGGGCTTCCTCGACGTGCTGGAGCCAGCCTCCGGCGCGGGCGGCATGGTGATCGCGATGGCCGATGCGCTGCAGCAGGCGGGGCTGAACTACCAGGGCGCGATGCACGCAACCTGCATCGACATCGACATCGACCTGTGCTGTATCCACATGACCTATCTCCAGGCTTCGCTGCTGCATATTCCGGCCATCGTGCTGCACGGCAATTCTTTGAGCAACGAGGTCTGGAGCCGCTGGTACACGCCAGCCCATGTGCTGGGCGGCTGGCGGCGGCGCATCGAGGCGCGGCAGGCGCGCGAGCCCGAGCCGCAGCGCACCGATACCGTTTCCCCCGCCGTGCCCGATCACGTCGGGGCGCACAGGAGCGATGCGCGGCCCGAGCGTAGGCCGGTGGTGCGTCAGGAGTCGCAACCGGAAGTGGCTGCTCAGCTCAAGCTTTTCGATGATTGACGCGGTGGCCGACGACCTTGCACCGGGGGGCTCCGCTGGGAAGCTCCGGGCATGGACACCAGTACCGATGGCCGCCTGGGGCCGCTCTTCCATGGCACGCGCAGCGCGAGCGGGCGGAGCATCTTGCGGGAGGGGTTTCGGCGCTCGGCATCATGCAGCTACACCGGCACCGGGATCTGCCTGAGCGAATCGCTGTCCGTGGCCTACGAGTACGGCGAGTACGGAGCGGGAGGCTGTGTGCTGGAGGCCTGGGTTGCGCCCTCGGCGCGCTGGACCGAGGGGATCAATGCACCGGAGGGGCGTTTCGACGTGGGTGAGGCCTACGACAGGTTCTTCGAGTGCTCGGGCAACGACGCGGCCCGCGATTTCTGGGGCAACGTCTGGGTCGTGTGGAACCCCGCAGTGCTGGTCGCCGTGCACCGGCTGACTTTCCGCGAAGCGCTGCGGCGCCTGTGCGCGGAGTTCGAGGAGGACGGCCCGGACTGCGGCTACAACGGCGCGGTCTCGGACTACGCCGGCATCTGGTGGGGCCGGGAAACCAGCGATCCCAACGTCACGCGATTTCCCGAGCACCTCTCCATGATGCGGCGGCTGCAGCGCATGGTAGGGCGGTGCAGGTCGGAGCGGGTCATGCCGACAGGGCCGGTCGGCTGACCGGTCCGCCGCTGCCGCGCAGCATCACAGTGCTGCGTCCTTGAGCTTCTTGAGTGCGCGGACCTTGATGCGAACCGTGGCGGGCTTGGCGGCGAAGACCTGTTCCTCTTTGGTGAACGGGTTGATGCCCTTGCGCTTGGGCTTGGCAGGCACCTTCTGTACGCCAATCTTGAGCAGGCCGGGCAGCGTGAACTCGCCCGCCCCCTTCTTGTTGACCGTGCCCAGCACGGTGGCTTCCAGAGTGGCCAGCACCGCCTTGACGGCCTTGGGCTCGACGCCGGACTGCTCGGCCAGGTGGTTGGTCAGCGCGCCCTTGGTGAACGTGTCCTTGATCGGACGGATGCCGGTGGCAGCAGCAGGGGTTTTGGCCGCCTTCTTCGCTGGTGCAGACGCGGTGGTCTTTTTTGCAGTTGCCATGATTGTCGAGCTCGTTCTTTGTGAATGAAGGAATTGCACAGCGTCGGTATGCACTGCGCAGCGCCAGATTCTATAGAGCGGCGTCTGCCCATGGCCGCGTTGTCTCTCAGCGTTGAGCTGGCAACTCTGGAGCCTTGATGCCGCGTGAGGTCTCAGTTCAGGTGTTGATGAACCAACCGCCTGAACTCCGGGCGTAGCGCGCTGTCAGGCTCGAACGACAGCGCGTCGCAACGGCCGCTGGGCCAGAGCAGTTCGCCGTGCGTGCCGTCGAGCTTGAGCACGGCGCGGTCGAAAACACGCAGGGATGGGGTGCCTTCGTTGATGGGTTTGAGCAGTGTCACCCAGTGGGATTCGATCCAGAGCCATAGGCGTTCACCGCAGGCCACGTTCGGGTACACCAGCTCGATCTCGGCCAGGCTGCCGTGAGCAGCATCCAGGAGAAGGAGGACGGTGAACTGGACGAGCATGGAAGGAGCGGTTGGCGAAACTGCGAGGCGGCACCGATTGTTCCAGATAGACCGCTCGTAGCGGTTGCTTTGCCTGCGGCGTAACGCTCGCAGGCCCGCGCGTTGGCTGATGAAAGGCGGAAAAATGGATGTCTTTGATATATCAAAAAGAGTCCTGCATACCTGCCCGTTCAACTGCTGCCCAGATCGCTTTTCGCTACTGCTCGGTCGATAATGCCACGGGCGTCACGCGCGAGACGGCCAAGCGTCTGAGATATCTTGGCATTGAGGTTGACGACGCCCTCGAAATTTCAGAACAGACAGAAATCTGATCAATCAGAAGGTCTGCCGCTAAGCCCCTCCTCTGCCGGGGACACGGAGGGCGACCGGCTGTTGTCAGGCAGCAGGCCGAACTCGCAGTCCCGGCTAGCGGCTGTCCTCGCGGGCGCCATGTGTGGGGCCGATTCGGGCTGGTTTGAGACAGTCGCCGTTAGCTGGCGTTCGACGGCTGTGGCCGAAACCGGCCACTTGACTAACGATGACAATGAATCCTCCAGGAACGGGCGTCCAGGCTGCGACAGCAGCCTTATAGACGCTACGCGAGACGTTCTGAGCTGATCTCCATTGCGACCTCTACATCCTGCACAAGAGCTACTCGCTCGGTTCCTCGGGATTGCTTTCAGTGCTCAACGAGACCAGATGCCCAGCGACGCCAACAGACGGGAAAGCAAATCGGGTTACTGCGGGCGCTGCAGTCCGGGCAGGTGGCGACGAAGCTTCCACCACAACGGCCTGCAATGCCCTAAGCGCGTCTTCCAGTTCATCCAACATGCTCCCGGTTCTTGGTGCCAGCGACGCGGAACATCCGCGCGACCACCCGGGGGTGAGCTGACAATCTGCACAGCCTGCCCGTCGATTTCGCGAGCCTCTTCGCCCAAGACGGCGATATTGATCGCCGTGTTCGCAGAGTGATGTGCTGTGGGAAGCATGGATGGGCTTGGAGGCGAAACTCAGGGCACGCCGGTCAGATGCTCTCGAGCTGGCCGTGCGGCCAGCCATGCAAAGAGGCCTGGTGCGTCGGCACGGCTGTCACTAAGTGCTTGGGCTGCCTGCGCCCGCCAAGCGAGATCGCCGGACTCATGAAAATCCCTGCGGAGGTCTCGGACGGTGACGAGAGCCTGGTCTGCCCACCGCCGGAAATCGTCGAGATCCCAATGAGAGACGCGGGCTAGGTGCGGCATCGCTCCGTCCTTGGCCTTCTTCGCTGGCGTCACCAGTACCGGCTGAATCTGCGCACCAGCCGATGCAGGCACATGCTCCCGCATCCAGTCGGGATGAGAAGCGGCCTGGCGCGCTTTGGTGGCGTCGATTGTGGATGTTTCACCCTTGGCGTTTGCATGATCCTCGAAGACCAGCGCTATGTTGCCGACGATCCACCAGGGGTCAGGTGAGGCGTCGTCTTCCCGCTTGCCTGCGTTGAAGCCCAGGTGCTCACCCAGGAGAACTTGAGCTTGCTCGAAGGTCTTGCCGTCCTTCAGCCCCTCGCGTATTGCGTTCTCGCGAGCAGAGAACTCGCGGTTGTGCAGCGTGCCCAGCTTAACGAGTTGTGCTTCCAGTTGTTCGACCTGCAGCAGCAGCGTGCCGTGACCGACTTCTTCGGGCGTTGGCGCTGTTGTTGTGCCGCCGCGGGCCAGCCCGATGAGCCAGGGAATGCCGGCGGCGGCTTCCTTGGCCTTGCGGTATTGGGCGCGCGCGTGCGTGTCGAAACCTGCTTCCCCTGCGGCCGAGGCAACCTCGGCCGATGTGCCGGCCAAGTAGTGCCACAGCGCGCGGTAGCCGCGCAAGGCCGGGTCGGTGAGGCCGCCTAGGACATCGCGCGCCGCATCGTAGGCCTTGATGTAGTCCTCGTTCCACATGGCTGTCTGCCAGGCAATTTCCTGGGCCACGACCGCCTCCAGCTGGTCCATGGCGGGGAACTTGGCCTGCGTCGCTGCTTCGCGCGCATCAAGGATGCCCTGGTTCGCTTCTTCCCAGTCCTCATCGTGGTCCAGGAAGATAGCGAAGTTGTCGAGCAGATCCTGCGCCGTGATCCTGGTCGACTGGTCGACCCCGAATTCCAACTCTGCCTGTAGTTCAGGATGGAAGAACGCCCGACGCTTGCGATCAGTCAGGTAGGCCGACAGTTCGTCGCCGGTGATCACAACAGCAGAATAGTCGTTCAAGCCACGCGTGCAGCGCCCGATTGCCTGCAGTACGCGCGTCTGGATGCGCTCATTGAACAGCAGGTTCGCCCCCATGCGGTTGATGAGGAAGCGTTCTTGCAGATTTGTCGTTCGGGACAGGCCCTCTACAAACAGCAGTCGGCAGTCGTCATCGGGAAAGTCGATCCCGTCGTAGCGGTTGGCGATCACGGCAGCTGCATGCGCAGAGCTCGTAAAGCCTGTCTTGCTGACTTCGAGATCGTCGGCCGTGAACACCGGATACTTCAGGTGCTCGGTCACGTCCTTGCTCACCGTTTCGGCGTCCGGCTTGTTGGGCGTCAGCACTAGGCTGCGGCCGGCCTTGCGCATCAGGTCGCGCCGCAACTGCAGCGTCTGCTCTTCGGTAAGTGACTTCTCCGGAAACATGAAAAAGCGCCTCCCGATGCCTTGGCGATCCCACCCCTCGGGGATTGGCAGGCGCTTGATCCGCGGACGTCCGGTGAGTCGCTCCAAGTCTCCGCCTGCACCCAGTGTGGCAGACATGAAGATCCGCTGTTTTGCGCCGGCAAACGGACCGTGGGACCAAGTCGGCGGGATCAGCGGTCGCAGCATGATCTCGCTGGACGAGACGTACAACTGGCATGCATGGAGATGGTTGGCCAACATGCGCCATGAATAGCGATGATCCGTATCGCCGACGTTCGCGGTTATGGTAGCCCGCAGTTCGGCCGCGATTTCAGTTAATAAGTGGCCCGGGATCTTATCGACCCAACTGATGTCGTCAACGCTTTGCCAGTCGCCGGTCAGGCGGGTGTAGTTGTGCGGAGGAAGCACTGCCTTGATCACGCTTGCCATGGCCGTGAACAGCGCTTTGTCATTCGGCTCGAACCGGCTCACGCGCAAGGTCCATTGGCTCGCCATGTAGTTCTCGGCAGCGTGGGCATCGTCGATGATGATGATGTCCGGGCTATCGAAGAACGGATTGGTGTTGAAGAGGCTGTTGTACGTCGTCACGGCGATGCGGTCGCCGTCCTGGTACGCGGTCTTTGCCTCTGGTGAGTAGTTCTTGATCTTGCCCGTGAACGGCTCAACGGTCAGACCGTACTTCGCCGACGCTTCCTCAGCGACCTGGTGAACAAGCTGCCGGGTAGGGCAAAGGTAGACGATGCGTTCGCGGAACTTGCGCCGCCGCCACTCGGCCAGAAGGAGACCCACCAACGTCTTGCCGCTGCCGGTTGGTAGTTGCAGCGCTACATCTGGCACGTCCAACGCGTGCGCCACGTAGTTGCGCAGCACCTGCCCCTGATGATCGAACAAGCTGGCGTGCTTGCGTCGTGGAAGATCGCGAAACAACCGGTCGGGGCTTTCTGGAACAGCAGCGTGAGTTGTCGGCTTCTTGAATGCCATGAGAGATAAATCCTTGCAGAAGCGTTCGAGCGCCACCGGTGACGCACCGTTTCGCCCCGGAGACTCATATAGTAAATGCAGCATTGGGTCACGACGGAGCAGAAATCAGCACCGTGAAAATGTGATCAGGCTCATTGGTGGCAGCGATCTGCCGCGGATCTGTCTTTGGCGGTCCGCGGGTGGACGACGCCTATCGCTGCAGAACCTACCTCTGGCGTGGCAGCTTCAGACTGACAAGGGACGTTGCGATTCCGAACTTCGGTGTCAGCTCCTGCCAAAGCCGATGTTGAGAACAGCCCTGGCGGCCAAAGGGGGCGCAGCGATTATTCCACCGCTGACAACCATAGATGGCGCAAGGCGATGTCGCCTGGATGCTGCTGATCGGGCAGCGGGAACGTTCGCTGGTGAATACTGATCGCAACCGTCGGCCCAGTTGCCGTGTCTACCTGGAGCTTGCCTGTAAGCAAGCCACTGGCGAGTGCGCCTGAACGAGCTTTTGTCCAGTAGCCACTCAGTGCGACGTCCGCGACTGCGGGGGGAGGTGGTGACACGTAGGCAATCATGCCGGCATGCGGCATGGCCCAGGCGTATCGACCATCCACAAAACGCATGACACCTTCGTCGTGATAGTCGTCAAGCGTCCGCCCACGACCGATGATCTTGCACTCATAGAACTGAGCGTTCTGCGTGTCCACCGGCCTTGCTGCCAGGCGTTGAAAGGTCAGATCCGGCCTTTTTTCCTTTTCAGATCCAGAGTGATTCTCTACCTCCTGGCCACGTATGGGAGGTGCGAAAAAAGCTGCAGAAAAGCCTCGCACCTCGTTGGTGTTCAGTAGCAAAACCAGTTGCTTTTGAAGCTGGATGGTGATGTCGCGCTCAATGGCTGTCTGAACCCATGCGACGAAAGCTGGTTGGCTCATCAGTCGCCCCCACGCAATGGCGATAGCGCGTTCAATTGTCCGCAAATGACGTGCAGTCCATGGCGAATATGGCGGCAGTCCGACTGGAGGCGTTCCGAGGTTGAAGGACATGCCGGTTGCCGCTCAATGCTCGGACGAGAACAAGCCCTGATGGATCAGGTCCAACGCAAGAAGGCGGGCTTGGCTGCGAGACCAGTACCTGCCTTGACGCAGACGACCGATCAACCAGTCACGTGGACCGAGCTGAAGTCGGATCTCTGAGGACATCAATGTGTCAGGCGCGTGCTGCAAAAGGGCATGGACCTGCTCACGATCGAGCGCAGCCTGGGCGCCAGCAGTCAGCCGAACAAACTGCCACACCCGGTCGCCATCGGGTGTCACAGCGCATGGGATGCCGTGGACTTCCACATCCTCAAGCTCGGAGATGATAGATGCAATGCTTCGCGCGAACGCGTGGATGCAAGGGTCTGCCTCATCAATCAAGGCCAAAGCGCGAGCCTTGGAGGCCGGATATGGATTCTCAAATTCCAGGGCGTCAGCGATGAGCTCCTCGTCAAAAGACGAAAGTTCGTAGATTTCCGCGACCAGCTTGTTAAGCGAAGACCAGGACGGCTTGCCACTCTTGAGGTCCGCAGCCATTTTTGAGATGAGACTTTCCTGCGCTGCTGTCAGCTCGGTACGTGGAACCACCGGGAAGTTGAGGAAGTCGACCTGGTTATAGATATCGCGTTCGACACCGAACTTCGAGCTCGTCATCAATGTCCAATACGCCAGCAGGTCGGCATATGACAACACGTACAGGTAGTCGGCCTCAAACGCTCGATTTGATGGGATGGTCATCCCGTAGAACGAGCGGCTGAACACCACGTCGCTGTCACAGTAGATGGCGCCACGATGCACAGTCTGCTGCTTGGGCGCCTCTCTGAACAGCAGAAGGGGCCCTCGATAGATGTCAGGGTCACGAGGCCACTGGAACTTGAGCTCAGGATGGCGCGCCTCGATTTTCGACAGTTGCCTTGTATTCACGACAAGCGTTGGCTTGTCAGCAGCCTCTAGCACATACTGGCCACGAAGATGCGCGGCATACTGAAGCTCCTGCTCGCCTGGAATGAAGCCCTGCCGGAGCCCGAGATGAAGCTCGTCCAAGTACTCCTTCATCGGGATGCGCGGAACGCGATGGATCCGCCCGATTAGTTCGAGGTCGAGCGCACTGCCCCGGGAGAGCGATTTGAATGCGTGAGGATCGTGGACTGCCAGTTCCACCGGCACAGGAATGGCGGCCTTTGGATCGAGACGGATCTCCCGTCGTCTGCCAAGGGCCGGCTCCCGCCGAGGCGAGAGGAAGTAGAACGAGTCGGCCGGCTTTGACGGTAAATTGATGGACACCAGCGCACAAAATGGCTGACTATTAGACGGCCAGATTTTCGGCTCCTGGCGCACATGCATCCCGTTCAAGATGCCAGTCACCCGTGTCATCGAGAACCAATGCCGACGAGCCTGTGCGGTCTCACTGCTGAACAGAAGTCGTGCATGGACGAGCAAACCGATCACGCCCCCGGGCTTGCACCACTGGGTTGACCGCCACATGAAGGCGAGGTCCGGCCACTGGTTCGGCACAAGGCTCTTTGCACCTTGGGGTGCCTTCTCGTCGGCAGCGTAGGCCGTCCGGTCCAGGTCTTTTTTCAGACGACCCGGCAGCCTCGTCCAAGGAGGATTGGCCAAAACGATATCGTACGGCCCCATCGAGCGTAGCTGCATGCTCAGACTTCCAAGCTCTGCGTCCTTGGCCCCATTGAGATACTTCTCATCCACGCACCTCAGTGTCTTGTCAAATAGACGCTCGAACCGCAGATCGCTCAGCGGCTGCGGCTCGGGGTCCAGCTCCAGTGCAGCAAGATAAAGGCTCAGTGCTGCGACCTTGATAGAGATCGGATTGATGTCCAGTCCGCACAGCTGTTTCGTCAGGATCGCACGGATCGTTCCCCGCTTCGGTCGGCTTCCGGTGTGCATCCACGTCTCGGCGACGAGCCGGCGAAATGACAGTACGAGGAATACCCCAGCACCAACTGCCGGATCTAGCACCGTGACTTCATGCCGCTTCTCTTGAGCGGTTGCGCCGAAGACCCCATCCACAACCAGCTCAGCAATGGAGCGCGGCGTGTAGTGAATGCTGGTCTTCTTCGCCTTCGCAGGCATGTAGCGGTGCGCAAAGTGCTCGTACACCTGACTCAATACATCCACGGGAATGTGTTGAAAGCGCAGGCCACCCCAGTCCAGTGACAACTGGCCGTCGTAGGAGCCCACCATGACGTTAGACAGGATGCCGCAGACCTTGGAACCAGCCGTCCCAAGCGCGTGCATCAGGCCTTCGTAGTCCTTCGACCGTAGTTCCAGGAGGTCGCCGTTAAATACTTGATCCAGCCACTCGAAAGTTCGGACTAGGGCTTGAGGATTTTCGAACAACTGATCAGGCCTGACGGCACCTCGGACGATGGCATCAAGGTCAGAGCTTCGAACGATGTCTCGATCCGCCAGAAATCGCGTGAATAACGCACGACCGATCAATGACAGCACCTCTTCGTCGCTTAGTTCCGTCTGACTGCAAGCCTTGCGAAGCGCGTCAGCCGACCGGGTCAGCAGCTTGAACAGCAAATCGTCAAGCCAGAGGCGGTCCACATCCTGTTCGTCACCGCCTGCTGCGTCGTTGAGCAGCCCACGCAACCCATTCGGATCTGACATCTCGACGGTTGACTCGACCGTGGGCATCGCGCCTTCCGCGTAGAAGCCCACTCGGTAGATGGTTGTCGAGCCAGCGTTAATCACTGCAAGGTATGCGGCGTCGGCTCGACAAGCCACGGTGCGCATCAACTGCGCAAGCTTCTGGCCTTCGATCGGGCCGGCCAGCAGCTCCCTTCGAACTACGTAAACCGCAGCTTTTCCGGAGACCTCCACGGCACCTTCGGGCAGCGGCTCCGCAACAACACTCGATCGTTCGCCGGGCAGCAGGTCAATGTACCGCAGATGCCGGGCGGACGCTTTCTCACCAAAGTCGACGATTGACTCTGGCGGCACGCAAAGCCTTTGCAGAGTGTTAACCAGTGCGCCGTGCATTGGGCTGCTCCACAGAAGGTGAGGGCACCGCCATCAGGCCGAACGGAAGATGCGACTGGGGGCTGGGCTCCAGCCCCACAAATTCATAGACAGCGCGCCAGATCGGCGCTGAATCGATAGTCAGCGATACGGCACCGTCAATCTCGGTGCCAATTTGCCAGAGGCCGTCGACTTGGTTCGCAAAGTAACGTGTCGGCATGGTGTTTGAAGCGGCTGGAGCATTCAGCAATGCGTGCAGGTCGGCTGAGAAGCAGGCAATGGTTCGCAGCGGCATTTCCAGCTGCTTGTGGAGCATGGCCACGATGCTGAAGAACGCAAGATCGCTGATGGTGAAAGTCCGCGCGGTTCGAGCCTGGGTAGGCGACTCACTGAATGGCGGGAGCGTGCTGAGCCAGCGCTGGACATCAGTGCGACTGACGCCCAGTAACTCGCGTATATGCACTGCTTGATATTGAAGTCCTGCCATTACACGAATTATAGGCAGTACTGCACCAGATTTGATGCAGTACTGCGCGGAGATTTGGCTGCGACAGACGCAGGCAGGACTTGAATGCGCCCGGCGACGTGACTTTCCACTTGCGGAAGCAAGCGGCCCGCGCCGAACTGGTCCTGGCGCTGCAGGCCTGGGTGGAGATGGTTCGATCGCCCGTCGACGAGGGGCGCGAGCACCCTTGAAGGTGAGCCGGGCCGCGGGAGCATGGCTGCATCCCACCCGATGCAGACAGGAGGCACCGTGACCGATACCCCCCACCCGAGTCAGCCCACCTTGCCGATCCGCCGGATCGTCCAGGGCAGGAACCCGCGCACGTACTTCGATCCCGACAAGATGGCCGAACTGGAGGAGGGCATCCGCGCCGTCGGCGTGCTCGAACCCATTGTCGTGAGGCAGATTCCGGGCACCGACCGCTACGAAATCATCGCGGGCGAACGCCGCTGGCGTGCCGCCAGGAACGTCTTCGGAGACGGTTACGACATGCCCGTGGTCATCAAGGACGCCAGCGACGAGACCGCCGAGGCCATGTCGGTGATCGAGAACTATCACCGCGAGGACATGTCACCCGCCGAGGAAGCCCATGCGGCCCAGCGCCAGCTCCTGCGCCAGCGCGGCGACAAGGAGGAAACCGCCCGCCTCATGGGCTGGTCGCCCGACGTGCTGGAGCGGCGGCTGGCGCTGCTGGCCTGTACGCCTGCCGTGCTGCAGGCGCTGACCAGCCGCACCATCCTGCTCGGCCACGCCGAACTGCTCTCGGGCATTCCCCCCGACAAGCAGGACACCGTGCTCGAGGGCATCCTGGCGCAGAAGGTGCCGGTGGCCGTGCTCAAGGCGCAGTTGGGTCGCTATGCGCGTCGGCTGGCCGATGCGATCTTCGACACGGCGCCGTGCGGCGGCTGCGCGCACAACTCGGCGCGGCAGGCGGGCCTGTTCGCCGAATCCCTGGGCGAGGGCTACTGCCAGCACCCGAGCCATTTCGAGGAACTGACCTTGCAGGCGGTCCAGGCCCGGGCCGATGCCCTGCGCGACGAGTTCCCGGTCATCCGCATCGTGAAGGCGTCCGACGGCTTCACGCCGCTGCCGCTGACAGCCGAGGGCGACCTGGGTGTCGGTGCCCCGCAGTACACCTCCTGCCAGGGGTGCCAGTCCTTCGGCTGTTCGGTGTCCGCGATGCCGGGCAGCTACGGCGAGGTCACACGGTCGCTGTGCTTCGATGCCGCATGCAACAGCCATAAGGTCGCCCTGTGGCGCAAGGCGCAGCGCGACGCGCAGGCGGCAGTGGCCGAGGCAGCGGGCAAGGGGAGTGCGAAGGCTGGCAAAAGGAACAAGAGCGCTGCGAAACCCGCAGCCGTCGCACCAGCGAACCAGACCCCGCAGCGCGTGGCGGCGCACCGCCTGACGGAGTGGCGCAAATGGCTGGCCAAGGCCCTGATGGCCGAACCGCAGCGCAGCCAGCGCGTGCTGATCGCCCTGGCGCTGGCCGGGCGCGGTGCCGATCTGCGCGAGGCGCAGTTCCGCAACGCCTTCGAGCGGATTGCGGGCCAGCCCGGACGTGCTGGTTTCGGCGTGCGGGGCGGGCTGCAACGCGCGGATGCTGCACCCGAGGCGCAACTGGAGCGGCTCTTGCAGGCCGCCACCGCGTCCGCCGCCTTCGGCGTCAGCACTAGCGACCTGGAGCTTCTCCTGAACTACGCCGAGGTCGATGAAGGCCGGTACTTCCAGTGGGACAAGGCATTCCTTGACCTGTTCACGATGAGCGAGCTGGAGAATCTCGCGGCCGAGGTGGGGTTGAAGAAGGCGATGGGCTCGGGCTTCAAGGTGGCGCGCTCGGGCAAGAAGCAGGAGTTCATCGCGGCCTTGCTCAAGGTGCCGGGGTTCGCCTACCAAGGCACCGTGCCCGCCGTGATGTGCTATCCGCGCCAGCCGATCCTGGCCGATGAAGCGCAAAACGGAAGCGGCGAAGCGGATGAAGTGGAAGGCTCCGAGACCAGCGGTGCCGTAGCCGAACCGCAGCCAGAACCGGCCCTGGTCTGATGCCGGGGCAGCCCCTGGACAGCAGGGGAGCCGGTTCTAGCATGGTCTGGACGGCCCCGCACGGGCCATGTCCCCCCATTCCCCCAAGGAGCATGACATGACGACGTTCGAGGAATTGTTCGCGCTGGCTTGCAGCGCCACGCTCACCATGACGGTGAGCGCCGACGAGAAATCCGGCCGCCTGACGGTCAACGTGATTCCCAAGCCCAGGCAGGACGCGGGCGAGCCCGCGCTGGCCCAACCCCTGAGCCTGACGGCCACCCCGCAGGAATTCGACGCAGGCTTCATCGACGCGCTGCGCGGCTACCGCGAAGTCCGGCGCAGCCTCGCACAGCAGGCCGAGGCCACCAAGGAAGTGATCGAGGCGGCCAAGGCGGCATCGGTCAAGAAGGCCAGTGATGCGACGGCCAAGGCCGCAGCGCCCAAGTCGCCCGCCGCCAAGCCCGCCCCGGCATCCACGGCCACTGCCAGCCCGGCCCTGCGGGACGATGACGATGGGGTGGACGGCGGCGGGGAGGCCGCGCCGCAGCCCGCGACGGCGGGCAGTGGCCAGTCCTTCGACCTGTTCGGATGAACCGGCGCAGCGCCCTTGCGCCGGTGGCACACGGCGAGAGACTGAGTGCAAGGCCATCGCCGTGGTGGCCGCATCCGAACCCAAGGAGTTATCCCCATGTCGATCGAAGTCACCCCCATCGTGCGCACCTTCACCTACAACGGCATCCTGCTGCCGGACGTGCCCGGCCTCGCGCCACGCGAGGTGCGCGACCTCTACAGCGCCCAGTTTCCCGAACTCGTCAGCGCCGAGGTCGAGGCGGGCGAGGTCGGCAACGGACGGCAGGACTTTGTTTTTCGCAAGGCCGTGGGCACCAAGGGCACGGGCACCCATGACGCCGTGCCGCAAGCACCATCCGGCCCACGCCTCGCGGCGCTGCTGGAGCGTGTGCAGGCCGTGGAGCGCGGCAACCTGGGTGCGACGGGCAAGCTGTCACGCGCCTTGTCGCGTCGCAGCGTGCAGACCCGTTCGTCGGCCTGGAGCCAGTTCGCGCATCGGATGCTGGAGGAGCAGCACCACGCCGCCTCTGTCCACCGGGCCAGCGCCACCAGCGACATGCTGGTTCCACTGCCATGACGGCGCTCACCGTCCTGCCCTGTTCGCCGTTCCTGGCGTTGCCGGGCCTGGGCGCAGGGGTGCCGCTGACCGTTGCATCGAATTCCCAGGCCCGGGCCAACGCGGCGCTATGCCGCTTCCTGATCGAGGCGGGCGCGGTGCGCGAAGGGGACTTGCCGGAGAGCGAGTCCGACCCGCTCAAGGCGTGCGAGCACGCCATCGATGCCTGGGTCAAGCGGCAGGTCGGGCCGCTACAGTGCCTGGAGCCGCGTTTCGCGGTCGGTGTGCTGGATGAGCATGGCCACCGCCCGGCGATGCGCGGCGAGCGGCAGACCGCCTACGCCCAACTCGACGTGTACTGGTGCGAATACCGCGAGGCGGAGTGGGCCGTGGGCGAGGGCCTGGAGGCGCTCAATGCCGCCATGCCGCACCTGGGGGCCACGGTTCTGCAAGTGCTGCGCGACCAGAGTCGCCATGTGTACCCGCTGTTCACCCCCGACATCGCCTGCGACGTGGCGTCCTACGTGTACTGGCAGGGCGAAATGGACGAGGAAGCCGCCCTGGACATGATGTGCGAGGACTGCGACGAAGCCGAACGCGACGCCATGCGCGAGGAAATGGTCACGCGCGGCAAACTGGACGCTTCCTACCCCGAATGGGCGCGGAGCTGGCTGTCACCGCCCGGCAAGGGCGAGCGGCGGTCCAAGGGCAGGAAGGCATGGAAACCGTGCAACCTGCGGCATGCGGCCAAGACGCTCACCGACCCGCGGATGCGCCAGATCGCCGACGATGCGCTGGCGCTGTCGCGCCTGACGATCACCGACGAGTTCCTGCCCGACATGGACGGCGAATACATCGGCTTCGGCGCGGTGCTGTCCTGGGACGAGGGCGATGTGACCACGCGCATCTACGACGACCTGCTCCAGATGGCGCATCAGGCTGAGTTCTGCGACCGCATGGGCGAGGCGCAGATTCCGATGAACGACCCCGGTGCGCTCGGGGCGTGGTTCCACCGCATGGGCCAGCGCTTCAAGGCGATCGGACTGATCGACCGCTTGATCCACGCGCTATCCGCTGGACACTGACAGCAGGAGGTCATCGAAGATGAGCGAAGCGGAGTTTTCTATCCACACACCCACGGACGACGTGCTGACGCTGGACCAGGCCGTGCTGCTGTACCACGGACGCTCGGGCGGCGCGCTTGCCACCGTGCATGAGATTCTGACCGTGGACGGTGCGCCGGTCATCGGCGCGGGACGGGCCATGACCGCCCAGGCGGCGCGGGAACTGGCCTCGGCCTTGCTCCAGCGGGCCGCGCACGGCGGCTTTCTGCCTGAGACGGTGCTTTACGTGCATGGCGACGTGCTGGTGTGGTGGGCACCACCGGCGCGCAGGCACATCGCGTTCCGCGTGGGCACCGACCATGCCGAATCCTTCGGCGGTGGCGAGCGCGGTGAGGCGGTGCCGCTGCCAGGGCTGGTTTTCGGGGCCTCCAGCCGAGCGTGGCGGGTGTGGGCGGTCAAGGGCAGCCGCCGCCCGACGCTGGGCACGCCGCTGTTCCAAGCCCCGTTCTTCAATGTCAATGCCCACGGCCACATCTGTCAGGGCAACGTGCCGGTGCCCGAGGGAACGACCGTGGAGAAGATCGGTGCCTGGAACGATGCGTTCTTCCACTCCTACTTCACGCACCCTAACGTGGCGGGCAAGCTGCTGAACTACCGGGGCGGCTCCTATGCATTCTGGCGCGACATTCTGAACCAGCGCTTCAACCGCTTTCCCGAACGGGTGCTGGTCGATACCAAGACCACGCTGGGCCAACTGCTCGGCGAACCGGAGGCCCCATGATGCACACGATGGACCCCAGGGACCAGGCCCTGCTCGCCGCCTGTCCCGTGGTGGCTGCTCCGCGCTTCGGCGCGCTGCCGGACATGGCCAACGGCCAGCGCATCGTGGTCGCCCGCAATGGCTGGTTCGTGCAGACCCGGCTGGACTGGCTCGACAGCATCACCGCCTTGGGGCTGGAGCCCCCTGCGATGCGCCTGCCCTACGGGGAGGTGGAAGAGCGCTTGCGGTTCAGCTTCGGGCAATTGCCGATCAGGATGATCGAGGAATTCGTGGCCCATGCGCGGGAGCACCTGCCCGATGAGGTCGCCGGGGCGCTGATCTACTCGCGCAGCACCGGGCGGCTGCGCTTGGCGATCTGCGAGGCCGAACGTGCCTCGCCTGTGCGCATCGACTACCGCAGGCCGCCGATGGCCAGTGACGAGACGGTAGCGGTGGACTTGCACACGCATGGCCGCGGCCCGGCCTTCTGGTCGGCCGACGATGACCGGGACGACCAGGGCATCAAGGTGGCCGGGGTGTTCGGGCTGCTGGACCAGCCCGCGCCGATGGCGTGCTTCCGGCTGGTGATCAACGGCCTCTACAAATCACTGCCGCACCATCCGTGGCAGGGGCCGCAGGCGCTGGCATCCATGTCGGACGCAGGGGAGCCCGGTGCAGGCCGCGATGGCTGGGCGCTGCGCTTGGTGCGACGCTGGGACCGCGCTTGAAAGCCATCCTCCCCGCGAGAAACTGACGGCAGGACATGGAACTGGAGACGCTGGTGGAACACCTGATTCATCCGAAGTTGCTGGAACGCCGCGTTGCGGTGCATCTGGTCGGCGTGGGCGGCAACGGCGCGCAGATGGCGGCGTGCCTCGCACGCCTGGACATTGCGATGCGCGCCCTGGGCCATCCCTACGGCCTGCACGTCACTGCCTTCGACGCCGACCGCGTCAGCGAAGCGAATGTCGGGCGGCAGCTCTACAGTGCCGCCGACATCGGCAGGCACAAGGCGTTGGTCACCATCCACCGCCTGAACCAGTTCTACGGCCTGGACTGGGACGCCCACCCGATGCGCTACGAGGAGCATGTGAACGGCCAGCGCTACTGGGCGGGTACGGACTTGCTGATCAGTTGCGTGGACAGCCGCTCGGCGCGGGTTGCGTTGCACCGCATCGCTTGGCGGGACACCAGCCGCTACCGCTACTGGCTCGACCTGGGCAACACGGAAGCCATGGCGCAGGTGGTGCTCGGCCAGCCCGAAGGCGGGAGGGCATTGGACCCGCGGGCAACGGGGCCGCGGCTGCCGTGCGTGACCGAACTGTTTCCTGAACTGCTCGACGACACGGCTCCCGAGGACAACCAGCCGTCCTGCTCGGTTCGCATGTCGCTGGCATCCCAAGGGCTGTTCGTCAACGACGTGGCGGTGCGCTTCGCTGCGCAACTGCTCTACGAACTGTTTTCCAGGGGGCGGCTCGCGCAGCATGGGGTGGTGGTCAATCTCGACTCCAAGCGCGCAGGCCCCATCGAAGCTGATCCTCGCACCTGGGCGCGCTTCGGGTTCTTCCATGCGGGCCGTGAATCTAACCAGTCCGAATCCAGGACTCTCACGGAGGCAGAAGCCGAATGAGCATGCAGCAATGGAATGTGCGCGTTGTGCGCGACGGAGAGGCCGTCCATATCGGAAAGGTGGGCGAGTCCACCGAAGCACTGGCGCGCTGCGCAGCGTTGTCGCGCTTCGGCCTGTCCGAGGACGAAGTGGAAGCGGGCGGAATACGCCCGCGCGGCGCGGCGATCTATCCCGACGAGGACTTCGACGTATCGCCGTCACTGTGATTGACTGGCTGGATAGACTCCCAAACCGAGCCGGATGCATACTGCTATAGACTCGCGGTGCGGTTGGGTCACCATGCCTTGCACCGCATGACCGCGCAATTCCGCGCACTCAATATCCAGAGACTGCTATGGCTCGCAAACGGACGGCTCTAGAAATCGACGCAGAGATTGCCAAGCTGCAAAGGGAGCGGGAGGAGACCCGCGTTGCAGAGAAGGCAGGGGTGGTTGCCCGCATGAAAGAGGCTATCGCCTATTACGGCATCACGGCCGCCGATTTGGGATTGGGCGGTGTCTCGCGCAAGGCATCCGGTAACGCCAAGAAGCCCAGGCCCGAAGCGGGTCGCATCAAGTTCAAGGACGATGCGGGTCACACTTGGTCAGGCTTCGGCCCCACGCCCCGATGGTTCGCCGAGGCGCTGGCCAGTGGCAAGACTGAGGCCGATCTGCGCGTCGCCTGACGCCAGTTTTCAGAAGAGGGCGGTGGGGCCTCGACTACCCGTGGGTTGCTTCGGCAGTACCGCTCCTATATAGGCACCGGTAGCCCTGGCCCTCGAATGGCCGGCTCGCTCTGACACGGCCAGCCGTGCCGCATGGTCCACATCTGCGGCCACGGTCCCGCCCCCACGCACGGGCGACGGCACGCCCGCAATGCTCTCGTACAGATCGTTCACATTGCCATGGCGCAGTCCATGCCCCGTGGTGCCCACCAGACGTTTCGTGATTCCGAACTTCTCCAGGGCGTAGTCGAGTCGGCGCAGATTGCGCTTCAGGTCGAGCGCTGGGTGGCCCAGGTGGGCGTCGCGGCTGGTAACCAGCGAGCGCGCCAGCGCCACCGAGGCCCGCTGTTGTTCCGTTTCCAGCGCGACCCAGCGCACGCGCCCACCCTTGCCCTTGATCCACACGTACTCATCCGCCTTGCGGCGCTCGGCAGGCAGGCCCGTGTCCTCGAAGGGCGCGACGTGCTCGAAGGGGCGGAACATCACCGATTCCTTGCGCCGCAGCGCCAGCGTGTGCATCAGCCGCATCGAGGCCGCGATCCGTGCGTCGTACTGCGTGACCTGGGCGAGGATGGCTTCCACATCGATGCCGTGCGCGCTCCAGCTTTTGTCGTGCTGGGCGTACTCATGGCGCTGGTATTCCTCCAGGCACAAGCCATAGCGCACCGGAAGTAGCACGAGGCCGGGCTTGTTCATCCAGGATGCCAATCCGCGCAGGAAAGACAGGTAGGTCTGAATCGTCGCGGGTGCCAGATGCTCGCGCTGCCACACCTGCACCATCGCGTGCAGATGCTTCTGCCCCAGGTTGCGCGGATCCGGCATGGTGTGGAAGCCAGCTTTCAGCTTGAGGTCGAGGAAGAAACGCCGCAGGAAGCGGGCGCGCTCGGCGCGGGTCTTGTGCGAGACGGTTTTCTCGCGCGCCGTGTGCCGGGTGTTGAACAGCTCGATCAGTGTCTCCAGCACGCGCATGGGATCGGCATGGCCGGGCCGCAGTCGGGCGAGGATTTCCTGGGGTGTTTTGTCTATCCAGGCTTGCCGGCGCGGCCGATCTGTGCCGGGTATGCGCCTCGCGCTGATGGGATTGGTTGACTGAGTGGAAGGGTTCGTCATGGTGCTTTCCAAATCAAAGGGGACAACACGCCGCCCGAACGGCGCACTGGCAGGAATCCGGGAAGGTCGGCACCAGCGACGGATTCCGTCAGCCGCTGGTGCGGGAGGTCGATTCATCACGGCGGCGCACGCGACCACGGCATGCGCCACCGACCCAGGGGTTGCGCCAGCCACATGCGCGTGCAGGGCCAGCTCGGTCGGTCTTAAAAATGAAAACGTGTGATCCGGCTCCGCATATGCATTTCTGCAACGGCGGAGGCTGGTGACGCACTGCTGCCTCGAGGGCAAACAGTCGCATCGGCGCCGAGATCAGGTCTCGCGCTATCTGGTGGATCAATCCTGGAATTCGCAGCGCCATCCGCGCGCATGGGTCCGCCCCTGACCGAAAGTCCAGGGCGGTGTCGAGCGTTTGAGCGGGGACAAGCGGGGAGCCCCTTCGGGGGCAAGCACAACCGCTTGCGGCGTGAAACACGCGTGCTCAGTAATGGCGGGATCGGGAGCCGGCATCGGGTGCCAGGTCGGGAGATCGATGGCCTTGACGCGCTTCTGGGAGCGCCCAGCCACAGGGCTGGCGAAGGTCATAGGCAGATGCACTACGAAAGAGAACCTCGGGGCGGTCGCCTCGGGGGCGACGGCCACCCCGGTTCAGGACCGGGGCTTGAAGGGCAGGTAACGACTGCGACGCCTTCTGCTCCTTGATGGAGCGGGCCAAGGTTGGCCCTCGGGAACCTGTAGTGGATGACGAAAGGGGCTTGCAGGTCAATGCAGGCGTGGCAATGCGACGGCATGAAACCTGGGTTGCCGGTGGCGCTTGCGCCGACGCGACGGCCTGATAGGGGCCATTTAGTGTCCCGCAGGGCGGCAGAGCGAGGCTGCATGCGGGCTTGACAGGCGAACCGCCTGCCTCTGGTCCAACACGGGGCGCTCAAGGCGGGTGTGGGACAAGCACCGCTGAATGGGGCAGTGGCTTGCGTTCGGGGTTGACGAGTGCCAAAGCAGTGAGACCGTGGTGACACACGGGCAAGTCTTGAAGGAAGAGGCCAGCGACAGGTGTCAGTGCATCGTCGCTGTCGTTCCACCCGGATGACGGCACAGAGAGCCTGATGCCGAAATGCGGGGCATTCCGAGCGGATTGCGCGTGGCGTGGAGGCATCGGCGTGCCGATGCTGATCGACATGGTTCTTTACTTGGAGCACTCACATGGAATTGATCGTCCGAGCGGTGGATGTCGGGTCCGGCAACACCAAATTCGTCACTGGCGTCGTGGGAAACGAAATCCGCTGCGCCAGCTTTCCGTCCGTCGCCTATCCGTCCAGCGGAGAGACGCCTCACTGGCCAGCCAGCGAACGGCGCAAAACCGTCTGCATTCCGGTCGGGCCGCTGTTCTACGAGGTCGGACCCGACGTCGGCCTGGCGGCCGACACCTTCCGTGCCAAACAGCTGCACGACGAGTACACCGAGTCACCGGAATACATGGCCCTGCTGCGCGGCGCGCTCAGCATGATGAAGGTGTCCCACATCGATCTGCTGATCGTCGGGTTACCGGTGGCGCTCTTCTCGCTGAAGAAATCGGCGCTGGAAAAGACCATGGCTGGAGAACATCAGATAGGCGGCGGGAAGACCGTCACCGTCGCTAAGGCGATGGCCGTTGCCCAACCGCAGGGTGCCTTGGTCCACTACGCGGCCGAGCACAAGAAGATGGCAACCATCGGAACCGAGCAGAGCCTGGTGATCGACCCTGGCTCTCGCACCTTCGATTGGTTGGTCACGCGTGGCATGCGCCTAGTGCAGAAGCAGTCGCATTCGATCAACCGTGGCATGTCGGACGTGCTGCGGCTGCTGGCAGCCGAGATCTCCAAGGATGTCGGCTCACCGTACCGCGACTACGACGCCATCGACCTGGCCTTGCGCTCCGGCAAGTCGCCTGTGATCTTCCAGAAACCCTACGACATGGGTCGGCACTTGCCTCTGGCCGAGAGCGTTGCGCAGCAAGCGGTGTCGACGATGCGCCAGTGGATCGAGACGCCGGAGAGCCTGCAGAACATCATTCTGGTGGGCGGTGGTGCCTTCTTGTTCAAGAAGGCGGTGAAGGCGGCATTCCCGAAGCACCGGATCCACGAGGTCAAGGAGCCGATGTTCGCCAATGTCCGCGGATTCCAGCTCGCCGGGCAGAACTATGCCGCCAGCGCGATAGCTCCCGGCCGCGACCGCGGGGCAGGGGAGATCGCATGAACGGGAACACACAACAGGATTCCAAGCCGGTTCGGCTGGTGTTCGAGCTGGCGCGTGCGGACAACCCGCGGCTGTATGACGAGCTGGTGCGATTTCCGAAAGGTGGCAAGCGGGTCAACCGGCTGCGCGTGCTGGCCTACGACGGCTTGCTGGTGCAGTACGGAATCTTTGCCGTCGACGGTGCTCGCCCTGTGCTGGCATCGGCGGGCCGCGAGGTGCTGGCTTCCGCAGGCGTGACCAACGATGTGTTCGGGCCGAGCCTGGCTGAGTGAGGTGCAAATGCCAAGACAAGGAATGGGGCGTCATGGCGAGGTGGCCGCGAAGGATTTGGCCGAGATGGGCTTCTGCGAGAAGCGAGTGCAGCTGGCCCATCTCCATGGGGAGCGGGCTACCCCGAAGCAGCGAAAGGCCATGGCCCGAGGGCAGGTGGCTCACCAGCGGTACTGGGAAGAGGGCGTGGCAGCGACGGCGGATCGCCGGTGTTTCGTGGCGACCTTCGTGTTTGGCCCGGATGCATCGGAGACGCAGGTGCTTCGCGCGTACCGCGATGCGGTGCTCTTGCGCCAGTGCTGGGGGAGAGCCCTGGTTGCGGCGTACTACCGGGTTGCACCAATGGGCTGCCGCATCATGGCGCGATCGCCTGGGATAGTGATCGGGGTGCGATGCGTACTGCGCATCGTGGTTGCCTGGTGTGCGAAGGCGATGGGCGACAGGGGGCTGCCATGACATGGTCTGCCATGTATGTGCTCGCCGGTTTCGTTGCGTTTGTCCTGTGGCTGGCGCGGCTATGGATGGGACGCCATAGGTCTGGCGAACGGGCCTCCCGACCGCGAGGGCTGGTCGGTGCCGAGCTGGCCTATATGGAGAGGCTCTTTCGCATGCGGCACCCCTTGCGGCTCGTTGCCAGGGTCGATCGCGTGTACCGTCGTGCCAATGGCATGTTGGTACTGGTCGAACTCAAGACGCGTCTGGCAGCTCGTGTTCATGAAACTGACCGAATCCAACTGTCGGTGCAGAAATTGGTGATCGAGGCACAGACCGGGGAGGTCGTCGAGCCACAAGCCTTCGTGAGCTTCGCAAGCCCGACGGGCAGGCACGCACGCAGTTCGCAGAGTGTGAAATTGCTGGGGGTCGAGGAAATTGTCGCCCTTGTGCGTCGCCGCGAAGCGATCCTGGAGGGACGTATTGAGGCGACTTATGCGCGTTCGCCAAATGCATGCAGTGGATGTGCCTTTCGGTCGGAGTGCGACCGGCTTTCTGTTCGCCGATAAGGCCTGATCGCGAAATGCTCGAAATTCGGGCAGGATTTCTCGTGGACTGGTGTGGGCATTGCCGGGGATATTGCTCTGGTCATCATCCACGCTGGCGCGAGCCATCCCGATCCATGAACCATGAGAGCATCAGCCAGATCTCCTTCGACGAGGTCTATGTCGTTCCGTCCCATCAAACCGCCCGCTCGTTGTTCACGCAGTTGCCGCATGGGCGTGGTTACGCTGAGACGCTCATTGAGTGCATCGCTACGGGGTATCTCGTGGCCGTCGTCGAATCTATCTGCATCAAGGAAATGCAGCGGCACGTTGACCACGAACGAGAGGTTGTCGTGGGCCGCAGCATTCACTTGGAACACCGTGGACCTATACCTCCTGGCGCAGAGATTCGTCTGTCGGGATGGGTTGAGCGATTGGGACCCCGAAGCGTGACATTCAATGTGCGCGCCCATGATTCTCATGAACTGGTGTGCGAGGGTCATGTGACGTTTGTGGCTGCCGATCGCAGCGCACTCGAGTCGAAGATCGCGCACAAGGTAAACGTTTCCGCCCGGTAATCCAATTCGCTTCAATCCAGAGCTCGTGCCGCTAGTCACCGGACAGATCCGGGTGCGCCAGCGCGATTTTGACCAAGCTGTCGTGAGTGGCATCCAGGAGAAAGAGCATGGTGAACTGGACGGGCATAAAGGCGGTTGGCGATGGAAAGGCGGCGGTATTGTGTCCTAGATCGCCTGCCGCTGGCGTTGCCTCGCCTGCGATGAGACGAAGCCGACCACGGCCCGCTGACCGCAGTGCAACTGCGCCAGTTCAGGAAGCCCTACAGTACCGAGCGGTTTTCCGTGGTCCAGGCTGGGTGTGCTGCATCCGTAGCTCATGCATGCTGCCCAGGCTGTTTTCAAGGCTGCCACCGGATGACTGCTGACGCCTGGCCCCCGTTCTGCGGGCCAGCCGGACGTGGATGAAGACAAAGAAACATACAGCAACCATGACCAGATATACCCCGGACTCTTCGTTGAACGATCAATCCTCATCTGTTCCTTCCACAGAAGGAACGCAGAAACCGACAGAAGAGGCTCCATTGCAGACTCCAGGCGGCTCATCCTCGCAAGAGGGCCGTCAATATCAAGCATCTGCCCAACTCTCGGGCAAACAGCTGGAGACCGCCACCAAGCCTGCTGAGGTCTGGTGGTTGGCGCGCCTGAAAGAGCATCCTTTCAAGGCTTTCAGCCTCGCGGTATCGGTCTATGGAGGACTGATCCTGCTGGCATTTTTCACGCATCTGGGTTCGATGCCCGACCTGGACTTGGCGGGAGCGACCGCCACAGTAGCAGCAGTTGCAGTGATAGGGTTGCTGGTGATTTTCACGCTGGGGGGCTCTACGATCGCCGCAGGGGTTGTAACGCGGTCTCTGGCATCGTATGTACCTCATTTGGCGAGCCTCCGGAGCCTAATGTTCCTGGCTGCGCCGGGCGGCATTTTATTGCCGCGGTGGTGGTTTCTGTCATCTCTGAGAAAACTCTGTCGACCACCTGTTGGATTTGGTTCACGCTGGCTCTCTCTTTTTTCGTCCCCGCGTTGGGGTGCTGGTATCAGCAGCAGAACAAAAGTGTCTTTGAGGCAGAACCAGGAGTCGAAAGCGGAGCGCAATGCAAATCACCGTCAGAAGGCGGTGCGAAATCGATATTGGAGAATGGCAATGCTGCGGCGCGGCGCAAGGAGCCCGAGACATGGGAAGAGTACGTCGCCTACCTTGCGAGCGGATTCATATGGCTTGTTTCGGCCATGATGGCATTTGTGACCTATGGGCTGCTGCCGGTTCCGTTGACACCGATCTAAGCTTCTTGAGCTTTCTCGAACTGTACGGGACTGAGATAGCCGAGCGTCGAATGCCGGCGCGTCGGGTTGTAGAAGCACTCGATGTAGTCGAACACATCTGAACGGGCCTGCCCTCGTGTGCGGTACACCTTCCTGGCCGTGCGCTCGGTCTTGAGGGAGCTGAAGAAGCTCTCCATGGCCGAGTTGTCCCAGACCTCACCGGCCCGGCTCATGCTGCAAGTGATGCCTTGTTCATCCAGCAGCTTCTGGAAGTGCTCGCTGGTGTACTGGCTACCCTGGTCCGAGTGATGCAACAAGGCCACCGGCTTGCCTCGCCGCCACACGGCCATCATCAGCGCATCCACCACGAGCTGCGAGGTCATGCTCTCCTGCATCGACCAGCCCACGATGCGCCGCGAGTACAGGTCCAGCACCGCCGCCACGTACAGCCAGCCCTCGGCTGTCCAGATGTAGGTGAAGTCGGCTACCCACTTCTGGTTCGGGCCATCGGCCCGGAACTGGCGGTCCAGCACGTTATCGGCCACCGCGCTGCGCGTGCCCCGGTCCTTGGGCAGTCCACGTCGTCGGGGCCTGGCTCGTAGTGCCTGCTCTCGCATGAGTCGCTCGATGCGGTGCAGACCACAGGCTTGACCTTGCTCCAACACGTCGTGCCACACACGGCGCGCGCCGTAGGTGCGGTCGCTGCGCACGAAGCTCTGGTGGACCTGCGCGCCCAGCACTTCATCGCTGAGGCTGCGCTGGCTCCTGGGCCGTGTGAGCCACGCGTAGAAGCCACCCCGCGAGACACCGAGCGCCTCGCACATCAGATTGACCGGCCAGGCCCCTCGGTGTTTCGCCACGAAGCCGAACTTCACATCGACTCCTTCGCGAAGTAGGCCGCGGCTTTTTTCAGGATGTCGCGCTCCATCTTGAGCTTGGCAACCTCCTTGCGCAGTCGCGCTATCTCCGTAAGCGGTTGGCCATCCCACCTCGACAAACCGCTAGCATCCACATTCTGTCCAGCTTGGCTCATCGAAGGTTCAGGATGCGCCGGGCACCATTAAGCACCACCAGCGCGATGACGGTGCCAATCACCAAGTCAGGGTACGAGGATCCGGTCCACGCGACCAGCGCACCAGCCACAATCACCCCTGCGTTGGCGATCACGTCGTTCGCAGAAAAAATATAGCTTGCTGTCATGTGAGCACCACGGTCGCGCTTCTTGGCGATGAGCACCAAGCAAATGACATTGGCGACCACGGCCACCAGGCCGATGCCCATCATGAGGGTGGACTCGGGCTCACTGCCCGTCACAGCCCGCCGAACCACTTCTGCAAGCGCCCCAAGCGCAAGCACGACTTGCAGCCAGCCGGCGATGTGCGCGGCCTTCACCTTCAAGGCGGCAGCGCGACCCACTGCATAGAGCGCCAGCCCATAGACCGCCGCATCGGCGAACATGTCGAGCGAGTCCGCGATGAGGCCGGTCGACTGTGCGATCAGGCCCACGATCATCTCGAAGACGAACATAGCGCCGTTGATCGCGAGCAAAAGCTTCAGCGTCCGCGCCTCGGCCGCATCCCCTTCGGCATCAGGTGCAATCGCTTGCGCCCCGATGGTTTGAGCGCTATCCAGCACCTGCGCCCCCAGGTTGAGGGGAGCGAGACGAGCCAGCAGCTCCTGCGGGCTCCCGCCATGCTGCACAGTGAGTACACGGCCCTTCAAATCGAAGTCCAGAGCGCCAACTGCAGCCGCGTCGGCCAGTGCCATGCGAATGAGGTTCTCCTCGGACGGGCAATCCATCTTCGGCACGGAGAAACGGGTCTTCCAGTGCCCACCGTCTACGCGCTCCTCACTGATGAGCAATTCCGCCCCCAGGTTCAAAGGAACCAGCTTCTCGGCGATCCGGGCGGGCTCGCCCGTGTGCACCACCCGTAGTTGGCGACCTGCCAGATCGAAGGTCATCGGCCCCAACCCGGGCAAGCCGCCCAGGGCCATGCGAATGAGGTTCTCCTCGGAGGGGCAGTCCATCCCGGGAATGGCAAACGTGCTCACCACGGTTGAAGCGGCGCTTGGGGCCCCTTCATCCTTGGTCTGGGAATCACAGCTGCCCGAGCAGCTACCGCTTTGACATGTACTCATGTCCTGCATTAGAAACCCTCAAGTAGATGTAGAGTCAAGCAGTAGCGAGGCACATATGAAAATCGGTGAACTATCGTCATTGGCTGGATGCTCCGTACCCACAGTGCGCTTTTACGAGGCTGAGGGTCTTCTGCAGGCGCCCATGCGCGCTGCTAACAACTATCGGCACTATGGCCAGGAGCACGTGGACCGGCTGGCCTTCATCGTTCGCTGTCGCTCGCTGGACATGCCGCACGACGACATTCGAGCCCTGCTGCAACTGCAGGATGACCCAGCCAAGCCCTGCGACGAGGTCAATGCCCTCCTGGACGATCACATGCGCTTGGTGGAGCGCCGGATCGTTGAACTGAGGGCCCTGCACAAGCAGCTGCGGGCCATTCGCAGTACCTGCGCTGGAGGTGTTTGTGTTGGAGACTGTGGGGCACTGGAATCGCTGCGCACCGCCACCGGGGCAAGCTGCCTAGCGTGCGGCTGAGTACAACGTCAGCTGCCTGAAGTCAGCTTGGCGCGTGCCAACGATGCGGCAGCAACTCATGAACCAGGCTGGCCCGTTGCGTTGGCAAGCGCGACAGAACGTTGAACCGCCCCGGGTTTTGAGGAGGCTCTTTTCTCTGAGAGGATTGAGCTATGAG